>ONCR01000096.1 GCA_900316345.1 uncultured Eubacteriales bacterium | reverse complement strand
CTAAATAAGGTCCAAAAATAAACAAAAGGCTAATTGATTACAGAAAATCAATTAGCCTTTTGTTATGTGTATTTAGGATAATTCACTCGTGTTGCCATTTTGTTGCCAAAAGCAAATTCAAAACGGCTAAAAAAGAGTGTTTACAGCGTATAAATTAGGCAATTTACAATCCGCACACAGTTGAATTTGCGTTGCTGCAAAAAGGTACACTGTACCTTTTCTCCCAAATCAGAGATTTGGAGCACCGCTCTCGAAATCCTGCGGATTTCTCACTCCCACTCGATTGTTGCGCTGGGCTTCGGGGTGAGGTCGAAGAGGACGCGGTTGACGTTTTCAACCTCGGTTGTGATACGTTTTGTTATATGCTGAAGGAGGTCAAACGGAACATTCTCAACGGTTGCGGTCATAGCGTCGGTCGTATTGACCGCGCGGATAATTACGGGATAAGCAAACGTACGCTTGCCGTCCTTAATTCCAACGCCCTTGAAATCCGGAATTGCGGTAAAATACTGCCAAACCTTGCCCTCAAGGCCGTTCTTTGCAAATTCTTCCCTTAAAATAGCGTCGCTTTCTCTTACCGCTTCAAGCCTGTCGCGCGTAATTGCGCCGAGGCATCTTACGCCGAGGCCCGGACCCGGGAACGGCTGACGGTAAACCATATTATCGGGAAGGCCGAGCGCTTTACCTACAACCCTTACTTCGTCTTTAAAGAGAAGCTTAACCGGTTCAACAAGTTCAAACTGTAAATCCTCGGGAAGGCCGCCTACGTTATGGTGCGCCTTTACGCCGTCGTCGCTTTCAAGAATATCGGGATAAATAGTTCCCTGGGCAAGGAATTCGATACCGTCAAGCTTTCTTGCTTCTTCTTCAAAAACGCGGATAAACTCTGCGCCGATAATTTTACGCTTCTTTTCGGGCTCCGCAACGCCTGCAAGCTTATCCAGAAAACGGTCTACTGCGTCAACATAGATTAAGTTGGCGTTCATCTGATTTCTGAAAACCTCGATTACCTGCTCGGGCTCGCCCTTACGAAGAAGGCCGTGGTTAACGTGAACGCATACAAGCTGCTGACCTACCGCTTTAATAAGAAGCGCCGCAACAACGGAGCTGTCAACGCCTCCGGACAGCGCAAGAAGCACCTTTTTGTCGCCAATTTGTGCTCTTAAGGCCTTAATCTGCTCGTCAATAAACGCATTTGCAAGCTCGGGCGTCGTTATTCTTTCCATAGTTTCGGGTCTTTTGTTAGAATCCATTTTTATCCCTCCTGAAAATTTTAATTTTGCATATTATATCACACGTAAAAAATACAGTCAATAAAAAAACAAGAGGCGCCAGGGGGTGTCCGTCATAAAGAAGGTGGATGAGATAATCTCATCCACCTTCTTTGCTATGCGGTTAATAATTTGATTAGGCTTGCCCCCAAACAATTAGCAGGACTAATAAGGCTACTGATGTTTGCGGCAATTGACGTTATATTGACCGTTCCTTCAATTAGTGATTTGCCGATATTATTGTCATCAAATGCTGCTTCTTTTTTATTGTCTTTTCTGAATTGCTTTTTTAACTCTTTTATTATTCGCTTACTTGATTTTTCATCTTCTAAATTCAAAATCAAAGCAATATAGTATTCTGCTCTGATTTGTAAGACCTTGCTGTTTAACTGTTTTTCAACATAAGCGCCGTTTTCTTCAATAAAGTTTTGAATCTCAATATACAAGTTCGGGTCGGGAATATTAAGAATAACCTTATGAGATTCTTTATCATATCTTGCGTTTTCAGTCAACTTGGCGAGTGCCTTTTCCCATTTGAAATCTATAGGATTAATCAATTGATTTTTAACTTTCAGATTGCGTACTCTCTGTTGAGTTATTCCCAACTCTTTACTAATCAAATAATCAGAACATTTATTAAAATCTATAATACCGTCATTATCGGAATTATCTTTTACCATTTTACTTATGTAGAAGTTAAACATCATTAGTTCAATATCCGATTTTGATAAATGTCCAAAATTAGCATTAAAAAAGCTATCACAGATTATATCAAAATTTGCAATTTTTTCTTCGTCAGTAAACTTAACATATTTCATAATTAACCTCGGAATTACAAGTCAAGTAATTCTTTTTTCTTATTGTTGTATTCTTCTTCAGTAATAACACCTTCATCAAACAACTCTTTATATTTTTTTATTTTTTTCGCAGTATCAGCTTCTTTGGCAATCGATGCCATTGCTTTAACATCTTGGGCTTCGTTGTTATCCGATGCTTTCTTTGAATTTGAAATTAATAGCCCTCCAGTAATAACGCCACCAAGAGAAACAATAGTTGTAATAACACCAATTAGCAAATATGTTTTGCCCTCTCGGTGCAAATTAATTGCTCTATTTAAATCGGATGCTTCTGTACCAAAGTATTGTGAAAGTTCGTAACGCTCATGAATCATTGTTTCTGCCGAAAATGAAGTATACGATTCATAGAACATCACCACTGCAGCTATACCGACAATAATGCCGATTACTAATAATGCTGTTCCTACTGCTTTTTTTCCTTGATTATTCATATTAATATTCCTTTCAAAATGTACTGTTATAATTCAAGCAGTTCGTGTTTTTTCTTGTCAAATTCTTCTTGAGTAATTGCTCCAATATCAAACAATTCTTTATATTTCTTTATCGTATCAGCTGATTCGACAAATTGATTTGTGTTAGTAGCGTTGTTTGTTTCGTTTATCTTTTCAATTTCTTTATTATTTGTAACGCCATATATATGGCAATTTTTATAATACAAAACAGTTACTACAACAGATAAGGTATATATCAATTGATACGCGGTATTTAATACCTCTTGAATTAATAGCTTTCCTTTCACCGCACTGATGTCAAAATCGGGATTTTGAACACTATTATAGTAAGCCATCATATCATAATGAAATCTATATGACATTATCAATACATAAATCAATGCAATTATTATAAGAGCTACAGTGTTTTTATGTCTAAAAACATTTGATGATATAGCAAACACGATTAGAGTTAAAATGATTATTCCTGTAAGCACAATAGAAATTGTTCCTTCGCTTGACAAATGCATAAGTACAGTAAAAACAGATACTACTAATGCATTTATATAAAGCATAGTGGATATCGAGTTAACGGCTCCAGAATGTTTATTTCTTATCAAACATATTAAGAGAATTAATCCACAAATGAAAGACGCTACTGCTTGCGAGGAAATATAAATCATAATCCATTCAGAATCGTCAATTAAGCGTTCAAGAGATTTAATTAGTATTCTATCTCCCCAAAACCAATCGTACAATAGAAAAGTCCAGTATGCACTGATTACAATTAGTAAAACAGAGAAAAGGATAGAAAATGCATGACTAACATTTGTTTTTTTCATAATAACCAACCTCCTATAAGCCTATTAGTTGTCTCTTTTTCATATCAAACTCTTCTTGCGTAATAGCCCCAATATCGAGTAACTCTTTATACTTTTTCAATTCGTCTATTGCTTGACTTTCATAATTATTATTTGTTTTTTCAGTAACTGTTGTTGTGTTTACTGCGTCTAGTTCGTCCAACATTTTGTTAATTCTGTCTTGTACCATTACCGCAGCAACAACAGCAATAATAATTGAAAAAACAATAATGAGAGTTTTAAAGTCTTTATTAGGATGTGCCATATCAACTTCATCCATTATTTCAGCAGTCCTGTAATACCAGTAAACAATATAAAACGGGATAAACAGGGACAGAAGTAATTCCGCCATTTCATTTCTTTGGTTATTTGAACGCTCGTTCAGAAACTTTGTAGTTTTATAAATCCAATACAAATGATAAATGCCGAATGTTAGCACCAACAAAAGGACATGTGTTAACATATCAACATATCCATAATTTGTTTGATTGTTCTCCATATTATCTCCTTCAAAAATAAAAAATGCGTACAGCCGAGACTGTACGCCAAAAACGCAAGCTCAACTGTCGCCAAACAATTTCACAACCATTACGAAGAACAGTATGCAATTAAGAGCGTGCATTTTTATCGAAGATAAAAAAAGACACACTGTTCCCAATCGTAATATTCAATTGTGAAATTATTTGGCACTTACATTTTAGCATTTTAAAATAAGATAGTCAAGAAAATATGTCATAGACTGCAGCGAGCATAGGTTTTGTACTGCCAAAACCTGAAAAGAAAAAACAGACCGATAGATAACCGGTCTGTCATTAATGAAATATTGCAAGCAATATGAAATAATTTGCCAGAGCAAATTGTGAAATATCTCGCTGTGCTCGATATGAAATAAAATTAATCCATAACACGCCGCAGGCGTATTTCTTTGCGAAGCAATTTCATATTCCGAAGGAAAACTTCACTAATCCGCAAGGATTAATTTAATTGGGAGAACCTTCTTTACGAAGGTTCTCCCAGGCGCCGCCCCTTGTTTTCGATAAATTATAATTCCTTTTTCCAAAGGCCGTGAAGGTTGCAGTAAGCATAAGCCGCAACAGCCTTGTCGCCTGCAAGCGCAAATTCTGCGCAGGGAGCTCCGGTAGAATCAAGCTCTTTCTTCTGAAAGCCGTTTTCGGTTTCAAGAACAATCCATGCGATATGGTGTTCCTCAGTCATCGGGTGGTCAACCTCGCCAACCTTAATGATTACCCTGTTTCCGTCGATTTCAACAGCGGGAACGTGCTTTTCGGCGGCGGCGTCAACCGAGCCGGGAACAATTTCTTCCATCTTCTGTCCGCAGCACATTACGGGTACGCCCCTGTTCTCCATAAAAGCGATAATATTACCGCAGTGAGAACATTTAAAAAACTTCATTTTTCTCACTCCTTTCGCCCATATTATATATTAAACATTGAATTTTGTAAAGCAAAACTGTATAATACAGTAAACTAAAATGATTACAGGTGATATGATGGCAAACAACGAAGCCGGTGCAAAGAGCAAGCATGCCGAAAGAAGCAAGGAAATATTTAAAACAAGCTTAATAGGCATAGGCGTTAACGTTCTTCTTGTAATTTTTAAGGCGATAATCGGCCTTGCGGCTAATTCAATAGCGATTATTCTTGACGCGGTTAACAACTTAAGCGATGCGCTTTCAAGCGTAATTACCATTATAGGCATGAAGCTTGCCGGCAAGCCTGCGGACAAGAAGCATCCCATGGGCTACGGAAGGATTGAATACTTAACTTCGGCGATTATTTCAATCATCGTGCTTTATGCAGGTGTTCAGTCGCTGATAAGCTCGGTTAAACAGATAATTCACCCCGAAAAAGCGGAATACAGCACGGTTTCGCTTATCATAGTCGGCGTTGCGGTAGGCGTTAAGCTTCTTCTCGGGCTTTACGTTAAGCGCTCAGGCAAAAGGGTTAATTCGGACGCGCTCATTGCTTCGGGCACGGACGCGCTTTTTGATTCAATAATCTCAGCTTCAACGCTTGTTGCGGCGGTTATATTCCTTACAACGGGGCTCAGCCTTGAGGCGTACCTCGGCGTAGTTATTTCCGCGATAATCATTAAAAGCGGTATTGAAATGCTTCGTGAAACTCTTTCAAAAATCCTTGGCGAAAGGATTGACGCAGAGCTTTCAAACGCAATTAAAAACACCGTTAGGGGCGTTGACGGCGTAAGGGGCGCGTTTGACCTTGTTTTAAACAACTACGGCCCCGAAAATTACCTTGCTTCGGTTCACATTGAGGTTCCCGATTACTTCACCGCGGCGAAAATTGACGAAATTACAAGGGAAATTCAGCGCAGGGTTATGGACGAGCACGGCATCTATATGGTTGCTGTAGGCGTATATTCATACAACACGAAAAACGACGAGGCGGCGGCTGTAAGAAGCGAAATTGAAAAGCTTGTTTTCGCCCATGAAGGCGTTTTACAGCTTCATGGCTTTTATTATAACAAAGATAAAAAGGCAATCAGCTTTGATTTCGTTGCGGAATTCGGCGTAAGCCGCACAGTTGAGGAGGAAATAAGGCGCGAGGTTAAGGAAAAATATCCCGATTTTACGCTTGATATAGCAATGGATACGGATATAAGCGACTGATTGCAAATTCGGAATTCGGAATTCGGAATGCGGAATTATTGGAGGGGCAAGCCCCTCGCCCCATTATAAATGCCGTTTTGCATACCAATGTAGGGCAAGGTGCCCACACCTTGCCGCGA
>ONCR01000108.1 GCA_900316345.1 uncultured Eubacteriales bacterium | reverse complement strand
TTGGGATGCCCCAATTCCCGGTTTTTTGTTATTAATAATCCTCAGTTTGAGAAACGGTTGCGTTTACAATCTTTCCGTCTTTTATTGTTCCCGTTACCATAACCATAATTCCGATTGCAGGCATTTCATCATCGGTTTCAAGTCCGATTTCAAACGCGCCGTCATAGTACGGATGCTGAATTGCCGTAGGCGAAAGCACTCTGCCGTACATACAAACCGTTTGTCCTTCAAGCTTTTCATCCTTATTGGAAATATAGTAAGCCTCTACCCTTTCAAGCGTTGCGCTCATTGTTGACATATCAACGTCAACGGACGGACCCTTAAATTCCTTTTTAACGGTAATCTGAGGCTCTTCAATCCAATAGCCGTCGAGCGATTCTTCTGAAGCTTTAAGCGTTCCCATAACCTCTACGGTTGAGCCGTTAGCGGGAAGGTCTGATTCATCCTCAACCTTAAGCTCCCACTGCCAGTCGCAGCATTTTGTTTGGTCGTTATAACCCCAAACATAATATCTGTAGCGCTTATTATAACCGTCATAGAGCGTTGAAAAAATCCCCTTTTTGATAACGGGCTTATCAGCGTAATCGCTTCCCTGCTTATTATAAAAGATGTTGTAATACATAGCGTATTCATTCGTATCAAGAATGGTTTCAAAGCTCTTGCCCGAGCTTTTACCCTCGCTTTTATAAGCCGCCGCCTGAGTAGTATACTGCGAATCGTCCGACGCGGTATCCGAACCGGAAGCGCCCTCGGCAGAGCTTGCCGGCTCCGCGTTTTCCGTTTTTTCGCCGCCCTTACAGCCTGCAAATGCAAATACTATTGAAAGAGTTAATAATAATACGATTATTTTTTTCATAATTACACCTACTTTTTTATAGCTCCGATAACGGAGAAAATGATAAAGCCGATAATATCAATGGCAACTATTGTTGAGCCTACGGGAGTGCTCATAAGAATAGAAATAATAATTCCGAGCGCGGCGCATAAAACAGAGAACACCGCCGAGCAGATTATTACCGATTTGAAATTTTTAAACACCCTCATAGCCGAAAGTGCAGGAAAAATTACAAGTGCAGATATAAGAAGCGAGCCTACAAGATTCATTGCAAGAACAATAATAACTGCAATAACAACCGCAATAAGGAAGTTATAAGCCCCTGCATTTGTTCCCGTTGCTTTGGCAAAGCCCTCGTCAAAGGTTACGGCAAAAATTTTGTTGTAAAAAACAATAAAGATTGCAATAACAACTATAGAAAGCGCAACGCAGAGCCAGACGTCAAGCTTTGAAAGCGTAAGAATTGAGGTTGAGCCGAAAAGCGTTGAGCAAACGTCGCCCGAAACGTTGCTTGAGCCCGGGAAAACGTTCATAATAAGATAACCGATTGCAAGCGAGCCTACGCTTATCATTGCAATTGAGGCGTCGCCCTTAATCTTACGGTTTTTACTTCCGGCAAGAAGAAGGATTGCCGCAATAACGGTTACGGGTAAGATTATTACCATTTCGTTTGTAAGCTTCATAACCGTTGCAATTGCCATAGCTCCGAATGCTACGTGAGAAAGACCGTCGCCTATAAACGAAAAGCGTTTTAAAACAAGCGTAACGCCGAGAAGAGAGGAGCAAAGAGCAATAAGAACGCCTGCTATAAGCGCATACTGAACGAACGGGTAATGAAGATAAACAAAGAGCTTATTAATAATATCCGCCATTATTTCTCGCCTCCTTCACTTTTGAAAAAGGCGTTGCCTGTTTCGCTGAAAAGATATTCTTCCGTTGTTCCGAAAAAGAGCTTGCTTCCGATATGAAGAATGTGGCTTGCGTATCTGACAGCCGCATTAATATCATGGGAAATCATTATTATTGTTATTCCGTTTTTATTAAGCTCTTCAATAAGCGAATACATTTCGGCGGTAACCTTCGGGTCAAGCCCCGATACAGGCTCGTCAAGAAGCAGAAGCTTTTTGGTTGCACAGAGCGCCCTTGCAAGAAGAACTCTCTGCTGCTGACCTCCCGAAAGCTCGCGGTAACAGCGTTTTGTAAGGTGGGTTATGCCCATTTTTTCAATATTCTCTTTTGCGCGGGCTTTATCCTCTTTTGAATAAAACGGCTTAAGTCCCGCTCTGCTGAGATTTCCCGAAAGTACGATTTCCCAGACGGATGCAGGGAAATCGCGCTGAACGACGGTCTGCTGAGGAAGGTAGCCGATTTCGTTTCTTTTTAGCCCGTCCCCTGTTTCAATCGTTCCGGAAATGGGCGACTGAAGGTTAAGAAGCGTTCGCATAAGCGTGCTTTTTCCCGAGCCGTTTTCGCCTACAATACAAAGATAATCGCCGCTGTTTATTTCAAAATTCAGATTTTCAACAACTGCTCTGCCGTCATAGCCGAGCGTTAAGTTTTCGCATTTGAGTATCATTCCGTTTCAGCCGAGCCTCCTAACTGAATACCAAGCGCAGTTGCAAGCGCGATATAGTTATCCTTCATAATAGAAATATAGTCGGAACCGTTTTCAACATCGTTTTTCGTAACATTCTGCATAGAATTAAAGGTTACCGTCTTTGCTGATTTCGTCTTTGTGTTATCAATTATCGTTTTTGCAAGCTCGCCGTCGCTTCCCTCAATAACGCAAACATATTCAAGACCAAGCTCGTCAACCTTATTCGCAAGGAAGGAAATTGTTTCAAAGCTCGCTTCTGATTCCGCCGAGCAGCCCGCATAAGCGGCGTAGTAATCAAGCCCGTAATCGTCAACAAGATACCTGAACGGGAAACGGTCGCCGAAAACAAGAACTCTCTTTTTGTTTTCAGCCTTAGCTTCTGCCAAAAGGTCGGTATAATCCTTGTCCGCGGCGTCAAGCTTCTTATTATATTCCTTTGCATTTGAAATGTAAGGGTTATTATCCTTGCCTATACTACTGAGCTTTTCGGCAATTTCGCTTACGCAGACTTCCGCGTTTTTAATTGAAAGCCAGATATGCTCGTCATATTCGGGGCCCTCTTCGGATTCTTCCTCCTCCTCGGATTGCATCCCCTCTTTAATTTCCTCTTCCTTAATTCTGTCCTTAAGAACGTCAAGAAGATTAATAACAACCATATCTTTATTCAAGGCGTTTTTAAGCGCGTCGTCAACCCATTTATCGCTTTCACCGCCGACATAGATAAACATATCGCAATCCGATATTTTAACCATATCGTCCGCAGTAGGCTGATAGTTATGCAAATCCGCACCGTTATCAAGAAGGAAGCTTACCTCTGCGTTTTCATCATCCCCGATGACGTTCAGCGTCCAGTCATATATCGGGAAAATCGTTGTTACTATATTGATTTTTCCCTCGTCATTTTTTTCACCGCTGCCGTTATTTGAACAAGCCGCAAGCATTGAAGCAATAACGGTAAGCGAAAGAATAATTGCAATAAACCTTTTCAAAAATGCGTCCTCCTTTAAAAACATAAGTTAATTATAACAGTTGCCAAAAAGTTGTCAATCTTATTTTTATATGTTCAATTTATCATATATTGAAATAAAAAAGAGAGGGCGTTTGCCCTCTCATAAAACTATTAAATTATTCTTCGTTTGCTCTGATTTCTTTAAGCTGTTCGTGAACCTCAACAAGCTTCTTCTTTGAAAGGTTATAACCGAAGAAGAGCGTTACCGCCATAAGCGCAAGCATAATAGCAGGAACTATTGTTGAAATATCATAGAGCTTGGAAAGAACCTCGGGCGCAAGCATTTTACCGTTTTGCGTTGCGGTTCCGTCATAGTTAATCGCGCCGAGAAGAACGTTAAGACCAACGCCTGCAAGCGTTTGACCGAGCTTTCTTGTAAATGAGAAGAACGCATAAGCCATACCCTCTTCACGTCTGCCTGTTCTTACCTCGTGGTAATCAATAACATCCATTACGAGCGCCCAAACCTCAAGAACGAGGAAGGTTTGGCCAAGGCCCGAGAAGAAGGTTAAGCCAAGGAAGAAATACGGATTTTCCGCAAGAGCGGTGCCTCTTACAAAGAAGAGTATCAGGCATGCAATAGTTGCAAATGCCATACCGAAAGCGCAGAGCTCTTTTTTACCGAACTTAACAATGAGCTTGTTCATAATCGGAATAAAGATAGCCATCGGCAGGTAAGTACAAATAGTTACCATTGCATAAAGCCCGGGCTTTCCGAAATAGTCAGTAAAGAGATATGTAAAGGTTGACTGATAATAGAACTGGAACGCAATAAGAAGCATTGAAGCAATACAAATCGTAACGAACGCTCTGTTCTTAACAAGAGCGGAAATTGTTGCAAGGGCATTGCTGTTCTTCTGCTTCTTCTGTGGAGCAATTCTTTCCTTAGTAAGCTTGTAATGAAGAAAATACACAAAAACAGAAATTACAGAAAGAACAAGTACGCACCAGAAAAGCTTGTTTTCATTAAGAACCTGAATATCTTTACCGTTAGGATATTTACCAACTACGGTATAAACAAGCATAGGAAGGATGATTGTTCCCGGAAGTCCGCCTACACCTGCGCCGATTGAACGCCACATTGAAAGCGAGGAACGCTCAAGCTCGTCATCTGTTACAACGGAAGCAAGGGAGCCGTAAGGAATGTTAACAGCGGTATACATCATTCCGTAAAGAATATATGTAACATAGGCATAAGCAAGGTATTTTGCTTCGCTTAATCCCGGAATTTTAAAGAACATTAACGCCGCAGAAATAGCAAGCGGAATTGAAA
>ONCR01000093.1 GCA_900316345.1 uncultured Eubacteriales bacterium | reverse complement strand
CGGCGACCTTGTTTCCGGAAGAAGAAGCACCCCTAAACGAATTGAAGAGGGGCTTACCCAGCCTACTCTTGCCGCTACTCCCGGCGACCTTTCGCTTGTTCTTCCGAAAAGAATTCTTGACGGAATTATCGAAATGATTTACGCCCTTGATAAAATCGCCCCGGGAACCGCAAATCCCGATACGCTTCTTTACGGCGTAGAAGTAAAATTCTATAATATGGAGGTTGAGCTTGACGAAAACCTTGAAACAAAGCATAAGGGGCTTTACGTTATCGGCGACGGTTCGGGCGTAACCCATTCGCTTTCCCATGCCTCCGCAAGCGGTATTCACGTTGCAAGGCAGATTTTAAACAACAACTGATTTGCCGAAAGGAAGAGCTTAATGAAACTTAAAAAGGATATAGTTCTCGGCAATATTGACGGCAATAGCTTTGCAATAGCTACGGGCAGGCTGTCTAAAAGCGTTAAGGGAATTATAAATAACAACAAAACCGCGGCTTATATCTTTGAGCTTCTTAAAACCGAACAGAGCGAGGAGAGTATCGTTAACGCGATGTTTGAAAAATACGACGCTCCGAAGGAAACAATAAGAGCCGACGTTAAAGAGATTATTGAACAGTTAAATAATTTGGGAATACTTGAATAATGAGCGAAGCAAGAAAAACAGAGGTGAGCTGTCTTTGCAACCTTCTTGCCTGCGCGTTTAACGGTAAAACTCCCGTTATCGACGAAAAGGTTGACTTTAAGGCGTTGCTGCACCTTGCAAAGATGCATCAGGTTTACAATATAATATTTCCGCTTATAAGTTCCCTTGACTGCGTACCCGAAGAGGAAAAGGCGCGTTTTAAGGATTATTCAATGAGCGAGCTTAAAAGAATGCTTGTTATGAATAATGAGCGCGAACAGATTTTCGGCGAGCTTACCGAACGGGGTATAAGATTTATGCCGCTTAAGGGGCTTATCATCAAGGCGTATTATCCTAAAGAAAGTATGCGCCAGATGAGCGATAACGATATTCTTTTTGACGAAGAGAACCGAAACGCCGTTGCCGAAATTATGAAAGCCCACGGCTATAAATGCACCGCAACCGGCGAAAACAGCGACGATTATCATAAAGAACCGTTTTCAACCTTCGAGTTTCACAGAACCCTGTTTTTTGAAGAGCACGATTTCTGCCCGAAATTCGATAACCTTTGGGAAAATGCAAAGCAGGATTGCGAAAACCCCTGTCTTTATCATATGGGCTTAAACGACGTTTATATCTATAACGTTTGCCATATGTACAAGCATTATTCAACCGCAGGCTGCGGAATCCGCTTTCTTGCCGATAATTATCTGCTTCTTAAAAAGGACGGCGATAAGCTTGATTACGGATATATAAATTCAAGGCTTGACGAATTCGGAATTCTTGATTTTGAAAAGAAAACGAGGGAGCTTGCCTTTAAGCTTTTTGATGAAAAGGAGCTTGACGAAAAAGACGAAAAGCTTCTTGAAGTATTTATCAACTTCGGAATTTTCGGAACGGGAAAGGTAAGAATAACCCGTGCGCTTGAAGAAATGAGCGAGGGCTCCGACCTTAAAAGCGCAAAGCGTAAGTACATCTTAAGAAGGCTTTTTCCGCCGAAAAAGAAAATGCTTGCGGATTACAGAGCGCTTGAAAAACGCCCATATCTTCTTCCTGCATATTATTTTTATCGCTTTTTTAAGGGCGCGGCGCATTCAAAGGAAACGCTTGATGAGGTAAAAAGCGTTAACAGCGTAAAGAATAAAGATTAAGAGGAATTTGCATTGTCAGTTAACAAGAAAAACATACGAAATTTTTGCATAATAGCCCATATTGACCACGGAAAATCCACCCTTGCGGACCGCCTTTTGGAGCTTACAAGCTCTGTTGAAAAGCGCGATATGCAGGAACAGATTCTTGACGATATGGACCTTGAACGCGAAAGGGGAATAACCATTAAGGCACACGCCGTTAAGCTTGATTACAAGGCGGAAAACGGCGAGAATTACATTTTTAACCTTATTGATACCCCGGGCCACGTTGACTTTAATTATGAGGTTTCGCGTTCGCTTGCGGCGTGCGAGGGAGCAATACTGATTGTCGACGCGTCGCAGGGCGTTGAGGCTCAGACACTTGCCAATACCTATCTTGCGCTTGACCACGATTTGGAAATCCTTCCCGTAATAAATAAAATCGACCTTCCCGCCGCTGAGCCTGACCGCGTTGCAAACGAGGTCGAGGAGGTTATAGGCATACCCTGTATGGACGCTCCGCGCATTAGCGCAAAAACGGGCGAAAACGTTGAAGCGGTGCTTGAATATATTGTAAACGGTATTGACCCTCCCGAAGGCGACGACAGCAAGCCGCTTAAGGCGCTTATCTTCGATTCAATTTATGACAGCTATCGCGGAGTTATCGTTTATGTAAGAATAATGGATGGTAAAATAAAAGCGGGCGACACAATGAAAATTATGTCAACCGGGGCGCAGTTTACCGTTGTTGAGGTTGGCTATATGCGCGCAACGTCTATGGAAAAGGCGCAGGAGCTTACCGCAGGCGAGGTTGGCTATATCACCGCGTCAATCAAAACGGTTGGCGACGCAAAGGTGGGCGATACGGTTACAACCGTTCCCAACGCCGCGCTTGAACCGCTTCCCGGTTACCGTAAGGTTAACCCTATGGTTTTCTGCGGAATTTACCCTGCGGACGGCGCCGATTACGAAGCACTGCGCGACGCGCTTGAAAAGCTTCAGCTAAACGACGCCTCGCTTTCATACGAGCCCGAAACCTCAAGCGCTCTCGGCTTCGGCTTCCGTTGCGGTTTTCTCGGACTTTTACACCTTGAAATTATTCAGGAAAGGCTTGACAGGGAGTATAATCTTGACCTTATTGCAACCGTTCCGAGCGTGGTTTATAAAATCTATCTTACGGACGGAACTACGGTTGAGGTTGACAACCCGACCAATTATCCGGACCCTGCATATATAGATTACAGCGAAGAGCCGTTTGCAGACGCGCATATCTACGTTCCGAGCGAATTTGTGGGAACAGTTATGGATATGTGTCAGGAAAAGCGCGGTATTTTCGTAACGATGGATTATATCACTCCCGAAAGAGTTGATATTCACTACGAGCTTCCGCTTAACGAAATAATATACGATTTCTTTGACGCGCTTAAATCGCGGACAAGGGGCTACGCTTCTTTTGATTACGAGCTTAAGGATTACCGCCGTTCCGACCTTGTTAAGGTTGACGTTATGCTAAACGGCGACGTTATTGACGCCCTTTCGTTTATTATCCACCGCGAAAAAGCCTATTCAAGGGCAAGAAGAATTGCCGAACAGCTTAAAAAATATATTCCGCGCCACCTTTTTGAAATTCCCATTCAGGTTGCAATCGGCGGAAAGGTTATCGCAAGGGAAACCGTTAAGGCGCTTCGCAAGGACGTTCTTGCAAAATGCTACGGCGGCGACGTAACGCGTAAGAAAAAGCTTCTTGAAAAACAGAAGGAGGGTAAAAAACGAATGCGCCAGTTCGGCTCAGTCGAAGTTCCGCAGGAAGCCTTCCTTGCAGTTCTCAAGCTCTCGTCAGATGACGATAACTAATAAAAAACCGACTCCGAAGGACGTATCTCGGAGTATCTCGGAGTCGGTTTTTTAACGCTTTGTCGAAAATCGGCATATATTGTAATGTATGCGTTGCATACAAATTCGGCAAAGGAGAACTTTATGACAATTTATAACCAATCTAACAGCAGAGCTTGCGGATGTAACGGCAGTTGCAACAACAGCTTTAATAACGGCTGTAACCCCTACGGAAGCTGCATAAGCAACTGCACCTGCGTGCTTACCGGTCCGACCGGCCCAACGGGCCCTGCGGGCGCAACCGGACCTCAGGGTGTTCAGGGTATACAGGGCGTTCAGGGACCTATCGGCCCTACGGGCCCTCAGGGTATTGCCGGCCCGTCAGGCGTAACGGGACCTACTGGTCCTCAGGGTATTCAGGGAATAGCAGGCCCTACAGGCCCTCAGGGCGCAACAGGCCCTACAGGCCCTCAGGGCGCAACAGGCCCTACAGGCCCTCAGGGCGCAACAGGACCTACCGGCCCTGCATTCGCGGCAGAATACGCCGATTTCTACGCTCTTATGCCCGGCAATAATACCGCAACGGTTGCGGCAGGCGCAGCGGTTGAATTCCCCAATAATTCAACAATCAGCTCAACCTCAATAGGCAGGCTTACACCGAGTACCTTTAATCTTGCCGCGGCAGGCAGCTATATGGTTATGTTCAGCGCAAGCGTAACCGAGGCAGGCCAGCTTGCTCTTGCACTTAACGGCGTTCAGCTTGACCACACCGTTGCCGGAAGGGCTTCGAGAACAAGCGAAATCAGTAATTCGGTTATCATTACAACAACGCAGGAAAACAGCGTTTTAAGCGTAATTAACCCTGCGGGTAATTCTACCGCGTTAACCCTAACCCCGTCTGCGGGCGGAGCGTCGGCCGTCAGCGCTCACCTTGTTATTATCAAGCTTTAAAAAAAACGGGCGAAAGCCCGTTACATAGGAGTTGGTTATATGAAAATTGCCGTATATGCAATATGTAAAAATGAGGAAAAATTCGTAAATCGCTGGCTCGCCTCAATGAGCGAAGCGGACGGAATTTTTGTGTGCGATACAGGCTCGGGCGATAACAGCGTTAAGCTGCTTAGGGAGGGCGGCGCCGTTGTAAATGAGATAAGCGTTAATCCCTGGCGATTTGATGAGGCGCGTAATATCTCGCTTTCTTTTGTGCCCGAGGAGTATGAAATATGCGTTTGTACCGATTTGGACGAGGTATTCGAAAGGGGCTGGCGAAAGGAGCTTGAAAAGGTTTGGCAAAAGGGAAAAACAACCCGCGTGCGCTATAACTATATATGGTCCTTTAATCCCGACGGTACGCCGGGCGTAAGCTTTTATGCCGAAAAAATTCACAGCCGTTTCGGCTTTAAATGGGTTCATCCCGTTCACGAAGTGCTTGAATATTCAAAAACTTTGCCTGATAACTACGCCACAGCCGAGGGCATTCTTCTTAAGCACTATCCCGACGAAAGCAAATCACGCGCACAGTATCTTGAGCTTCTCGAGCTTTCGGTTAAGGAATCGCCCGAGGATGACAGAAATATGCACTACCTCGGCCGCGAATATATGTTTTACGGGCGCTGGGACGACTGTATAAGAACGCTGAACCGCCACCTTAAGCTTAAATCCGCCGTCTGGGCGGATGAGCGCGCCGCTTCAATGCGCTATATTGCGCGGGCGTACAAGGCAAAAGGTGATTTTTACAATGCGAAAAGCTGGCTTTACAGAGCCGTTGCCGAAGCCCCTTATCTTCGCGAGGGTTATACCGAAGCCGCGCTTCTTGCGCTTGATACGGGCGACTGGGCTTTTGCTTTTCATATGGTGAGCGAAGCGCTTAAAATTACCGATAGGCCTAAAAGCTATATCAGCGAAGCGTTCTGCCGCGATGGCGTGCTTTATGATATAGGCTCGGTTGCGGCGTTTAATATGGGGCTTAAAGAAAAAGCGCTCATCCTCTGTGAAAAAGCGCTTAAGCTTTCTCCGCAGGATGAACGCATTAAAAACAATTATAAGCTTATTTCGGGGCTTACTTAAGCATTTGTTCAATAGCTCCCTTTGCCATAGCCTCGGTAACGTCGCCCTCATATACCTTATAGATATATCCGTTCTTATCAATGAAAATCGTTGTGGGAACGGTGTCTATTTTATAAAGCCTTTTAACCTCGGTATAGCTGTCAAGATAAACGGGAAGATTAAAGCCGTATTCAAGAAGATAGGTTTTAACGGTAATAAGGTTATCCTTCTTGTTATCCTCAAGAAGATTAATTCCCATAAAGTTTACCCTGTTTTCGTATTCGCCGTTAAGGCTGTTAAGGTATTCAAGCTCGTTTTTACATTCGTCAAGCTGTGTTGACCAAATGTTAATAACAACGGGCTTGCCCTTTAAATCCGAAAGCTTGATTTCGCCGCCGTCAACGTCGCTTACCGTAAAATCGGGGGCAGGTACGGCGTCAGAATCCTCTTCGGCGGAAGAGACCGCTTCGTCTTCGGCTTTTTCGGTTTCCTTTTCGGATGAAGAATTGCTTTCGCCCTCTTCGGTATTTTCGCTTTTATCCTCCGCTTTTTCCTCCGTTTCGCTTTCGCTCTTATCCTCTTCTGCGTCAGTTACCTGCGCTGTGCTTGCTTCAACGGAAGAGTCCTTTGGTTTAAAAACGGTGTAGCCGATTGCCGCGCCTCCCAAAACAAGGGCGGCGCAAATTAATGCCGTAATAAGTAATTTGGATTTTTTCATAATATCAACCTCAAAAATGATTGTAATATATTTTTTTCCTAAAATCAATACTTAACAATCAACTGTTTTTCGCATAATATGGCGTGAGGTGGTTTTATGCTTTTATCAGAGCTTCAAAACAATCAGTCAGCCGTAATAACGGGCTTTACGGGAAGCGGCCGGTTTTTTGTAAGGCTTGGCGAAATGGGATTTTCAAAGGGCGAAAGGGTTGTGTGCGTGTGCCGTTCGGTTTTCGGCTCGCCTATATTATTCAGTGTTATGGGAAGCAATATTGCAGTCAGAAAAAGCGACGCCGAAAAAATCGAGGTGAGCCTATGAGCGAAAGAATTGTTGCGCTTACGGGTAATCCCAACGTCGGCAAAAGCACGGTTTTTAACGAGCTTACGGGAATGCACCAGCATACGGGTAACTGGATAGGAAAAACAGTTGAAACGAAGGCGGCGCATTTTTACTATAAATATAACGATTATACCGTTGTTGACCTTCCGGGTACATATTCGCTTTTTCATACCTCTAAAGAGGAGGAAATCGCGGGCGATTATCTTAAGCAGGGCAAGGCGGATTGCGTCGTCTGCGTTGTTGACGGCTCCGTGCTTGAGCGCTCGCTGGTTCTTGTTTATCAGCTTCTTCGAATAACAAATAGGGTTGTTGTTCTTATTAACCTTTGCGATGAGGCAAAAAGAAAGGGAATATATGTTGACGAGGTTTTGCTTTCCGATTTACTCGGCGTTCCCGTTGTTAAGGCAACTGCGCGCTCCGGCAAGGGAATCAACGCCCTGCTTGAAAAAATTCATCTTATAACAACGGGCGCGCTAACGCCGGAGCCTGTGCTTGATTTTGATGCTCCGCTTTACCAAAGAGCAAAGGAAATCTGCTCAAAAACCGTTACCGTTTATAAGGAACAAAAAATTAGTAAGCTTGATAAAATTATGCTCGGTAAATTTACTTCCTTTATTGCAATGGCAGTCGTTCTCGGGCTTACGCTGTGGATAACCGTAAGGTTTTCAAATTATCCGTCGGAGCTTTTAAAGAATGCTTTTGACAGCTTTGAAGCGTGGCTCGGCGCGCGGCTTAACCAAATCGGCGCTCCCGTAATGCTTAGCGGTTTATTTGTTCACGGTGTTTTAAGGGTGCTGTTCTGGGTCGTTGCGGTTATGCTTCCGCCTATGGCGATTTTCTTTCCGATTTTTGCATTGCTTGAGGATTTCGGAATTCTTCCCCGCCTTGCGTTTAATCTTGATTATTGCTTTGAAAAATGCGGCGCGTGCGGAAAGCAGTCGCTTACCTGCTGTATGGGGCTGGGCTGTAATGCGGTAGGGGTTACAGGCGCAAGAATAATTGATTCACCGCGCGAGCGTCTTGTTGCGATTATTACAAATTCGCTTACTCCCTGCAACGGGCGATTTCCGCTTCTCATAGCTGTTATTTCTATGTTTTTCAGTAAAAACAGCTTTGTTTCTATGCTGATTCTTCTTGCGCTTCTCGGCCTTTCGCTTGCGGGAACAATGCTTTCTTCTTTTGTGCTCTCAAAAACCGCGCTAAAGGGCGTTCCGTCCTCGTTCGTTATGGAACTTCCGCCCTACAGACGGCCCCAGATAATTAAAACGGTTTTGCTGAGTCTTAAGGAAAAGGTTGCCTTCGTGCTTCTTCGCGCAGTGTCCGTCGCCGCCCCTGCCGGGCTTATTATCTGGATTTTCGCAAACGTAAATATCGGCGGTATCAGCCTACTTAACCGCATTTCGTCAGTCCTTGAGCCGATAGGTGCATTAATGGGACTTGACGGGGTTATTCTTCTTGCGTTTATTTTAGGCTTTCCGGCTAATGAAATCGTTATTCCGCTTGTTCTTACGGCCTATCTTTCAAAAAAAGGAATACTTGATTATTCCTCGCTCGATTCCCTTTCAGCCGTGCTTACCGAAAACGGCTGGACGGTGAAAACCGCGCTTTGCACCTGCGTTTTTTCAATGTTCCATTTTCCGTGTTCAACAACGCTTTTAACTATTTATAAAGAAACCAAAAGCGTGAAATATACTCTTCTTTCGGTTGCCGTTCCGCTTTCGCTCGGCTTTGCCGTTTGCGCGATTATTAATCTTGTTTGTTGACATTTATTTCGCCCCGTAATATAATTTTGACGAGGTGGAAAAATGGGAATATTTAAAAAGAAAAAAACTAAAATTAACTACTCCGCGCTTCAGCTTTATATTGAAAGGTTTTACAGCGACGAAACTAAAACTGCGGAAAGCGTTGATACCTGTTATGCCTCAGCGGCGGAGCCGTACGATAAGCATACGATACCCGAAACGGAAAAAATCGAGTGCGAGCCTTCATTTTACAGCACTCCCAAGCCGCCCCGGGCGCCGAGCATTTGTCCTCAGTCCTCTATGCCCGCGCCGTCAAGGTCGCAGGCTTCCTTCGGTGCGCGCTCAAAAGCAAGCGAGCCGAGCGTTCAGTATAAGCAGGCTCCTCATATTAAGAATTTTAATTTTGTTCTTGACGAGGGCTTTTCCTCAATGCTACTTCGGCTTATTGACGAAAGGGGAATGAAGGACAGCGAGTGCTATAAAAAAGCAGGGGTTGACCGTAAGCTGTTTTCAAAAATTCGCTCAAATCCCGATTACCGCCCGAGCAAGCCGACGGTTCTCGCTTTTTGCCTTGCCCTTGAGCTTGACCTTGAAAAAACAAAGGAAATGCTTATGAAGGCAGGCTTCGCCCTTTCTCACAGCAGTAAATTTGACGTTATAATTGAATATTTTATTATAAACCGTATTTACGATATTTTTACCGTTAACGAAGCGCTTTACGCCTATGACCAGCCGCTTCTTTAATTTGTCGCCTGACGGGCGACCAAAACGAATTTAAAACCTCCTATAATGCAGTTGTAAGGTTGATAAACCAAAAGCATTTAAGGAGGTTTTTTATTATGAAAAAAACAGTAAACAACAATCAGGAAAACAGATTAAACGAGCTTGTGTTCATCCTTGACCGTTCAGGCTCAATGGGAGGCCTTGAAAGCGATACAATCGGCGGCTTCAATTCGGTTCTTGAAAAACAGAAAAAGCAGGGGAGCAAGGGCTTTGTTACAACCGTTCTTTTTGACCATGAGCTCGAAACCCTGCACGACAGAATCCCGATTTCACAGGCAAAAGTCCTTACCGATAAGGATTACTTCGTAAGGGGCTGTACTGCGCTTATTGACGCAATCGGTTCAACTGTTGACCATATCTCAAAAATCCATAAGTACGCAAGAAAGGACGACGTCCCTACTAACACAATGTTCGTAATCATAACCGACGGCTATGAAAACGCAAGCCACGTTTATTCTTCTGATAAGGTTAAAAAAATGATTGAAGCGAAGAAGGAGCTTGGCTGGGAATTCCTTTTCATCGGGGCCAATATTGACGCCGTTGAAACCGCTTCTCATTTCGGCATAAGCGAGGAGAGAGCCGTTAATTACCGTGCCGATAAAAAGGGAACGAAGGCGGTTTACAAATCGGTTTCGTCAGCGGTTGACTGTGTGTGCTGCGCCGCTCCGCTCGCTTCCTCCTGGCGCGAGGATATAGACGCGGATTATAACAGCAAAAGGTAATTCAAAATTCGGAATGCGGATTTCGGAATTCGGAATTCGGAATCTCGTGAGGGCGCGGAGACCCTCCCCTACAATCAACAAACCATTCACGCCTTCCCCCTCGGGAATTCCCCTTGACAGGGGAAATGTCTGCGTAGCAGACAAAGG
>ONCR01000092.1 GCA_900316345.1 uncultured Eubacteriales bacterium | reverse complement strand
TATAAATATAGGTTAAAGCTCCGAGCGAATAAACCTTTTTTGCAAAGGTAAGGTATTCGCAGATGAACATTCCGTCCTCGTGAAGGATGATTTCAGGGTCAAAGCGAATGGAGTTTTCTTTAATAATGTCCGTTTTGAAAACGCAGCGCCAAACCGAGCCGAATTCCGTTTGAGAGGCAAGGGACACGCCCTCGCTTCCCCATTTTTTTATATTGTTAACCGAAAAGCCGAAAAAAAGCGGAAACACGTTTTGCATAACCTCTTCCCTGCTTTCGGTTTTAAAATCGCGCGAGGGATAAACGTTTTTTATGGTTTCGCCTGCGTTTTTATTTTCGGTTTTAATAATAAAGCCCGTAATTAGCAAATCGGGCTGATTTTCACTTACGGCAAAATCTATTGAATCAAGCGAGCCCTCGGCAAGCTCATCGTCAGGGTCGGCAAAAAGGAGGTATTCTCCCCTTGCAAGCCCGATACCCGAATTTCTTGCAGAAGAAACGCCGCCGTTTTCCTTACACAAAACGGTTACGCTTTTACCTTTAAATTCAAGCCGGTTAATACCGTCGTCTATTTTGCTTTCAAAGTATTCGCTGAGGACGTCGTTAAGATTATCCGGCGAGCCGTCGTTAACGATTATAACCTCGTACGAAAGCGCGGTGTTTTTAAATATGCTGTTTAAGCAATCGGCAATTTTCCCCGCAACGTTATAGCAGGGAAGAATATAGCTGTATTTAATGTCCATAAATATCACCGCTGTAATTATACTATACCAATTGTTTTTAGTCAAACATAAACAGGGACTATTTTTTCTTACTTATTGACAAAGGAAGCCTTAACCTTTTATAATTAAAGCGGTGGTGATAATATGAAAACCGAAAAGCTTTCCGAATATCTTGAAAAGCTCAGCAGAAATTACTATGAAAAAAGCGGTGCAAGGGATATATACTGCTACAGGGATAAGCTTTATAAATACTGCCAGATAACAACTGACAGCCTGAAGCTTGAATTTGTTTATTCCTTCAAGGGAAGCGAAAACTATCCGCTGAGCACCCTTTCGTGCAGGGTTTACCTTGACGGCGACAGCCCGTATTTCTTTGAGATTCAGGAGCTTATTGACTATCTTGAAATATATGATTTCCACTGCTACTGCTTTCCTTATATTGAAAGCGCGGCAAGAATGAAGGCGTGCTTTAATTACATAACGGATTTCATTGAATACCACCTTGAAGAAATCGCCTCGCTTAAAGAAAAAGAGGATAAGCTTGTAAAGCGTAAAATTGACGAAATAAGGGCGGTTTACGGCTTTAACGAGGAGCTTATACCGAGCGATAATGCAGGTAAGGAAAGCTTTTTTAACAACATATTCAAGCACTATTCTCATTTTCTTGTTAAGCGGTATTCCTCAGAGCCGGCATACCTTGCCTTCGTAAACGGCGAATACGCCGAGGCTTACGAAAAATACAAAAAGCTTGAAAAGAAAACGGCTTACGAAAAGAAGCTTGAAAGCTTTGTTAAGGAGCAATACGCGCCGTATCAGGCCGTTCCGCGCGAATGTGCAAGCATAATCGCCGTTGAAAAATACAAAAGGACGAGCTTTAACACCTTCGTTCTTCTTATAGCGGCTTCGGTATTTATGTTCTGCCTTCTTTTTGTTATGATGCAGCTTATTGCAAATGTTATTTATACTAAGACTTCGCAGCTCACGGATTTGGTAAGTCCCGTAAAGGCGATACCGCTCGGGATTATTCCCGGAATACTTACAGCCGTTGCCTTCAGAAAACGGCTTGAGCCATTTTTTATGAAGAACAAAAGGTCCGCTATTGAGTTTAACAGCCTTATGAGCTTTTCACAGGAGCCGAAAGCAGTCAAGCTTGCTGCGCTGATTTCGCTTCTCGTTTGCGTAATTATCTTCCTCGGAATTTGCAAGCCCTCAATAATCGTTTATGATACGTATTTAAAATACGATGACGGCGACACGCTGTTTTCCGATTACACGATATATGAGCTGAGCGAATTCAGCGACGTTGTAATAGTTGAGGGCTATTATGCCGATAAAAACTATACGGAATACGTTAAAAGCCCGTTTTACGCCTTTGTTACAAAAGGGCGCGGCATTCTGACATCAAAGGAGCTTAACCTCAGCGACGAGGAAATTCAGAAGCTTATTAATATTGTTGAGCCCGGAATGGAAAATTACCGAAAGCAAAGCGTTCCGGCAATTGAAGATTTAATGGTATAAAAAAAGACGGTATGCAAAGCATACCGTCTTTTAATTATGGATTTAAGTTAAATTACTTAAGCTCAACAGTTGCGCCTGCTGCCTCAAGAGCTGCCTTGAGAGCCTCAGCGTCAGCTGCCGGAATGCCTTCCTTAACAGGAGCAGGAGCGCCGTCAACAACAGCCTTTGCTTCCTTAAGGCCAAGACCTGTAGCTTCACGTACAGCCTTGATAACTGCGATCTTCTGAGCGCCTGCTGATGTAAGGATTACATCAAAGTCGGTCTTCTCTTCAGCTGCTGCTGCGCCGCCTTCTGCGGGAGCTGCTACTGCTACAGCTGCTGCTGCGCTTACGCCGAATTCTTCTTCTACTGCTTTAACGAGCTCTGAAAGCTCAAGAACTGTGAGAGTTTTAAGCTGCTCAACAATTGCATTAATGTTTTCTGCTGCCATTTTAAATTCCTCCGTAAAAATTAGTTTAAGTTTAGTTTTAAGTTAAAATTATTCTGCTGCTTCTTCAGCAGGTGCCTCTGCAGGAGCTTCCTCTGCTGCAGGAGCCTCTTCAGCTGCGGGAGCTGTTTCCTCTGCAGGAGCTTCAGCGGGAGCTGCTTCCTCAGCGGGAGCCTCCTCTGCCTTCTCTGCAGGCTCGCAAGCCTCAACGCCGCCCTTATCAACGATAGCCTGTACTCCGCGAGCGAAGGCTGCGATAGGTGCGTTGAATACGCTGCAAACTGTTGCAAGAAGAACTTCTCTTGACGGTAATTTAGCAAGAGAAACTATTTTTGCATTGTCAATAATTTCGCCGTCAAGATAACCGGTTTTGATATTGAAGTTATCATGACCTTCCGCATACTTGTTAAGAATACGAGCAGCTGCTACATAATCCTCTTCGCAAGTTGCGATTGCGGTTGTTCCCTCTAAAACAGAGCTGTCAAGTTCCATACCGAGAGCTTCCGCTGCACGGCCGAGGATAGAGTTTTTAACTACCGTGTAAACGACGCCTGCTTCACGAAGCTCTTTTCTGAGCTTTGTATCGTCATCAACGTTGATACCCTTGTAATCAACAACTACACCTGCGCAGGAATTCTTAATTCTGTCTGAAAGGGCAGCAACCTGTGCCTTTTTCTTTTCAAGAACTACTGTACTTGGCATTTAGCTTACCTCCATAATTATTTGCCTGAAATTCAGGGCTTTCGGCTGCTCTGCCAAATATAAAAGAAAATACATTCCCAAAGAATCGGGAATGTATAACATTACATAATTATTGCGTAATGCTCATTCCTCGGCAGGCGCTATGCTTACATCTTTCGATACCTGCTGTCTTTGGTTGAACAGCGAGTGTTATTATATATTATTACATTATATTTGTCAAGGGGTTTTTTTCTTTTTTCTTTTTTTATGCTTATTGATTAGAACAAGAAGATATAGCGGAATATAAAGAATAAAACCGTTTCGTTCGAGACGGTTTATTCTATGAATAGTATTTATCTTTCCCCATAGCCCATTTCTTTGGGTTTTCGGAAATATACTGAATATGATATGCATAATCGTTATCATCGCGGATTATATGGTCGTGAAATCTTGGCTGCCAAATAGATTCTCAGATTTCTTTTGTAACAACGGTTTTGAAGCTTCTGATATCATCAGAAATACTTGTAGGGCACGATGCCCACATCGTGCCGTTATCTTTAACAATTATCAAATGAATATGGTTAGGCATAATAACATAATGCTTAATACCGGGAATTAACTGCAAATGCTTTTCGACAATTTTACCATAATCGGTCAAATCGATTTCGGCACGATGTGGGCATCGTGCCCTACGTTAATCCGAGACAAAACGCATTTCATATTCTTTGTACATATTGTTATAAAATATGCACCGTTTGAAGAATAGTTATAGTTTTTTAATCTTATATTTTTTCGTTTTGGTAATTCACTCATTATATAAACCAAAGGGAACGGATTTCCGTTCCCTTAATTTAATACACATTATATTATTCTGCAGCGGCGGAGCCAACCTTGTTGGGGTTGATTCTAACGCCGGGGCCCATTGTTGAAGCAACCGCGCAGGACTTGATGTACTGGCCCTTTGCAGTTTCGGGCTTAGCCTTGATAATAGCGTCAAGAAGAGCGTTGAAGTTTTCAAGAAGCTTATCTGTACCGAAAGATACCTTGCCGATGGGGCAATGGATGATATTGGTTTTATCAAGACGGTATTCAATCTTACCTGCCTTAGCTTCCTTAACAGCCTGAGCAACGTTAGGAGTTACTGTGCCTGCTTTAGGTGACGGCATAAGACCGCGGGGACCGAGGATTTTACCGAGACGGCCAACGAAGCCCATCATATCGGGAGAAGCAACTGCAACGTCAAATTCCATCCAGCCGCCCTGAATCTTCTGAACGAGGTCAGCGTCGCCTACGATGTCAGCGCCTGCCTCTTCAGCAGCCTTTGCAAGGTCGCCCTTTGCAAAAACGGCAACTCTTACGTCCTTACCTGTTCCGTTAGGAAGAACAACGGCGCCTCTAACCTGCTGGTCTGCGTGACGTGAGTCAACGCCGAGACGAACGTGAACCTCAACAGTTTCGTCAAACTTAGCCTTTGCTGTCTGAGCAACAAGGTCAAGTGCTTCTTTAGTTGTGTATAAATTAGCTCTGTCAATGAGCTTTGCGCTATCTGTAAATTTCTTTCCGTGTTTCATTTTATATTACCTCCAGTGGTTAATCGGATTTTTCCTCCCACAAGGGAATTAGTCTTCTACTACTATACCCATGCTGCGAGCGGTACCTGCAATCATTGACATTGCAGCCTCAAGAGAAGCAGCATTAAGGTCCTGCATCTTTGTTTCGGCGATTTTCTGAACGTCAGCCTTTGAGATTGTTGCAACCTTGTTCTTGTTCGGAACGCCTGAAGCAGTTTCAATTCCGCACGCCTTCTTAATAAGAACGGCAGCCGGAGGGGTTTTTGTAATAAAAGTAAATGAACGGTCATCATAAACTGTAATAACTACAGGAATAAGAAGGCCTGCGTCATTCTTTGTTCTTTCGTTAAATTCCTTTGTAAATGCAACAATGTTAACGCCGTGCTGACCGAGTGCGGGGCCAACCGGGGGTGCAGGTGTTGCCTTGCCTGCAGGGATTTGAAGTTTAATTAAACCTACTACCTTTTGAGCCATAATATTTTCCTCCTAAAAATGTGGTAATTGGCGAAGCGCCATGCGCTCCTCCCACTCATAAGGCGTTATAAATAACACCCTACGGTAAAAGCGGCAATGCCGCGAATTACTTAAATAATTATTCGCTGACCTTTTCAAGCTGGTCAAGCTCGAAATCAACAGCCGTATCTCTTCCGAACATTGAAACGATAACCTGAACGCTGTTATTTGCAACGTCAATCGATTCAACCGTACCTGAAAAGCCTTCAAGCGGACCGTCAACAACGTTAACAAGATCGCCGACCTCATAAGCAACCTCAACCTCAACGATATCGTCGCCCAGAGCTCTTTTAATTTCGTCCTCGGTAAGAGGAACGGGCTTTCCCTCGGGGCCTACAAAGCCTGCGCAGCCCCTTGTGTTACGAACGATGTACCATGTTTCATCGGTCATAACCATTTTAATGTAAATATAGCTCGGAAACAGCTTTCTGATGATTTCTTTCTTGGTTCCGTCCTCCTTAACCTCAACAACGGTTTCGGTAGGAATGCGGATATCCTGAATTAAATCGGTAAGATTCTGGTTTTCAACCTTTATTTTAAGGTCGCTTGCTACCTTATTCTCATATCCGGAAAAGGTGTGAGCAATATACCATTTTGCTTCTTCCATTAGTAGCCTCCTTAAAATCCTTTAGTCGGCTGCTTCTGTTGTATCCTCTTCGGTTACAGCTTCGCTCTGAGCCTCGGTAACTGATTCCGGCTCTGCCTGGGCGTCTGTATCCTCTTCAAGTTCAACATCATCTTCTTCAGCCTCTTCAAGAGTAGCAGCAGCTGTCGTTGCATTATCAGCCGCCTTCTTCATAGCTTTCATTCCGCTTGTAAGGCCGAAGTCAACGGCATATATTGCAAGGCCAACAATAATGATAACTACAAGAACAACGAGAGTGTTTTTCCAAACCTCCGCTGCCTTGGGCCATACAACCTTCTTGCCCTCACTTCTAACGCTTTTGAAGAAACCACCGATTGCTTTGAAAGGATTTTTGTTAGACTTTTTCTTGCCGTTCTTGTCTGCTTTTTCTTTAGCGGACTTCTTAGCCTTCTTTTCGTCAGCCATCGTAATTCCTCCTGTTACTTCGTTTCTCTGTGAAGAGTATGCTTCTTACAGAACCTGCAATACTTATTCATTTCAAGCCTGTCAGGAGTATTCTTCTTGTTTTTCATCGTGTTGTAATTGCGTTGTTTGCATTCAGTGCAAGCTAAAGTAACTTTAACTCTCATTTCGGCACCTCCTAAATAATTTCAGAAAAATATGGGCAAAAAAATAAAACCCAAACGAGGTAATGCCTAATATAACACAAACGGCTGTTATTGTCAAGTATTATTTTTTATTATTATAATATAATAGGCGTAATAGGCGCGGAATATAAAAAAATATTGCAATTCTTAAAAAAATATATTATGATGTAAAAGTATCTATCGGGCAGCGGATTACTGCTTAAAGGAAAGGAAGGCTTTTTGTGGAGGCTATTATTATCGGCGGAGGCGCAAGCGGCATTGCATGCGCTGTAAGATTAAAACAGAACATTCCCGAATGCAAGGTTACTGTTCTTGAACAGCTTGAAGAGCCCTGCAAAAAGCTTTACGCAACGGGTAACGGGCGCTGTAACATAACCAATACAGGCGCAAAGGGGTATGAGCTTACAAGGGGCTTTTTTACCTCAATAGGCCTTGTTCTTCGCGAAAGCAACGAGGGACGGGTTTACCCGTATTCTAACCAGGCGGCAACCGTTGTTAACATACTTAAAAACGCCTGTAAAAAATATGAAATTGATATTATATGCAACGCAGGCGTATACCGCTGCGAAAAAATTGACAACCGATTTAACGTTTTTTCGCGTAAAGGCATATTCATCTGCGACACGCTTGTTATTGCAACGGGCGGCAAGGCACAAAGCGCTCTCGGCTCCGACGGAAGCGGATACGCGCTGGCGCAGAGCTTCGGCCACACCGTAAGCGAGCTTTCCCCTGCCCTTGTTCAGCTCACCTCTTCAAGCAGGCATTGCCGCGCGCTGAAGGGAACGAGAATAAAATGCAATCTTTCGATAGAGATTAACGGCGAAATAAAGGCCTCATCCTTCGGAGAGCTCCTTTTCACCGACTACGGCCTTTCGGGCATAGTTACAATGGACCTTTCAAAATATGTAAGCGATAAAAGGCTTGCGGATAAAAGCGAAAAGTGCCTTGCGGTTATTGATTTTGTTCCGTCTATGAGCGAGGAAGAGCTTTTAAACCATATTAAGGCTTTCGGCAATCTTGAAGGCATTCTTCCCTCAAAGCTCTGTTCAATCCTTTCGCGCCAGGCGGAAAACGACAGCGAAAAAACCGTAAAATATGCAAAAAGCTGGCGCATTATAATCACGGGAACAAAGGGCTATAAATATGCCCAGATTACGAGCGGCGGCGTTATTAACTCCGAGCTTACCGACGATAATGAAAGCTCCCTTTGCAACGGCCTTTACATAATAGGAGAAATTACCGACAATCAGTTTAAGTGCGGCGGGTTTAATCTTGATTACGCGTTTTCAAGCGGAATCAGAGCTGCCGACGGAATTAAAAAAGCATATGATAAGAATTAACGAAATAAAGCTTTCGCTTGACGAGGACGAAAATCTTCTTAAGGCGAAAGCTTCAAAAATACTTAAAATTAACAGCAAATATATTACCGGCCTTACCATTTTCAAAAAGAGCGTTGACGCAAGAAAAAAGGACGACGTTCACTTTTCCTACAGCGTTGACGTTGAAATTTCGCTTGACGAAAACCAGATTGTAAGCAAGTGCAAATCGAAAAAGGTAAGCCTTGTTAAGCCCTATAAATACGAAATGCCTTCGTGCGAAAGAAAATCGGATTTCAGGCCGATTATAGTAGGCTTCGGCCCTGCCGGAATGCTTGCAGGCCTTATTCTTGCCGAAGCGGGTTTGCGTCCTATTATTTTGGAACGCGGCAAAGGCATTGACGAAAGGCAGAGGGACGTTAACGAATTTTGGACTAAGGCAAAGCTTGATGAGGATTCAAACGTTCAGTTCGGTGAGGGCGGCGCAGGCACGTTTTCGGACGGAAAGCTTACAACGGGAATTAAAAGCCCGTTTATACGCAAGGTACTTGAGGAGCTTTACGAAGCAGGCGCGCCCGAGGAGATTCTTTATTCCTCAAAACCGCATATCGGAACGGACAGGCTTGCCGTTGTTGTTAAAAATATCCGCAAAAAAATTGAACGCCTCGGCGGAGAAGTAAGACTTGAATGCAGGGTTGACGAGCTGCTTGTTGCAAACGGCTTCATTCACGGAGTTCGCTATACCTGCAGGGGAAATCAGCTTGATTTGGAGGCCGACAGCGTGATTATGGCAATAGGCCACAGCGCGAGGGATACGGTTGAAATGATGTTTCGCCACGGCTGTGAGATTATACAAAAGGCCTTTTCGGTAGGCGCAAGAATTGAGCACCCGCAAAGTCTTATTAACAAGGCGCAGTACGGAAGCTTTGCAGGACACCCGAAGCTCGGCGCTGCTGACTACAAGCTCGCCTGTCACGGACTTCACGAACGAGGGGCTTATACCTTCTGTATGTGCCCCGGCGGCACGGTTGTTGCGGCGGCAAGCGAAAAGGGCGGCGTTATTGTTAACGGTATGAGCTCGCTTGCGCGCGACGGTGAAAATGCAAATTCCGCCCTTCTTGTAGGCATTGAGCCGAAGGATTTTCCGAGCGAGCATCCCCTTGCCGGAATCTATTATCAAAGGGAGATTGAGCAAAGGGCGTTTGAGCTTGCAGGCGGAGATTACAAAGCTCCCGCGCAGCTTGTAGGCGACTTTCTTAAGGGCGAAAAATCGACTTCGCTCGGCAACGTTGAGCCAACCTATCCGCTCGGCGTTACGCTTACAAGCCTTGACAAATGCCTTCCCGAAAAGGTTACAAAAACGATGAGAAGCGCAATAGTTGAAATGGACAAAAAGCTCAGCGGCTTTGCGCTTTACGACGCGGTATTAACCGCTCCCGAAACACGAAGCTCAAGCAGCGTAAGAATTCTTCGCGACGAGCTTCTTCAATGCAACATCAGGGGCGTTTATCCCTGCGGCGAAGGCGCGGGCTACGCAGGAGGAATAGTTTCAGCCGCAGTTGACGGAATAAAATGCGCTCACGCGGTTTTGAGCGACGAACACTAAAAAACAGCTGCACAGAATATCTTGTGCAGCTGTTTTTATTTTATATGTTTTCCTTTGATTTTTAGACGTTCCATTGCTCTTGCCAGGTTGGCCTGGGACTGATGATATTCAACAATAGAATGTTTTTGTCTAAGCTCCTCTTCGGCTCTTTGCTTGGCTTCCTCCGCCCTGCGTTTATCAATTTCTTCCGGATGCTCGGCAGAAATACAAACGACGGTTGCAGCGTTATCGTAAAACTCAACGAAGCCGCTGCCGACAAAGGCGTCTGTTTTTTTGCCGTCAGGCTCGGTAATTACCATTTCGCCGAAATCAATTGGCGCAACAATATGCTCGTGGTGGGCAAGAAAGCCCTTAAGTCCGTCGGAAAGCGGAAGAACAAGCTCCACTGCCTCGCCGTCAAAAAACACCCTGTTGGAGGCTATAATTTTCAGTTTAAAAGTATCCATTAAACCACCTTCAGTGTTTCAGCCTTTTTAACTGCGTCGTCAATGGTGCCGACGTTGAAGAACGCCGCCTCGGGAAGGTCGTCAACCTTGCCGTCAACAATAGCCTTAAAGCCGCGAATACTCTCTTCAACGGGAACGTAAACGCCCTTAAGCCCCGTAAAGGTTTCGGCAACGTGGAACGGCTGTGAAAGGAATTTTTCTATCTTTCTTGCGCGGTAAACGGTGAGCTTATCCTCATCGGACAGCTCCTCCATACCGAGGATTGCGATAATATCCTGAAGCTCCTTATATCGTTGAAGATACTCCTGAACCTCGCGCGCAACCTTGTAATGCTCCTCGCCTACGATATCCGCTTCAAGAATACGTGAATTACTTTCAAGCGGGTCAACGGCGGGATAAATGCCCTTTTCAACAATCTTACGCGAAAGAACGGTTGTAGCGTCAAGGTGAGCGAAGGTTGTTGCAGGGGCAGGGTCCGTAAGGTCGTCGGCCGGAACGTAAACCGCCTGAACGGAGGTGATTGAACCGCTTTTTGTTGAAGTAATTCTCTCCTGAAGCTCGCCCAAATCCGTTGCAAGAGTCGGCTGATAGCCAACCGCCGACGGCATTCTTCCGAGAAGCGATGAAACCTCGCTGCCTGCCTGAATAAACCTGAAAATATTATCAATGAACAAAAGCACGTCCTGGTGCTCTCTGTCGCGGAAATATTCCGCCATTGTAAGCCCTGTTTCGGCAACACGCATACGCGCTCCGGGAGGCTCGTTCATCTGGCCGAAAACGAGGGCTGTTTTATTTATAACCCCGCTTTCCTTCATTTCGTTCCAGAGGTCGTTACCCTCTCTTGAACGCTCGCCGACGCCTGTAAAGATGGAATAGCCGCCGTGCTGGGTTGCAACGTTGGTTATAAGCTCCTGAATAAGAACGGTTTTACCGACGCCTGCGCCCCCGAAAAGGCCTATTTTACCGCCCTTCTGATAAGGCGTTAAAAGGTCGATAACCTTAATTCCCGTTTCAAGAATTTCAACGGTGCTTGACTGGTCCTCAAAACTCGGAGGATTGCGGTGGATAGACCAATGCTCCTCATTTTCAAGGCTTTCGAGGCCGTCAATGGTTTCACCCGTGACGTTAAAAAGCCTTCCGAGAGTTTTATCGCCTACGGGAACCTTAATTGAATCGCCCGTTGAAAGCACCTGCATATCCTTATAAAGGCCGTCGGACGCCGCAAGCATAATGCAGCGCACGGTGTTGCCGTTCAAATGCTGCGCTACCTCCATAACCGCGGTCTTATCGCCGTTTTGAACCTCAAGCGCGTTTTTTATTTTGGGAAGCCTTCCGCTGTCAAATTCAACATCGACAACGGGGCCCATTACCTGAACAATTTTGCCGTAGTTCATATAATCACCTACGAAATGAGTTAATAATTATTATGGTTTTTATTCTGACGGGCGCCGCCGATAACCTCTGTAATCTCCTGGGTTATAGCCGCCTGTCTTGCCCTGTTATATGAAATTGAAAGCTCGCGTATCATTTCCTTAGCGCTTTCGGTTGAGCTTTGCATCGCCATCATTCTTGCGTTATGCTCGCTGCAAAAGGATTCAACAAGCGCGCCGTAAATAAAGCCCGTAATATAATCGGGAACAACCTTTTCAAGAACGGTTTTTGCGTCGGGCAAAAAGGTTATATTACCGTAGCGCGTTTCAAGCTCGCTTTGAACAATTTCAATTCTTGAATTTTTATAACAACAGCATTTTGTTCTATGCGATTGCTGGCAATGCTTTCTTGATCACATATTTGCATTTTCAGCGTTTCTGATTTTGATTTTCATACCATTATCAATTGTCAATTAAATCATGTTTTCTCATTTCAACGTAATGATTTTATATTGATCTCGCCTACCCTTATTCTAACTTTTTGGTTATATTTTTTCCGTCCGAATCCCTTTATTATATGAAAAAAAAACATGCTTTGCTTTCTTCTTTTCAATTTTTAC
>ONCR01000056.1 GCA_900316345.1 uncultured Eubacteriales bacterium | reverse complement strand
CGAAGCAGTAAGGCATTTAACGCCGTAGCCGTGCATTCTGCAAACGTCAAGCGACTGAGTTCCTATTGAGCCCGTTGAGCCCAAAAGCGAAATATTTTTAGTCATTTTATCACCTTAAAGAATTACGGTTGCAATGCCGTATGTAAGAACAAGAGTAAAAAGCGTGCTGTCAAATCTGTCCATAACTCCGCCGTGACCGGGGAAAATATTGCCGAAATCTTTAATGCCGAAATTACGCTTTAATACAGAAGCTGTTAAATCGCCCATCATACCGATAAACTGAACTACGGGTGCTAAACCGAGAAGAACGGCTGCCTGGATTTTCGGTATCGGAGCATCGGCAAAAACGCTGTAAAGAAGGAATGCCGCGCAGTTGGCTATAAAGCCGAGAAGTATTCCGCAGCAGGCTCCTTCAACCGTCTTTTTTGGCGATATGTTCGGCGACATCTGCGTTTTGCCGAACTTCATTCCGCCGAGCTGTGCGCCGATATCTGTTACAAGCGCACTTATTAACGCATAGAAAATAAGGTAAACGCCGAATTGGGTTTTATAGCCCGTAATATCACGAAGAAGAACGAATATTGAATAGCACCACGGAACAATTATGCTTGCTACAATTGCAATAGCAACGTCCTCAAACTTTGTATGCGAATAGCCTTTAAGCATTGCAAGGAAGAACGCCATTATTATTGCCGCTAAAAAGATAAAACGCGGCACGGCATTGATTACCAAAAACCACTCTTCCGTTTTTACAAGCGGATTTAAAACGCTTGCCGATGAGAAATACGGAACAAAAAACGCGAAAACACAGCCTGCAATTTTTATAAATTTATTACTGATTTTTGCGCAGTTCATAATCTCATAAGCCGAAATTGTTGCAAATACCGAAACAACAAAAACAAAAAACGGCGTATAAATCTGCCAAACAACAACTATAAGAAGAAGTAACAGCGCAAGCGCTGTAATTACTCTTTGTTTCATAATAAAATAATCCTCTGACTTTCCGAAGTATTAACCGCCGAATCTGCGGTTTCTTTTTTCAAATTCACGAAGCGCCGAATACAGCTCTTCTTTGCCGAAATCCGGCCAGAGCACGTCGCTGTACCAAAATTCGCTGTAAGCCGCCTGCCACAAAAGGAAATTTGAAAGCCTTTCCTCGCCGGACGGGCGAATAATCATATCGCATTCGGGAACCGTATAAAGCTTAGAAGAAATATCGTCCTCTGTAATCTCTGTTTTACCCTCGCTGATAAGCTTGTTAACCGCGCTTACAATCTCCTGCCTGCCGCCGTAGTTAACGGCAAGATATATTGTTGTTCCCGTGTGGTCCGCGGTTTCGGCCTCTGCCTCGTCCATAAGCGCGTTAAGCTCGTCGCTGATTCCCTTGCGTTCACCGATAAAAACAATTTTATTATTGCCGGCCTTTACAAAATCGCGCTTTGCTTCAAGAAGATATTCCTTGAACAGGCGCATTATTGCGTCAACCTCTTCTTTAGGACGCTTCCAGTTTTCGGTTGAAAACGCGTAGAAGGTAACGTATTTAATTCCGAGCTCTGCGCATTCCTTTGATATTGTTCTGAAGGTTTCCGCGCCCTCTTTATGGCCTGCGGTTCTCGGAAGGCCGCGCTTTTTTGCCCAGCGGCCGTTGCCGTCCATAATAATGCCGAGATGGTTAGGCAAAACGCTGAACTGAGGCTTTTCCTCTTCTGTTTTCTTTTTACTGAATAATGCCATAATTAACCTCTGAAACTATCCTCTAAAACTATTTATAGGGGCGACTTTCATCGCCCCACTTAAATTATTGTCAGATAGAAAGAACCTCGTCTTCCTTATCCTTAACCATTTGGTCAATCTGCTTAATGTACTTATCGGTAATATCCTGAAGCTTCTTTTCGCCGTCTTTCTGGTCGTCCTCGGTAATCTCGTTATCCTTCTTGAGCTTCTTAAGGTCGTCCATAGAATCGCGGCGCACGTTACGAACCGCAACCTTTGCTTCCTCGCCTCTTTTGGAAACATCCTTAACAAGGGACTTTCTGTGTTCCTCGGTAAGCTGGGGGAAATTAAGGCGGATAACCTTGCCGTCGTTTTGAGGATTAATACCGATATCGGCGATATTAATAGCCTTTTCGATGTCCTTAAGCGTTGAAGCGTCCCACGGCTGAACAACAAGAAGCCTCGGCTCCGGAGAGGAAATAGCAGCCATCTGGCTAAGCGGAGTAGGAGTTCCGTAGTATTCAACAACAACGTTGTTTAAAACCTTCGGGTTAGCTCTGCCTGCTCTTATTGTTTGATAATCTCTGTCAAGAGAATCAAGGCATTTTTCCATTCTTTCCTTGGTTTTTTCAAAAAGCTTTTCCATAAATTTACTCCTTTATATTCAGATTAGTTTTTTACCGTTGTTCCTATTTTATTGCCCTTAACGGCCTCAAGGATATTATCGGGGTCATTAAGGTTGAAAACAATAATCGGCATATCGTTATCCTTACAAAGCGAGAACGCGGTTGAATCCATAACCTTTAAATCGCGAACCATAACGTCATGGAAGGTTATTTCGTCAAACTTAACTGCGTCGTCAAACTTATTCGGGTCTTTATCATATACGCCGTCAACGTTTGTTGCCTTAAGAAGGGCGTCGGCGTTTATTTCAACACTGCGAAGCGCCGCGGCGGTATCGGTTGAGAAGAAGGGCGAGCCCGTTCCGCAGCCAAAGATTACTATTCTTCCCTTTTCAAAATGACGGATTGCTCTGTTGCGGATATAAGGCTCCGCTATCTGACGCATTTCAATCGCAGTCTGAACCCTGACGTCTGCACCGAGCTGCTCAAGCGCGTCGCAAAGAGCAAGTGAATTCATAGCGGTTGCAAGCATACCGATATGGTCCGCCCTCGTTCTGTCCATATGCTCGCTTGTACGGCCTCTCCAGAAGTTGCCGCCGCCTACAACGATTCCGATTTCAACGCCCTCGTCAGCCACTTTCTTAACGGAGCGGCAGATTTTAAGCACCGTTTCGTTATCAATTCCTTTGCCGGCCGGGCCTGCAAGCACCTCGCCGGAAAGCTTGAGTAAAATTCTTTTATAAGCTATACCCATAATAAAGTATACCTCCATAATTTTATTTATTATATAATAATATAATTTACATTCGTTGTAAAGTTAAACAATCAAAAAAATAGTTACAAAACGGTTAAAAACGTTCGACATAATAAATCAATTTTTAAACCTAAATTTATTACGTCTTCAAAAAATTATGCACAAAAATATTTGCATATAAATTCATTTTTGTGTATATTTATTACTATTTTTGCAAAATCTATTGACATAATGAATATTAAAGGTATAATTATAACAAATACATTTATATTTATGCAATTATTTGAGAAGGTGAATAATTATGACAAAGGTATTCATTGACGGCTCTCAGGGCACAACGGGATTAAAAATTGAAAGCAGGCTTCGTTCAAGGGAAGATATTGAGCTTTTAAAAATAGATAAGGAAATGCGAAAAAACATCGACGCAAGAGAGAGAATGATTAATTCCTCGGATATTACTATTCTCTGCCTGCCGGACGAAGCAAGCCGGGAGGCGGTTTCGCTTATAACTAACAAAAAGGTTAAGATTATTGATACCTCTACGGCGCACCGTACGGAGCCCGACTGGGCGTACGGTTTCCCGGAACTTGATAAGGATTTCAGGGAAAAGATTAAAACCTCTAACCGAATCGCTATCCCCGGCTGTTACGCAAGCGGCTTCAGCGCAATAGTTTACCCGCTTGTTAAATACGGAATTATCGCTCCCGATTACCCGATAACCTGCTATGCTATAAGCGGCTATACGGGCGCGGGTAAAAACGGCATAGCTCAATATGAGTTTGTTGACCGTAACAAAGAGCTTGACGCGCCGAGGCAGTACGCGCTTTCGCAGGAGCATAAGCACCTTAAGGAAATGACAGCAATTCCCCATCTTGAGCGTGTTCCCTTCTTTGCCCCGCATATCTGCGATTACCGCTACGGAATGGTTGTTTCAATTCCTCTTTTTGCGGATATGATGGAAAAGAAAATGACGCCCGAGGAACTTCAGCAGTTCTTTGCAAAGCATTATGAGGGCGAGCCGCTTATTAAGGTACGCGACCTCGGCTACAGCGGTAATATGATAGGCGCAAACAACTTTGCAAAGCGCGACGATATGGAAATTGAAATCAACGGTAATAACGAACGTATTCTTATAACAACACGCTTTGACAACCTCGGCAAAGGCGCAAGCGGCGCGGCAATGCAATGCCTTAACCTTGCGCTCGGGCTTGATGAAACAAAGGGGCTTAAGGTTGGTGATTAATAATGGAAAACAAGTTTAAATATATTGAAGGCGGTATCTGCGCCGCCTCGGGCTTTAAGGCAAGCGGTGTTTACTGCGGAATAAAAAAGCCCTCAAATCCGGACCCGTCGGTTAAGCATAAAAACGACATCTGCCTTTTTGCGTCCGACGTTGAATGTAACACTGCGGCGGTTTATACTCAAAACAAGGTTAAGGGCGCTCCCCTTCTTGTTACAAAGGCCAATCTTGAAAAATCGGGTAATAAAACAATAGCGGTAATAGTTAATTCAAAAAACGCAAATACCTGCAACGCGGACGGCGTTGAAAAGGCAGAGGCGATGTGCGCACTTGTTGCAGAAGCAATGAACATTCCAAAAGAAAAAGTTATAGTTGCTTCAACGGGCGTAATCGGCCAGATTTTACCGCTTGAGCCTATTGAAAAAGCCGTTCCGATACTCGTTAAAAATCTATGTTATAACAAACACCTTGAAGCTGCGACGGCGATAATGACTACGGACACCGTTAAAAAGGAATACGCCGTTGAATTTGAAATCGGCGGCGTAAAATGCAAGCTTGGAGGTATGGCTAAGGGTTCGGGAATGATTCACCCTAATATGGCAACAACACTAAACTTCATCACAACCGATTGTGCCGTATCTTCATATATGCTTCAAAAGGCGCTGAGCGAAATTGTTAAGGTAACTTATAACTGCCTTTCGGTTGACGGCGACACCTCAACAAACGATATGGTTTCGCTTATGGCGAACGGCCTTGCGTTTAACGAGGAAATTACCTCCGAAGGTGAAGCGTTTGAAATTTTTAAAGCGGCACTATTTGAGGTTATGGCTAACCTTACAAGAATGCTTGCAAAGGACGGCGAGGGCGCTTCAAAGCTGCTTGAATGCATTTGCTCGGGCGCTTCGGATAAGGACACCGCAATAACCGTAGCAAAAAGCGTTGTATGCTCTACTCTTTTCAAAGCCGCAATGTTCGGCGAGGACGCCAACTGGGGACGAATTCTCTGCGCCGTCGGTTATGCCGACGCTGAATTTGACATCAACAAGGTTGACGTAAGCTTTAAAAGCGAATACGGCGAAATCGCTGTTTGTAAAAACGGAAGCGGCGTTGAATTTTCCGAGGAAAAGGCCGCCGAGATTCTTAAGAGCGATGAAATATACATTCTTATAAACCTCAACAACGGAAGCGAAAGCGCGACCGCATGGGGATGCGATTTAACATACGACTATGTAAAAATCAACGGTGATTACCGAACATAACGGAGAAAAATATGGCTATTGACAATCAGAAAAAGGCTGAAATTCTTGCGGAAGCGCTTCCGAATATTCAGATGTACCGAAAAAAAATCATTGTTGTTAAATACGGCGGCAACGCAATGGTAAACGAAGAACTTAAAAAGGCAGTTATGCATGACCTTGTTTACCTTTCAACGATAGGAATAAAGATTGTTCTTGTTCACGGCGGCGGCCCCGAAATTAATAAAACTCTTGAAAAAATGCAGATTGAAAGCAAGTTTGAAAACGGCCTTCGCGTAACCGACAAGGAAACCGTAAACGTCGTTCAGATGGTTCTTGCGGGCAAGGTTAACAAGGATTTGGTTTGCCAGATAGGCAATCTCGGCGGCCACGCAATAGGACTTTCGGGAATGGACGGAGGCATGCTTAAATGCAAGCCGTTTGACGAAAAACACGGTTACGTAGGCGAGATTACAGAGCTTAATATGGACGCCGTTACAGAAACGCTTGAACACAACTGGATACCCGTTATTTCAACCGTAGGCTTTGATGAAAACGGCAACAGCTACAATATAAACGCTGATACGGCTGCGGCAGAAATTGCAGGTGCGCTCAAAGCGGAGGCGTTAATTTCAATGACGGATATAGTAGGCCTTTGCAGGGATAAAGACGACCCCGAAACGCTTATTCATAAGGTTTATATTTCTGACACGCCTGCGCTGATTGCTCAGGGAATCATCAGCGGCGGAATGATACCGAAGATTGACGGAATGACGAAGGCGCTTCGTCAGGGCTGTAAAAAAGCGTTTATAATTGACGGACGCGTTCCCCACTCAATACTGATGGAAATGCTTACCGATGAAGGTATGGGTACGATGTTCAGAATTAATTAAAAGGAAGAAAGCTATGACAACTAAGGAAACGGACAGCAAATACGTAGCGCACGCATACGGAAGATTTGACGTAGCCCTTAAAAGCGGCAAGGGTTCAACGCTGTATGACGAAAATGCAAAGAAGTATATCGACCTCGGCTCGGGCATCGGCGTTACCGCCTTCGGCATTTGCGACGGCGAGTGGCAAAATGCCGTAAAGGCGCAGCTCGAGCAGCTTCAGCACGTCAGCAATCTTTATTACACCTCGCCCTGCGCAAAGCTTGCAGAGCTTCTTTGCGAAAAAACGGGTTTTAAAAAGGTGTTTTTTGCTAACAGCGGCGCTGAGGCAAACGAGGGAGCAATCAAATTTGCGCGCAAATACAGCTATGAAAAATACGGAAGCGGAAGATCAACAATTATAACCCTTGAAAACTCATTTCACGGAAGAACGATAACAACGCTTGCGGCAACCGGACAGGAAGAATTTCACACCGTTTTCTTCCCTTTTACCGAGGGCTTTAAGCACTGCCCTGCTAACGACAGTGAAGCGCTTAAAAATATGATTAGCGACGACGTATGCGCCATTATGCTTGAATGTATTCAGGGCGAAGGCGGAGTTATAAACATAGAGCGGCAGTTTGCCGAAACCGTAAACGAAATAGCAAAGGAAAAGGATATTCTTATCATCGTTGACGAAGTGCAGACCGGCAACGGAAGAACGGGTAAATACTTTGCTTTTGAGCATTTCAACCTTAAGCCGGACATTGTAAGCACGGCAAAGGGACTCGGCGGAGGGCTTCCGATAGGGGCTGTTCTTTTCGGCGAGAAAACGGCTGATTGCGTAACCCCCGGAAGCCACGGCTCGACCTTCGGCGGAAACCCGATTGCCGCGGCGGGAGCAGTAAGCATAGTTAAAAGAATTGACGGCGCGCTTCTTAGCGAGGTAACAAAAAAAGGCGAATACATAAACGCATTTTTAAAGAACGTAAAAGGCGTAAAAGCTTTAAGCGGACTTGGACTGATGATAGGCATTGAAACCGAAAAAGACGCTTCGGATATAGCTAAAAAATGCCTTGAAAAAGGACTTCTTGTTTTAACAGCACACGGCAACAAGGTAAGGCTTCTGCCGGCGCTTAACATAAGTTACGAAGAACTTGACGAAGGGCTTAACATTCTTAAGGAGGTAATTGAGGAATGAAGCATTTATTAAAATTACAGGATTTGAGCAAAAGCGAAATTCTTGATATTCTTAACCTTGCGGACCAGCTTAAATTTGAACATCACAACGGCGTTGAGCACCACCATTTAAAGGGCAAAACGCTCGGTATGATTTTTCAAAAAAGCTCTACAAGAACGCGTGTAAGCTTTGAAACGGGAATGTATCAGCTCGGCGGTCAGGCGATGTTTTTATCTTCGCGCGATTTACAGATAGGGCGCGGCGAGCCGATTGAGGATACAGCGCGTGTGCTTTCACGTTACCTTGACGGAATTATGATAAGAACCTTTGAGCAAAAAGAGGTTGAGGATTTGGCAAAATACGGCTCAATCCCGATAATTAACGGCTTAACCGATTACTGCCACCCCTGCCAGGTGTTGGCTGACCTTATGACGATAAGGGAATACAAAAAGAGCTTTGACGGTTTAAAACTCTGCTTTGTAGGCGACGGAAACAATATGGCAAACAGCCTTATTGCAGGCGCAATAACAATGGAAATGGAATGTGCAATCGCCTGCCCCGACGGCTACAAGCCGGATGAAAAGCTTATGCAATGGGCAAACGAAAACGGAAAATTCACCTGTTCCTCAAATATAGCTGAGTGCGTTAAGGACGCTGATATTCTTTATACCGACGTATGGGCTTCAATGGGACAGGAGGAAGAAAAAGCAGAGCGCGAAAAGGTTTTCAAAGGCTTTCAGATTAACGACGAGGTTATGGCGCTTGCAAAGCCTGACGCAATGGTGCTTCACTGCCTTCCTGCTCACCGCGAAGAGGAAATAACCGCAAAGGTGTTTGAAGAGCACGCAAACGAAATATTTGATGAAGCCGAGAACAGGCTTCACGCCCAAAAGGCCGTTCTTGTAAAGCTAATGGCATAACAAAAAGCTCGGAGCAATCCGAGCTTTACTTATGTCTTGACATATATATAACCTTTAATTATAATGATTCATTGAATTAAAATAATTAAAGGCATAATTATGACAAAGCTTTCAATATTTAAACAAAACGACAATTTAATGACGAGCGGAAGCATAAGAAAAAGAATAATTCTTTTTGCTGTTCCCATATTTATCGGCCAGCTTTTTCAGCAGCTTTACAGCACGGTTGACAGCCTTATAGTAGGTAATCTTATAGGCAAAACCGCCCTGGCCGCAGTAAGCGCAACGGGAACGATTACTTTTTTGATAATCGGCTTTTTCTTCGGCTTTTCAATGGGCGCAGGCATAGTAGTTGCGCGTGAAATAGGGGCTCAGAATAAGGAAAGAATCTCGCTTGCCGTACACACGACGGTTGCAATGGGGTTGTTTTTCAGTCTTGCAATAACCGCTATCGGGGTTATTTTCTCCCCCGTTATGTTACGGCTTATGGGAACGCCGGAGGAGGTTTTAGGCGAAGCGACCGCTTACCTTCGTATTATTTTTGCTGGCAGCACGGGACTTATTATGTATAACTCCTTTGTAGGCATTCTTCAGGCGAGCGGCGATTCGCGCCATCCGCTTTTATACTTGATATGCAGTTCGCTTTTAAACATTGTTCTTGATATAGTTTTCATCGCCGTTTTTCATATGGGCGTTGAGGGCGCGGCGCTTGCAACTATAATTTCGCAGTTTACAAGTATGTTACTTGCGCTTTCAAGGCTTCGTAAATCCGACGAGCTGATTAGGCTTCATATAAGCAAAATCCGTTTTCATTTTAAAACGCTTAAGGAAATAATTCGCTTCGGCTTTCCTACTGCAATTCAGGGCTCGATTATTGATATTGCGAATATTCTTATTCAGTCATACGTAAATTCCTTCGGGGCTGACGCAATGGCGGGCATCGGCGCATATTCTAAAATTGAGGGCTTCGCGTTTCTTCCCGTAATCTCATTTTCAATGGCTATGTCAACCTATATATCCCAGAACTTCGGCGCAAATCGCAAGGACAGAGTTGATAAGGGAATGAAATTCGGTTTACTATGCACGGTAATTTCAATAGAGATTATCGGCGCAATTGCCTTTATTATCGCTCCCTATCTTATTCAGCTTTTCAACAGCAATCCCGAGGTAGTTGCCTTCGGCGTTTTAAGGGCAAGAATTTGCGCTCCGTTCTTCTTCCTGCTTGGATTTTCAAACGTTACCTCCGCCGTTATGCGAGGCCTCGGAAAGCCTATGGCACCGCTTATAGTTATGATTGTTTTTTGGTGCGCTGTAAGAGTTATCGTGTTTATGACAATAGGCAGAGTTTACCATAACATACTTCTCACCTGCTGGATTTACCCGATAACCTGGGGACTCAGCACAGTTGTATATTTAATTCTTTTAAAAGTTTACAAACGTCAAGGTTTATTTTAAAAAGTTCCTCTAAGGGGCGTCCGTCGTAAAGAATGTCAGCCCAAAAATGGCATCTTTTACGCCATAACTTCATTAAAAATCACCATAAGGCGGCAAAAACCGTCTGCATACTTGCGTATTCAGACGGTTTTTTATGTTGTTAGGGGCAAAAGGATAAAGCCAAAACCTAACCTTCTTTATGACGGACGCCCCAAGGGATACCCCTTAGAGGAACTTTTTTAATCAACAGGATGTACGTTTATTTTATCAAAGAATTCTTTTGAGCACGGGAAGTGACATCTGTAATCAACAACGGCAGAAAGTGACCTGTCATGAACAACGGCAATATTGGCGTGCTTAATATTAACGTAAACTATCATATTATAATCAGCTTCGGTAATCTCGCCGGATTTTGTATCTATTTTTACAACGGCTGTTCCGCCTTTATAAACGACCTTACAGTTTTCTTCGGTTGTTCCGCTTGCCCAGCTGAAAACCGAAACCGCTTCAACAACAGACCCGATATCGTTAAGCGTTGTAAAAAACTTCCCCTGCGGGTCCATTCCAACCCTCGACATTTCGGTAGCCTTCGGCTGCATAGCAATAGTCAAGGTTCCGTCGCCGTTATCGGTTACGTTTGCGGTAAGAACGTCTTCAGCGGTAACGCGACAGGTTAAAAGGGATTTGTTATTTTCATCAACATCCTTTTCGGGCTCTCTTGCGTTGCATGGGTGCAGACCGCCTGTGCTCGGTTTATAAAGAGAATCAAGAAGTTTTGGAATAAGCTTGTTGATTACGGCGTTTGACTTTCCTTCAACAAGAATGTCCTTAACCTCCATATGCTTTTCATCGGCAAAGGCGTACATTTCGGTAACGTTTCCGTTTTCATCGGTATACTTCGCTGTTTTTGCCTTTGTTTTGTTATAAGCTTCAACATAGTATTTAATAACATCGTCAACGGTTTTAAACTCAATTCCGCAATAATTGCCTGCCTTAAATTCGTCTATAACCAACGGGTCGTCGTTTACCGAGCTTTCGTTAAACGCAGCTTCGTCAGCCTTTTTCCATTCGCCCGTTTTTATGTCATCAACAGCTTCAACAGCTGCGCCGAAAACATAAGAGAGCTTTGCACATCCCGAAAACGAAAGCATAATAGCCGCCGCAAGAACAATACATATAACAGGTCTAAATGCTTTTTTCATATTACTCACCTCAACTACATAATAATACCAAATTCGCCAAAGGTCAATTATAAATATTGATTTTACTTAAGAATACTGATATAATTAACGGGAATTTGAATAAGGTGAGGGCTTATGAATATATTTTCGCGAAGCGAAATACTGCTCGGCAGCGAGGCAATGCAAAAATTGAATAACGCGCACGTTGCGGTTTTCGGCTTAGGCGGAGTAGGCGGCCATGCGGCGGAGGCTCTTGCAAGAAGCGGAATAGGAACGCTTACGCTTGTTGATAACGACGTTATAAGCGTTACGAATATTAATCGCCAGCTTTTTGCGCTTCAAAGCACTGTCGGAATGCAGAAAACCGAAGCCGCATTTCACAGGCTTAAGGACATTAACCCCGATTTAAAAATCATAACAAAAAACGTTTTCTACCTTCCCGAAACCGAAAGCGAATTTGATTTTACGCATTACGATTACATAATTGACGCGGTTGATACGGTAAAGGCAAAGCTTACCCTTGCCGAAAACGCCCAAAAATCAGGAACACCGATAATATCCTCAATGGGCGCAGGAAACAAGCTCTGCCCCGAAATGTTTGAGGTTGCGGATATTTACAAAACCTCCGTCTGTCCCCTTGCTAAGGTAATGCGACGCGAATGCAAAAAACGCGGAATCAAGGCGCTTAAGTGCGTTTATTCAAAGGAAGAGGCCTTAACTCCGCTTGAAAGCGAGGAAACGAAGGGCACGCTCGGCAGGCCGGTTCCGGGAAGCGTTGCGTTTGTTCCGAGCGTAGCGGGATTAATAATCGCAGGGGAAGTAATAAAAGACTTGATTAAATAGAAAAAAATACTTGCATTTTTAAATATAATGTGTTATAGTATTTGAGCATTAAAAATGTACGCGCCGGTAGCTCAGTTGGATAGAGTGTCTGGCTACGAACCAGAAGGTCGGGGGTTCGAGTCCCTTCCGGCGTACCAAAACAGGCAGATACCCATCAGGGTATCTGCCTGTTTTCATTCGGAAGGGACGAGAAACGAACTCCAAGAGCAGCGCAGAATGTGCTGCGATTGGGAGAAAGCTCCGGGGGAGCTTTCGATAGTTGAGAAGAGAGTCCCTTCATAGGCGCTGATATTAGAGAGGCATATTAGGTATAAACGGAAGGGACGAGAAACGAAACACCGCTTGTCGCCGCGTTTAGTGGCGAGAAGCGGGAGAAACAGTCCAGTGGACTGTTTCGTTGTTGAGAAGAGAGTCCCTTCATAGGCGCTGATATTTGAGAGGCATATTAGGTATATTCGGAAGGGACGAGAAACGAACTCCAAGAGCGGCGCACCGTGCCGCGATTGGGAGAAAGCCCCGGTGGGGCTTTCGATAGTTGAGAAGAGAGTCCCTTCCGGCGAACAAAAAAGCAGATACCGTTCAGGTATCTGCTTTACTGTCAGTTTTTAATTATTTGCCCTTGCGCTGAACGTTTGAAATACCGTCGCGGATGCGGCGAACGTCGGTAAGCGCCTTATAAAGAGCGTCATCGATTGAAAGGAGAGTATCGTCTGCATAATTATTAACAGCCGTAAGCATTTCCCTTGACTTATTCTGAGCGCTTGTTACCATTTCGTTAGCCTGGGTTGTTGCGTTATTGAGAATATCGGAAGCCTGATTCTGAGCCTCCTGAACCATCTGCTGGCCCTGCTCGTTAGCTTTAGCAAGGATTTCAGCAGCCTCTGCCTGAGCAGCCTTTGTAATTTCGTCGCGGGCAACAAGGTCTCTCGCTTCAGCCTGAGCCTGTGCGATAATATCCGCAGCTTCCTTTTTTGCTTCCTCAAGAATAGTATTTCTGCTGTCAACGATAGCTTTAGCCTGCTTTGTTTCCTGAGGGGTGTTAAGTCTGATATCTTCAATTATCGTTTTAATCTTTTCAACATCAACAGCGCACTTTTTAGAAAGGGGTATGGAAGTAGCGTCATCAAGCACATCTTCAAGATCTTCAAGTAAAATATCGGTGTTTGTCATTTTAAAAATCTCCTTTACATCTTTTAAAAATATCCTTTGAAATTTCTTCGGGAACAAACGAGCTTATGTCACCGCCGAGAGTGCAAACCTCCTTAACCATGCTTGAAGAGAGGAACATATTCTCTCCCCTTGCGGTTAAGAAAACGGTTTCGCATTCGGGATACAATGATTTATTAGTAAGTGCCTGCTGGAATTCATAATCAAAATCCGACATAGCACGAAGCCCCTTAACAATTGCCACCGCGCCTTTTTCCTTGGCATAATCAACAAGCAAACCCGAATGGTAATCAACCGAAACGTTTTTATTTTTAATGCAACGGTTTATAAGCTCCATTCTTTCTTCAAGGGTAAAAAGCGTTTTTTTGCTTTTATTGCTTGCAACAACAACGATTACCTTATCAAAGATGTCGGCGGCGCGCTCAATAATATCCAAATGGCCCAAGGTTACGGGGTCAAAGCTTCCCGGGCATATTGCAATTTTCATTAATCCTGCCCCTTTCTGTAATAGGTAAGCTTTGATTTTCCGTAAGCTTTAGCCTTTGTTTGTCGCCATTCGCCGACCTTCTCGGGCAAGGCTTCGCCTTTTGCTGTTTCACAGATAATAACGCCGCCGTCATTCATCTTTAAAACAAGCTTTTCAAGGCATTCCTCAATTAAGCCGAGGTTATACGGAGGGTCAAGCAAAGCTATATCGTACCCACCGCGCCTTGAAAGAAACGAAAGCGCGTCGGCAAAAACGATTGAGGAGCTTTCTTCAAAGCCGCATTTTTTAACGTTTTCCTCAACAATTTTGAAAGCCGAGCGGTTGTTTTCAACAAACGTGCAAAAGCGCGCGCCCCTTGAAAGCGCTTCAATGCCAAGCTGGCCGCAGCCTGCAAAAAGGTCAAGCACCTGAGTATCCTCAAGCTCAAACTGAATTGAAGAAAACAGTGCTTCTTTTGTACTTTGAGTTGTCGGTCGGGTAATATCCTCCCCGGGAAGGGTTATTAAATTTCTTCCTCTGGCGCTACCCGTTATTACTCTCATCTCAACCTCAATGCAAAACAATTAAATTTATACATATAATATTATACTTACGAGGGGACGGTTAGTCAAGTTTAAAATCTCAATTTTCACAATTGTAATAATTATAAATATCCTCGGCGTTCTTTTTTGTAATTGAAGGAACCGCAGCAAGCTCCTCAACGCCTGCTTTTTTAATCGCGCCTACGGTTTTAAAATGCTTAAGAAGCGCCTTTGCTTTCTTTTCGCCTATGCCTTCGATTTTTAAAAGCCCTGACGAAAAGCTTGATTTTTCGTGTTTTTTATGATGGTAGGTTATGGCAAAGCGGTGAACCTCCTCCTGAATATTGGAAACAAGGGTAAACACCGCTCTGTGGGAATTAATTGTAATCTCTCCCCCATCGTAAGCTATGGCGCGCGTTCTGTGTTTATTATCCTTAACCATACCGAAAACGGGAACGTAAAGGTTCATACTTCTTATAACGGGCAAAACGGCGTTAACCTGCGGCTCGCCGCCGTCAAGAAGAATTAAATCGGGTAAAATTGAAAAGGTACTGTCTTCACCGTCCTCATAATAGTGGTTAAAACGCCTTGTTAAAACCTCGTTCATTGAGCCGACGTCGTTCTGGCCGTCAAAGCCTTTAATTGAAAAGCGTTTATAAGCCTTTTTCATCGGTCGGCCGTTATGGAATACAATCATACCGGCAACGTTATCCGCGCCGAAGGTGTGCGAAATATCATAGCTTTCAATATATTCCGGCGGCTTAGGAAGGCCCAGCAGATTTCCGAGCTCCTCAAGCGCGGCCATTTCCTTGCCGAGCCTGCCCTGGTTCTGGGCTAAATGCTCATTTGCATTTTTAATGCACATATTTACGATTTTTAGGTGCTCGCCCTTTTGGGGATGAACTATTTCAAGCTTCTTTCCCCTGACGTGTTCAAGGTAATCGTGGAGCAGCTCTTCGTCAGCGATTTCGCCGTCAACGGCAATCCTTGACGGGATGTAATCCCTCATTGAATAGTAACGCTCAATTAGCTCAAAGCGCGCCTCTGCTGAATTATCAACGCTGTCAATAAGCCAGTGCTCGCTGTCAGTAAGTCTTCCGTTTTTGAAGCGTATAACGTCAAAGCACGCCTTTTTATTTGAATTAACAAGGGCGAAAACGTCCTCCTCGGGTACGTTAATTGAAACGACCTTCTGTTTTTCATCAAGGTTTTTAACAGCCCTTATTCTGTCGCGCATTTTTGCGGCCTTTTCAAATTCAAGCTCATCTGAATACTGCTCCATCTTTGCCTGCATTTCTTTTATGGCCTTTGCGCTTCCGCCTTTAAGAAAAGCTACGGCGTCTGTAACGTTTTGAACGTATTCCTCTTTTGAAATTCTTGCATTGCAGGGCGCGGAGCAAAGCCCCATAAAGCCGTTAAGGCAGGGGCGGCTTTTACCGTAATCGCGCGGGAATTTTTTGTTACACGAGGGCAGCTTAAATATCTTAAGCGTTTCTTCAACCGCCCTTTTTACCGAAAAGGTTGAAATAAACGGGCCGATGTATTCGGCGTTATCATCATCCATACGGTAGCATTCGCTGATACGCGGAAACTCCCCTTTGGTAACCTTGATGTAATTATATCCCTTATCGTCCTTAAGAAGAATATTATATTTCGGCATATGCTGTTTAATAAGCGAGCATTCAAGGACGAGCGCTTCAAATTCAGTATCGCAAAGGATATAATCAAAATTATCGACGTTTTCAACCATTCTTATAACCTTTGTTGAATGGTTTGAATGTGAGCCGAAATAGGAGGAAACGCGGTTTTTAAGGGCCTTTGCCTTGCCGATATATATTATTTTTTTATCCTTATTTTTCATTATATATACGCCGGGCGTAAGCGGCAGAGCCATCGCCTTTTTGCGCAATTCCTTTTCAGTCAAGGCTGTTCCTCCTTCCCTTTTTAATAGTTTTTATAAGTAACGGGAGGGCACATAGGCCCTCCCCTACAGCAGTATCGGTTTATTCTTCCCACTTCATAATTACCTTGCCGAAGGCTTTTTTGGTATCCTTCTCAAAGGCTTCCTTAATATCCGCAACGGTTCTTACAACGTTAACGGAGCTTACAAGGTTACCGAGGTAATCAATAATTTCGGGATGCTTAATATACATATCAACCGTATTCTGAAAATCAACAACGCCGGAGCGTGATGAGCCGAATACGCGAAGCCCCTTTTCAAGAATCATTCTCGTATTAATCGGAACGGGGTATTCGCTTACGCCGAGGATTGAAATAGTAGCCTCGGGCTTAATAAGGCCGATAATCTGTTCAATAGCAATCGGGCTTCCGTTACCGCCGACGCATTCAAAAGCGTGGTCCATCGTAAAGCCCTCGGGAACCTCGTTAACAAGATGGGTTTCATCGGCAAAGGTGAAATCGGCAAGCTTTTCCCTTTGCGTTCCGAAAACAACAATCTTTGATTTCGGGAAGGTATACTTAAGGAAAAGCGAGGTGATGTAGCCGAGGTTGCCGTCGCCCCATACGCCTATAACGTCGCGCCTTGCGTGAGAGAATTTATCAAAACGCGAAATAGCGTGAACCGAAACCGAAACGATTTCGGTAAACGCGGCAACGTTTCTGTCAATATCATCGGGAAGCTTAACAAGCCTTTTAGGTGAAATTTCAACGTATTCCTGAAGAAGCCCGTCCATTGATGAGCCGCAGAATTTTGAGGAGCGAAGATAGTTTTCGCCGATATATTCGTCCTCTTCAAGCGGACAGTTGGGAACCATAACAACAAGGTCGCCCGGCTTATAGGTATTTGACGGGTCAAATACAACCTCGCCGATGCCCTCGTGAATAAGCGCCATAGGAAGCTTTTCGGCAAGCACCTTGGCGTCGCGCGTGCCGAGGTAATATCTCATATCGGCATTACAGATTGAAAGGTTAGTAGGCCTTACAATCGCATTGCCGCCGAAAAGGTCAATATCCTCAAACGCGATTTCAAACCTTCTCGGAGCAACAAGACGGTAAACTGTATTAATCATCGTTATCTTCCTCCAAAAGGGATTTTGCTACTCGAAGGTCGTAAGGATAAGTTATTTTAAGGTTAAAGGTTGCGCCTTCAACAAGCGCTACCTGCTCGCCCTTCATAACAAAAATCTTTGCCGCGTCGGTAAGAATTTTCTTTTCATCGTCCGAAAGAGAATTATACATATTCTTAAGCTTAAGGGCCTTAAAGGACTGCGGAGTCTGGCCCTGATACATCTTTGAACGGTCCGGAATATAGCTGATTGTTTTGCCGTCGCCCGATTCAACAATAGTATCCGTTGAGGGAAAAACGGTATCGCACGCGCCGTATTCAAGCGCCGCAGAGATGTTTTCCTTAATAATTCTGTGGGTAACGAAGGGACGTACGCTGTCGTGAGTTACGATAACGGTATCCTCGTCAAGATTACCCTCGTTTTCAATAAACTTAATTGCGTTCATAATTGTTTCGTTACGGGTTTCGCCGCCCTCAATAACGCAAACTCTTTCCCCTACGGGAGCAATATTTTTTTCAATCAAGTTTTTTGTATGCTCAACCCACTGCTTCGGGCAGAGAACTATAATCTTTTCAAAATCGGGAATAGAAAAGAATTTTTCAATAGTATAAACAATAATCGGTTTACCCTTAATATTAAGGTACTGCTTCGGCTTGTCGCCGCCCATACGAGAGCCGACACCGCCGGCTAAAATAACACCGTAAACCATATATTATTACCTCCTGATTGTTAAATCATATTTTTCCGACTACATATTATAATACACTTAGTTAAAATAGTCAATTCCTCACTTTGAAAACCTTTCTAAAGGTTGACAATATAATGCAAAAATGTATAATAGATTCATAAAATAATTATTTGAGGTAATTATGGAAAAACATTCAAGTAAAATTGTTTTTATCGTTAACGCGGTAAAAGACATACATAAAGTCGCGAGGGCGCTTAACAGCATTTCGCGTCAGAGTAACAATGAATATGAGGTAGTTGTTGCAAGCAGTTTTAAAAAGGACGAATTACTTTGCGAAGTAAAGAACTTAAAAAGCTTTGTACATATTAACAACAACAAGGATTTTGCTTCGCTTTACTGCAAAGAAGCAAACAGTCTGCCTGAAAACTATTTTCTGCTTACCGTTAACTATGACGAGATTGTTGCGCCAAACGCTGTTGAAACGCTATTAAATCATAAAGAAAATGATATTATCATCAGCAATATGGCTGTAGTTGCTAATAACAAATACTCACCGCTGTATTCGGTTACAAATGATCTGAATATAGGGGATTACCTTAACCGCGGCGCAGTAATATGGAACTGCTGTATTAGAGCAGGCTTTATTAAAGAGACGGGAGCTTTGCTGAATAACTTAAGCTATCTTCCCCAAACTTTGTATTTATTACACGCAATCGCTGCTGCAAAAAGCATCTTCCTTACGAATACTGTTCTTTATTACCGCGACATACTTATGAAGGAAAAGGCGGTAGAATATAAAGATTTTTCACGTAACAGAAAAACGATTTCAAAAATCTTGAAGGTACTGAAAAAAAAGCGCGATTATGAAGTTTTGGAATATACTGTTAAAAAATTTGTTGTTCCGCAGCTTCCGAAACTGTATGCGGAAACTTCTTTTATCAAACGCGTTAAAAAGCGCTTAATTTTAATCAAGTATCTTGGCATAATTTAGGAGTTTTTATGGATTTTCAGTATAAAATTTCTGTTATAGTTCCGATTTATAACACAGAAGAATATCTTCAGGATTGCCTGAATTCATTGGTTAACCAGACTGCCGCCGATAATAGTTTTGAAGTTTTGCTTATTGATGACGGCTCTACAGACAAAAGTGCGGAAATATGCCAAAGCTTCTGTCAAAAGCATTCATTTTTCAAGTATTTTCACCGTGAAAACGCCGGTGTTTCAAAAACAAGAAATTTCGGAATTCAAAACGCTAAAGGAAAATATATCCTTTATCTCGATTCAGACGATAAGCTTACGGCAGGCTCTTTAGAATACCTTTATCGGTATTTTGAAAGCGTTTATGATAAAGTAGACCTTGTTACTTATTTTATTCAGCCATATAAAAACGGAGTACCGCTGAAAACGCACAGCAGATATAACAAATTACTTTCACATACGGGCGTTTACGATTTAGAGGAGAATCCCTATATCGTTCAAACAACTATGAATATTTGCGTTAAAAATCTCGGGGATAATAACATCTTGTTTAACGAGAATATGACAAGCCAGGAGGATCAGGAATATATTAACCGTGTTCTTGCCGCCAAGCTTAAGCTCGGCTATTGTGCCGAAGCTTGCTATCTTTATAACCGTAATAATGAGAGCTCTGCGATAGCTTCAAAATTTCACGCATACTATTTGTTCGAATCAACGATGAATTATTTTGAAGAGCTGTTTTCTCACTACGACGACCGTGTACCGCGTTATTTTCAAGCGGTATTTTTCCATGATTTAAGATGGAAGCTGACAAGTAAAATCCTTTTCCCCTTTCATTATGAGGGCGAGGAATATGAACGCGCAATCGGAAGAATCAAAGCGTTACTCGCGCGTGTTGATGATGACATAATTGTTAAAAATCCTTCTATAAATAAACATCATATCCATTTTTGGCTTTCCATGAAGCCTAATACTTATCCTTTGCCGATTTGCAATGAAAAATCCGTTCAGATTGCGGCAAACGGTAAAACAATTCAAAAATCCAACAGCATTAATATGAAACTGCTGAAAATTTCATCATTAGATAACGGTAAAATCCGTATACGTGCTTGTATTGATTCGGCGGTTTATAATTACATTGACGAACTGCCCGAGGTATGCGCCGTTATCAATGATGATGAACGTATACCGCTTACATTTTCACTTTCGTCGTTTGGTTATGTTGCTACGGATATTATGACGAATAAAGTTTACGGCTTTACTCTTGATCTTGACCCCGAGGGTCTGAAAAAGGTTTCTTTTGAAGCTTGGCTTGATTCATACCGCTACGATGTTCATATGATATTTGTAGGAACGGCGGTTTTTCAACACAGTATCAGGCGTTACCGTTATTGCCTTGATAGTTATCTTGTGACTTATTATAACGACTCTTTACTCTTCAAGGCGATGAGCAAAGACGAGGTATACGCGTTTGAATTAAACGAGGTTGAGCAAGCAAACCTTGAAACATATTCAAAGTCGCTTAAACAAAAATCTATTGAATACAGGTATAACCACCGCGTTTGGCTATATTCGGATTTACAGACGGTGCTTAAGGATAACGCATACTACCAGTTTAAACACGATATTCAAAAGGATGACGGCGTTGAACGCTACTACGTTTATACCCGTGAACTGGATGAAATTGCCGATTTATTTACAGAAGAAGAAAAAAAGCACCTTGTGGAATTTGGTTCTTATCAGCATCAGCTTTTGTATTTATCGGCAGAGATAATTATTTCATCCTTCTACGGTCGCGATGATATATCGCCGTTCGTTGTCGAGGAAGAAGAATACAAGAATTATCTTGATATTGAGCACTTTAAGGTTATTTATATGCAACACGGTATTTTGCACGCTTCTTATGTACGAAAGTATTCCGCAGAACGTGCCAATTGCGATAAAATAGTTGTATCATCCAATTTTGAGATAGAGAATCTTACCTCAAAATATGCTTATAAGCCTGACCAGCTTATCACTTGCGGTATGCCGCGTTTCAGTTTAATTGACAGAAGCTCAAAAGCAAAAAATCGCATTCTTCTTGCGCCTTCATGGAGAAGCTATTTTGCCGCCAACACTACGTCAAGCACTTATTCCATTAATATTGACGGTTTTAAGGCGAGCGATTACTACCGCGGATTCATGCAATTCTTAAGCGACAAGCGTCTTCACGCTCTTCTTGAAGAAAATAATATGGAGCTCGATGTTAAAATGCACCCGATTATTCAGGACGTCGTTTCGGATTTGTTCAGCACGGATTGTTCACGTATCAACATAGTTAAAGGCGACGTTAAACTGGAAGACTACGCGCTGTTTATTACCGATTTTTCATCTTTTGTTTTTGACTATGCTTATCTTGAAAGACCGATAATGTACTTTGTTCCCGATTATCCTCAATTTAAATCCGGTATGAACCTTTACCGCGAATTAGATTTGCCGTTTGAAAAGGCGTTCGGCCCGTTATCAAAGGACGCGGACACAGCAATTAAAGATATTGAAAGAATATTTAAAAATGATTTCAAGGCTGAATCTGTATACCGTGAAAGAATGTCTAAATTCTATTTAGATATGGATAACTGCGAGGAAGATTTATACCGCTACATAACAGAAACGATGTTTGCCGATAATTGAATAACAAAATAAGCCCCCATCTCAAACGAGATGGGGGTTTTGTGCGATTATTTAATTTTTACTTTTTTCCACTTTGTCCACTCGGAACAAACCCTCTGACCGTTAACGTACCTTACCGCTCTGATGCGAACCTTATAGATTTTGCCTGATTTCAGGTTTTTCTGTTTATATTTTGTTTTGGAAGCTTTAAGA
>ONCR01000090.1 GCA_900316345.1 uncultured Eubacteriales bacterium | reverse complement strand
TTGTAAAAAAGAAAAAAATACTTGAAATTAACTTTAAAATCTGTTATAGTATATCCGTTGCAAAAATTAATATTTAGGGGTATAGCTCAGTTGGTAGAGCAGCGGTCTCCAAAACCGCGTGCCGAGGGTTCAAGTCCTTCTGCCCCTGCCAAAAAGAGAAAGCGCCTTTAGGTGCTTTTTCTTTTTGCAAGAAGGACTTGAAACGAAACACCGGTTGTCGCAACCGAACGGGCGCGAGAAGCGGGAGAAACAGTCCGGTGGACTGTTTCGTTGTTGAGAAGAAAGTCCTTCTGCCCCTGCCAAAAAGAGAAAGCACCTTTTGGTGCTTTTTCTTTTTGCAAGAAGGACTTGAAACGAAACACCGGTTGTCGCAACCGCAGGGCGCGAGAAGCGGGAGAAACAGTCCGGTGGACTGTTTCGTTGTTGAGAAGAAAGTCCTTCTGCCCCGTTCAAAGAAAAAATCACAAATTTTTTTGACATATTTCAAATTTAGCGCCACTAACATATGAAAGCAATTTTTTTAATTTAATTCAGAAAAGGAGAAAGAATATGAAAAAGCTTTTATCAACCTTCATTGCGTTAGTTTTAATGATTTCCACAGTATTCTCAACAGGAATCATCAACGCGTTTGCCGAAGAAAACTATCAATACGATGAATACGGAAGCATCATTGATTACGACGAAAACGGTGAAAAAATCTTTATTGATGTAAACGGACCTGAGTTTGAAAAAACAGAAATAAGCTCTTACACCGAATCATCTATTCAGCTTTTATGGGAAATCTCTTTTGGAGATAATGACCAGGGTTTTGAAATTCTTGCCGCAGAAGGTAACAGCAAAGAATTTAAGCATATCAAATACTATAACCCGAAAAACGACGATTATGAGTTCAAGTACACAGTTAAAAACCTTAAGCCGGGAACAAAGTACGCATTCAAGATTCGCTATTACGAAACACACTATAATAAAAAATATTTTGTTGTTGACAGTAAACCGTTTTATGCAGCTACCTGCCCCAAGAAAACCAAGGTAACTTCTGCAAAATACAAATCCAAGGGTAAGGTTAAGCTTAAGTGGAAAAAAGCAAAGGGTGCCGACGGATATATGATTGTTTACAGCACTTCAAAAAAATTCTATTCGGAATATACAAACTTTGAATTTTCAGAAAGTAAAAAGAACAAGTACACGGTAAGCCATCTTTCAAATTCAAAGTACTATTTCAAGGTTGTTCCCTACACCAATTCAGCAGACAAACAGGCGTACCTCGGTAAAAACAGCAATGTTAAAAACACAAAGGTTAAGAAGGGATACACGCTTAAGCAGATTATTAATCACTATAAGACAGATAACAGCGGAAGAAAAGAAATATTGGATATTACCAAAAAAGGCGTTGACATTAAGAAACACAAAACGACCTATGATAAAATGATGGCAATTTATAAGTGGCACGCAAAGCATTCTGCAGATTTCAGAAGTTGTATGGACTGCAATATGAGCTTTAACGATTGCATAGATTATCTTTTCGGTAAAAACAGAAGATATGACGGTTTTATTCTTCTTGCAGCAGGAAATTATCAAAACAGAAGCGGAAGTAAAGAAATACATAAGTGGTCAGTGCTGTTCTTTGCCGGCAAGGCTTACATTTTTGACCCGAGAATGCAGGGTAACATTAAAGATTACAACGGAACAAAATATTTCGCAGTTCCTTACGGAAGCTCCACGTCAAAAAGCTATCTTTTTGAAGGATGGATGTTAGGCTGGAGAGGATTTGAATAATATAAACTAAAAAATAACGGCGCCTTTTTTAAGGCGCCGTTATTTCAGCTTATTGCGAAGAATTGACAGAACAGCCTTTTCCTTTCTTGAAACCTGTACCTGTGAGATATTAAGAGCCGCCGCTGTTTCGCATTGAGTTTTGCCCTCAAAATAGCGAAGATAAACAAGCTTTCTGTCGCGCGGTTCAAGCTCATTAACCGCACACGACACAGCAAGTTTATTGAACAGTTCCTCGCTCTTATCATCGGGAATATCAAATTCGGCATTATCATCTTCAAAAACCGTGCTGAGCGATATAACGGGAGTTATTACCCCTATAAGCTCTGACATCTCCTCTGTACTTATTCCGCAAATTTTGCTTAATTCGCTTAACGTCGGTTCTCTTGAATACTTAGCGATAAAACTGCTTCGCTCTTTTTGAACGGCTGCGCTTTTTTCTTTTATACTTCTTGAAACCTTTACCGAGCCACCGTCACGAAAAATTCGTTTTATTTCTCCCATTATTACGGGCACGGCATAAGTTGAAAACATAAAACCTCTGCTGTCGTCAAAATTATCAACTGCTTTAATTAAGCCCACACAGCCTGCCTGAAACAAATCCTCATATTCACTTCCTCGGTTTTTAAAGCGAGAAGCAATTGAATGAACGAGAGGGATGTTGCTAATTATTTTCTCTTCCCTTTCGCTTACCATTTTGACCGACCTATTATGCGTTTTGTAAGAATAACGCTTGTCCCTTTTTGAGGCGTTGATTTAACGCTTACCCTATCGCAAAAGGATTGCATAACTGTAAAGCCAAGCCCTGCTCTGTCGCTTTCGCCGGTTGTAAAAAGAGGCTCCATCGCTTTTGCAATGTTTTCTATCCCTACCCCGTTATCCTTTATTCTAATCTTTACAATCCCCTTCTCGTTTATGCTTCCGTCTATGTAGATTTTTCCGCTATTCTCTCGGTAACCGTGAACAATAGCATTTGTAACAGCTTCAGACACCGCAGTTTTTAAATCCGCAATTTCCTCAATTGTAGGGTCAAGAGGGGTTATAAACGCAGCAATCACCGCCCTGCAAAAGGCTTCGTTAACACTTTTACTTTCCAGCGACAAACGGAATTCATTTGTTATATTCATAATTACACCTCCTTAATAATTGCAATAGAGCCTATTCCCGCAAGCTCAAACAGCTTTTTAGTCTGTTTTGAAACTCCCCTTACTTCGAGAGTTCCTTTAAAATTCTGCATTAATCTGTAACGCCCCATTACAAGACCTATGCCCGAGCTGTCCATGAATGAAACTCCTTTAAAATCAAGAATAAGGTGCTTTGGCTTATAAACGCTGATTTCATAATCGATTGATTCTCTCATTTCGCAAGCGCTATGATGGTCTATATCGCCGTTAATATAAGCAATAAGAAGCTCCCCGTAAGCATCAAAAGAAATCATATTAATCATATCCTTAATAAAAAAACTCTGTTACCATAGTAACAGAGCATTTTTGCAGATTTTGTTGAATTATATATTGTTTAATAATATTTTTCTAACTTCCCTTGCAAGATAAAACGAGCCGCATACAAGAGAAAGATTTTTAATATTAACTGCATCTGCAGGGTTATCAACAACAAGCACGTTATCGCAATAATCCTCAGCAATATCCGCAATTACTTCAGGCGGCATAGCACGTTTATGACTAACCGCGGTTGCGATTATTGTTTTGCATTTCGGCGCAATCAGCTTAATATAGCCCTCAACGTCCTTATCCTTAAGCATTGCAATAACGGCTGTTTCGTTTTCAAGGTATGGCGCAAGCTTCTTTGCGGCGCTTACGTTATGGCTTCCGTCAAGCATAACCTCGCCGATTATTTCCATTCGTGCAGGTAGCTTTACAAGGCGCTTAACAGGCTTTAGTTTAAGTAAATCAAGAACAGTGTTAACCAGAGCTAAATTTGACTTTCTCGGGCATAGTACAAGAGAAGAGCATTTATCCTCAAAAATGTCTTTGAGTTCCCTATTATATAAAACACAGGGACAGTTGGTGCGAAGAATGCCCGCCTTATTTTCGGCAATTTCTGCCACGGTACTGCCAAGAAAATCGGTATGGTCAAGGGCAATTGAGGTTATAACGGATAGATTATTTTTTTCGGTGTTTGTTGCGTCGTCACGGCCGCCCATTCCGCATTCAATAACAGCATAATCAACGTTATGATTTCTGAAAAACAAATATGCGGCTACCGTTACGCACTCAAATTCGGTACAATCGGAATTAAGAAGGCTTATTTCTTCAATAACGTCTGCAAATTCGCCTTCGCTTATCATTTCGCCGTTAAGCTGAATTTGCTCGCGGTATTCGGTAACCCAAGGGGAAGTAAAAAGTCCGACGTTAAGCCCTGAATCATAAAGAGCTTTAGAAATTGTTGAAGCGATTGTTCCCTTGCCGTTAGTACCGGCAATGTGGATAGTTTTAAAGCTGTCCTGAGGATTATCAAGGCGTTTAAGAACTTCCTTAATACGAACAAGCCCCGGCTTAATGCCGAGGCTTTCTTTGTTCTTTATGAAGTTTAAGGCTTCATTATAAGTCATTAACCGATTTCCTCTATTGACTTTTTAATTGCAGCGATTTTTTCTTCAAGCTTAGCTGCGTCCTCTTTATTTTGAGCAACAACCTTTTCGGGAGCTTTGTTTACAAAGCCGGGATTTGAAAGCTTCTTATTTATAAATGCAAGCTTATCCTCAGCTTGTGCAAGCTCTTTTTCAAGACGTTTCTTTTCTGCCTCAAAATCAACAAGGTCGCCGAGAGGAATATAGATTTTAGCGTCGTCGGTAATAATTGTTACAACGTTTCCGAGGTCGCCGAAGCTACTTTCAACGCTTACTTCGCTTGCCGAAGCAAGACGTTTTATGAAATCAGCGCCCATTTTGAAGGTATCGCCGAATAAGGTTTCAATATAAACCTTCGCCTTTTTGCTCGGGGCTATATTCATTTCTGCTCTTCTGTTACGTATAGCACGTATTGCCGCCATAATTCTTTCCATTTCAGCTTCTTCACTGCTAAAGGAAAGCTTTTCATCATATTTACACCACTCGGAAATCATTATGGATTCGGTATCGTGAGGAATAGCCTGATATATTTCCTCGGTAATAAACGGCATAAACGGATGAAGGAGCTTAAGAATATAGGTAAGAACAAATACAAGAACCGCCTTTACGTCGGCCTTTGCCTGTTCATCCTCGCCCTGAAGCCTTATTTTTGCAATTTCGATATACCAATCGCAGAATACATCCCAAATGAAATCATATAGCTTCTGAACGGCTATACCAAGTTCAAATTTATCAATATTTTCGGTTACCTCTTTTGCAAGCGAGTTTGCCTTTGAGATAATCCATTTATCCTCAATAAGAAGATTTTCGGGAAGACCTTCATATTTATAATCCTCACCGAGATACATTAAAACGAAGCGCGCCGCATTCCAAAGCTTATTTGCAAAGTTTCTTGATGCCTTAACCCTGTCATCTGAAAAACGCATATCGTTACCGGGAGAATTACCCGTTGCAAGCGTGAATCTTAACGCGTCGGCGCCGTATTCATCAATTACTTCAAGCGGGTCGATACCGTTGCCGAGGGATTTACTCATCTTTCTTCCCTGCGAATCGCGAACAAGGCCGTGAATAAGAACGGAATTGAAAGGAACTCTGCCCGTCTGCTCTATACCCGAGAACATCATTCTCATTACCCAGAAAGGAATAATATCGTATCCCGTTACAAGAGTATCGGTAGGATAGTACTTTTTGAAATCCTCGGTTTCGTCAGGCCATCCCATAGTTGAAAAAGGCCAAAGTGCAGATGAAAACCAGGTGTCAAGAGTATCGGGGTCCTGATGAATATTCTCGCTGCCGCAGTGTTCACACTTACACGGCGTACCCCTTGAAACTGTTATCTTGCCGCAGTCGTCACAGTACCACGCAGGAATTCTGTGGCCCCACCAAAGCTGACGGGAAATACACCAGTCTTTAATATTTTCAAGCCAGTGGAAATATGTTTTTTCATATCTCTTGGGGATGAATTTTGTTTCGTCATTTTTTACGGCGTCAATCGCAGGGCCGGCAAGAGGCTTCATAGAAACGAACCACTGCTTTGAAACCTTAGGCTCTATAGTAGTTGAGCAACGGTAACAGGTTCCTACGTTATGGGAATAATCTTCAATTTCAAGAAGCGCGCCTTCAGCTTCAAGGTCCTCAACGATTGCCTTGCGGCATTCGTATCTGTCCATACCGCTGTACTTACCCCAGCCTTCTTTAATATGAGCGTCATCGGTCATAACGTCGATAATCTCAAGATTGTGGCGAAGGCCTACCTCAAAGTCGTTAGGGTCATGCGCAGGGGTAATTTTTACTACGCCGGTTCCGAATTCAATATCAACATATTCATCGGCAATAACGGGAATCTGGCGGTGAACAATCGGTAAATCAAGCATTTTGCCGATATAGTCTTTATATCTTTCATCGTTCGGGTTAACCGCTACTGCGGTATCGCCGAGCATAGTTTCAGGCCTTGTTGTTGCAAGCTCAAGGTAACCGCTTCCGTCAACGAAGGGATACTTAAGATGCCAGAAATGGCCTGCCTGGTCCTCATATTCAACCTCCGCGTCGCTTATTGAGGTTAAGCAATGCGGACACCAGTTAACTATTCTTTCACCTCTGTAAATAAGCCCTTTCTCATAGAGGTTATTAAATACCTCAACAACGGCCTTATTACATCCCTCATCAAGTGTAAAACGCTCTCTGTCCCAATCACAGGAGGAACCGAGCTTTTTAAGCTGTTCAATAATTCTTCCGCCGTACTGCTTCTTCCATTCCCAAGCTCTTTCAAGGAAACCTTCACGGCCGAGGTCGTCCTTAGTAATACCCTCCTTACGCATGGCTTCAACGATTTTTGCTTCGGTAGCGATAGAAGCGTGGTCGGTTCCGGGAAGCCAAAGGGTATCGTATCCGTTCATTCTGTGGTAACGAATAAGAATATCCTGAAGCGTATTATCAAGGGCGTGTCCCATATGAAGCTGGCCCGTAATATTCGGGGGCGGAATAACAATTGTATAAGGCTTTTTATCAGACGTAACGTCAGCGTGAAAATACTTACCGTCAAG
>ONCR01000087.1 GCA_900316345.1 uncultured Eubacteriales bacterium | reverse complement strand
TAATTTGAGAAACAAGCTCTTTTCCGCTTTCGTTAAAGCCGAGTATTCGTATATATCCCGGCGTATCGGGACATCCTTTTTCAATACCGAGAAAGGCCCGAAGTATTATTCGCCTTATTCTTGAATGCGTGTACCTCTTTGTTTTAATCAAATCATATAGCTCGTCAAGTGAACCGGCGGTTTTAACTGCCTCGGTAATCCTGTTTTCAAGTCCTTCGCTTACGTCCTCAATTTTTTTAAAATCCTCAGCGCTCATTGTGCGTAGCTTATATAAAACGGCCCTTTCGCAGTTTTCAAGCCTTGCGGTTTCGTCTTTTGAAAGCGACTTTCTTATCTCGCTTGCCGAATACTCGCAATCAGCGCAGTCGTGACCGAGGCCTATTCGTTTAACCGCAACAGGCTTAAGGCTTGTACAGCTTAAGTATTCCAGGGCAAGAATATTGTTTGGGCTTTCAAGAACGGGGGATTGTATTACGTTTTGCCTTGCAACGGGGTAAGAAATGCCTTTTTCAAGCTCCTTAAGTATTTCTCTTTCCTTATTCTTAATTTCGCAGGCAAGTCGTTTAAGCTCGTTTACGTCGTCGCATTCAGCGCCGAATGCAAGCGCGTCGCAAACTCCCGTAGCTTCAAGCAGAGCGACGCCGGCCCTTGCAAAGCCCTGAGCCGAAAGCGTTGAATAACGTGTAGGCAGTTCAATAACAAGGTCGGCTCCGTTATCAAGCGCGTCGGAAGTTCTTTTAAACTTATCAAAAACCGCTGGCTCGCCGCGCTGAACAAAGCTTCCGCTCATTACGCAGATTATCTTGTCGCCGTCTTTTTTAACGCTGTCAATAAGGTACTTATGCCCTTTGTGGAAGGGGTTAAACTCGCAAATTATGCCTAAATTCATAAAAATACCCTTTTTTCTTAAATTTTACTTGACATTTAATTTATATATAATATATTATAATACTTATAATAAACTATTGCAATAGTGTATTTCTGGAGGTAAAGCTTTGAAAATTCTTGTTATTAACTGCGGTTCATCATCGCTTAAGTATCAGCTTATGGATATGGAGGATGAATCCGTACTTTGCAAAGGCGTAATTGAAAGAATTGGCCTTAAAATTCTCGGCGGTGAGGAAAACGTTATTCTTAAGGTTAACGGCGAAAAGATAGCTTACGATAAAGAGCTTCTTACTCATACCGACGCTTTCAACGAAGTTAAATATCTTATTTCCGAAAGTGAATATAAGGTTGTTGATTCCTTTGACGAAATCGACGCTATCGGCCACAGAATAGTACAGGGCGGCCCTTACTATAAGCACAGCGTTCTTGTTGATTCAAAGGTTGAAAAGGATATTGAGGATTTATCTCCTCTCGCTCCGCTTCATAACCCTGCTCATATCCAGGGCTACAGAGCGTGCCTTAACGTTGTAGGCCCCGACGTACCTCAGGTATTCGTTTTTGATACGGCGTTCCATTCAACTATGCCGCCGAAGGCATATATGTTCGCCGTTCCTTATGAATATTATGAAAAATATAAGGTTCGCCGTTACGGCGCTCACGGAACGTCGCACAAATACGTTTCATTAAGAGTAGCTGAAAAAATGGGCAAGAGCCCCAAGGATTTAAAGGTTATTACCTGCCACCTCGGCAACGGTTCTTCCGTAACTGCCGTTCAGAACGGCGAGGTTGTTGATACCTCAATGGGCTTAACTCCGCTTGACGGCTTTATGATGGGTACCCGTTCGGGCGGCATTGACCCGTCGGTTGTAACCTTTATTATGGATAAGGAAAACCTTACCCCGAAGGAAATGGATACCATCCTTAATAAGAAGTCCGGCGTAATGGCTATTTCGGGCGTTTCGTCTGACGACAGAGATATCTGCGCCGCACAGGCAGAGGGAAATGAAAGAGCTATCCTCGCCCATGAAATGCAGGCTTACCAGATTGCAAAGTTCATCGGCGCATATACAGCGGCTATGAACGGCGTTGACGCTATCGTATTTACCGGCGGTATCGGCGAAAACGGCGCTTGGCTTCGTTCAAAGATTTGTTCATATCTCGGCTACCTCGGCGTTAAGATTGACGAGGAAGTTAACAAGGTAACCGTTAAGGGCGCTGAAGCAGAGCTTACAAAGCCCGAGGATAAGGTAAGGGTATTTATCCTTGCAACTGACGAAGAGCTTATGATTGCCCGCGATACAAAAGAAATTGCAGAATCATTAAAAAAATAAATTTAAATATTTAAATTTAAAAGAAGGGGGAGTAATACAATGCCTGAAATTAAGTACGAAATCACTGAGCATCTTGGCGTAATTTCCGAAACTGCACGTGGCTGGACAAGAGAGGTTAATATGATTTCTTGGAACGGACGCGAGCCTAAGGTTGATGTAAGGGACTGGTCACCCGAGCATGACAAGATGAGCAAAGGCTTAACCTTTACTAAGGAAGAGCTTCAGGAGCTTGCTAAAATTGCAGAAAAGCTCTAATCGATGATTAACGCTGCGATGTTTTCATCGCAGCGTTTGTCGCGCTATTAAGATAATAAACTCTGTTTGAGGTAAATATATATGGAATGGACATCACTTAACGATTTAAGAGAAAAGTATCTTTCATTTTTTGAAAGCAAAGGGCATTTAAGGTTGCCGAGCTTTTCTCTTGTGCCTAATAACGATAAAAGCCTTCTTCTGATTAACTCGGGAATGGCTCCGATGAAAAAATACTTTACTGGAGAGGTAACTCCGCCGAGAAAGCGCGTAACTACCTGCCAAAAATGTATCCGTACCCCCGATATTGAGGAGGTTGGTAAAACCGACAGGCACGGAACCTTCTTTGAAATGCTCGGTAACTTCTCCTTCGGCGATTATTTTAAAAAGGAAGCAACAGCCTGGGCTTGGGAATTCTGCACTAAAGTGCTTGATATGCCCGTTGACAAGCTTTATGTTACTATATACGAAAACGACGACGAGGCGTTTGAAATCTGGACTAAACAAAACGGCGTTGACCCTTCGCATATCGTAAGGCTCGGCAAGGCCGACAATTTCTGGGAGCACGGCTCGGGCCCCTGCGGTCCCTGCAGCGAAATTTATTTTGACCGCGGCGAAAAATACGGCTGCGGCAAGCCTGATTGCGCTCCGGGCTGTGAGTGCGACAGATATACCGAATTCTGGAACAACGTATTTACTCAGTTTGATAACGACGGTAACAATAACTATACTCCGCTTGACCATCCGAATATTGATACGGGTATGGGCCTTGAAAGGCTTGCCTGTATTATGCAGGGCGTTGATAATATTTTTGAGGTTGACACCGTTCAGAATATTATGAACAGGATTGCCGAGATTGCAGGAGTAAAATATCACGACGATAAAAAGCAGGATATTTCTCTTCGCGTTATTACCGACCACGTTCGTTCGTCAACCTTTATGATTGGCGACGGCGTTATTCCGTCAAATAACGGAAGAGGTTACGTTCTTCGCCGCCTTATCCGCCGCGCCTGCCGCCACGGAAGGCTTCTCGGCGTAAACGAGCCGTTCCTTTATAAGGTATGCGATACCGTAATCGGCGAAAACGCTAAGGCTTATCCGGAGCTGGGCGATAAAGCGGAGCTTATCAAAAAGGTTATTCTTTCTGAAGAAGAGAGCTTCGGTAAAACTATTGACGCAGGCCTTCAGCTTCTTGACGAATATATCGCTAAAACCGAAGGAACGGTGTTCAGCGGTGAGGATGCTTTCAAGCTTAACGATACCTTCGGTTTCCCGCTTGATTTAACAAAGGATGTTCTTGAAGAAAAGGGAATGACCGTTGATGAGGAAAAGTTCAACGAGCTTCTTGCAAATCAGAAGAAAACCGCCCGTGCCGCCCGTAAGGACGCAGGCGCTGACGCGTGGAAGGGCAATTCCGTTAAGATTGAAGCCGAAGCAACAAAGTTTACGGGTTATACCGATTTTACCGCCGAAGCAGAGGTTAAAGCAATCGTAAATACCGACGGCGAGCTTGTTGATATGCTCGGTGCAGGTGAAAAGGGCGCGGTAATTCTTGACGTTACTCCGTTTTACGCTATGAGCGGCGGCCAGGTCGGCGACAGCGGCGTAATCAAAAACGGCGAAAACCTTTTTGAAGTTGACGATACAACCAAGAACGACGATAAGATTTATATTCACAGCGGAAATGTCAAATTCGGTATTATTTCGGTAGGCGATAAGGTAAGCGCTGAAATCAACGGTGAAAGACGCAGAGCAATTATGCGTAACCATACAGCGGCGCACCTTCTTCAAGCTGCGCTTCGAGAGGTTCTCGGTACGCACGTTGAACAGGCCGGTTCGCTTGTTGACGATAAAATCTGCCGTTTCGATTTTACTCATTTCAACGCTATGACCGATGAAGAAATTCAGCAGGTAGAATGCAGGGTTAATCAGTTCATTATGAGCGCTTCGCCCGTATCTATGCAGGAAATGCCAATTGAAGAAGCAAAGAAAATGGGCGCAATGATGCTCTTCGGCGAAAAATACGGCGATATTGTAAGAGTTGTTAAGGCGGGCGATTTTTCAACTGAATTCTGCGGCGGTACTCACGTTAAAAACAGCGGCGAGCTCGGTCTTTTCAAAATTATGAGCGAGGCTTCCGTTGCTTCGGGCGTAAGAAGAATTACAGCCGTAACGGGATTCAGATTCATTAACGCTTACAAGGAAAGTGAAAACGCAGTTAAAGGAGTTGCGTTAGCGCTTAAATCTAACGAATCTGACGTTGTTAACCGAGTTAACGCTCTTGTCAGCGAAAATAAGGAATTACAAAAAGAGATTCAGTCCCTCACTGCCGAAATCACAAGGCTTAAGAGCGCTGATATGTTCTCAAAGCCCGAAATAATTGACGGCCTTGAGGTGCTTGTTGCAAAAATTGACGGCGCAACGCCCGACGCCCTTCGTTCAATGGGCGACGATATTAAGGCGCAAAACGATAACGCTGTTGCGGTTATTGCAGGCGTTAACGGCGAAAAGGCTACAATCGTAACCGTATGCGGTAAAAACGCTATAGCAAAAGGCGTTAAAGCAGGGGACGTTGTACGCGAAATTGCAAAGCTCGCCGGCGGCGGTGGCGGCGGCAGGCCGGATTCCGCTATGGCAGGCGCAAAGGATATTTCAAAGCTTGACGGCGCAATTGCCGCGGCTTCCTCAATCGTAAGCGGTATATTAAATAAGTAAGGAGTAACAATATGTGCGTTTTTTGTGAAATTATCAACGGTAATATTCCTTCAACTAAGGTTTATGAGGATGATATGATGTTAGCCTTCAAGGATTTAAATCCGCAGGCTCCCGTTCATATTCTTGCCGTACCGAAGGAGCATATATGCTGTGCAAATGCAATAAATGAAGAAAACAGCAAGTATGTTGCTCATATCTTTGAAAAGCTTCCCGGGATTGCTAAATCCCAAGGTATAGAATCTTACAGAATTATTAATAATTGCGGAGACGATGCAGGCCAGACCGTTAAGCATCTGCACTTCCATCTTCTCGGCGGAGTTAAAATGGAGGAGGGATTATTAAAGTGATAATGAACGGAATGGAAAGAAAAGACGATGAATTTTATGAGCTTCACATTGCAGGCTTAACAAGGTATCTTCAAAAGTTTTCTGTTTCTGATAACCTTGATATAGCCGCGTTCATTCTTTTCGGCGACGTTGAGCTTGCCGTTAACTGTGCAACGGAGCTTCTTAAAAAGGTTCCCGAGTTTGATTACATAGTAACTCCCGAAGCAAAGTCAATTCCGCTTGCATATGAAATGAGCAGACAGAGCGGCAAGAAATATATTGTTGCCCGTAAAGGCGTTAAGGTTTATATGGACAGACCCGAAAAGGTTGAGGTAACGTCCATTACAACCCAGAAGGTACAGACCTTATATCTCGGCCATGAGGACGGCGATTTGCTTACCGGAAAAAGAGTTCTTATCGTTGATGACGTAATTTCAACCGGAGGAAGCCTTCAGGCAACAAAGCTTCTTGTTGAAAAATTCGGCGGCAATATAGTTGCTTCCTGCGCTCCGCTTGCAGAGGGAGACGCTGCGGACAGGGATGATATTATTTTCCTTGAAAAGCTTCCGTTATTCTTTAAATAAACATATTCAGGAGGACAGTTATGCATTTAGTATGCCTTGATTTAGAGGGTGTTCTTGTTCCCGAAATCTGGATTGCTTTTTCAGAGGCAAGCGGCATTCCCGAATTAAAGCTTACAACTCGCGATGAGCCCGATTACGATAAGCTTATGAAATACAGAATTAAAATTCTTAAAGAGCACGGGCTCGGCTTAAAAGAAATTCAGGAAACTATCGAAAAAATAGAGCCTCTTGAGGGCGCTAAGGAATTTCTTGACGAGCTTCGTAAGCTCGGCCAGGTAATAATTATCAGTGATACCTTTACCCAGTTTGCGGCTCCGCTTATGGCAAAGCTCGGTTATCCTACACTTATGTGTAACGAGCTTGTAATTAACGAAAAAGGTGAGGTAGTCGATTTTAAAATGCGCTGTGAGCAAAGCAAGCTTACAACCGTTAAGGCGCTCCAGTCAATAGGTTACGATACTATTGCAAGCGGCGACAGCTTTAACGACCTTGCTATGATTCAGGCAAGCAAAGCCGGCTTTTTGTTCAGAACGACTGAGCAGATAAAAAAGGATTATCCCGATATTCCCGCGTTTGAAACATACAGCGAGCTTCTTGATGCGATTAAAGAGGTTATATAATGTTTGAAGAGGTTTATTCAAGTTTTAAAGCCTTGATGAAAAACTGGATTATTTCTCAGCTTGTGCTTGATGTTGTTTTTGTTGTAGGCGGAGTCGTTTGTGTAACAAATGAAAGAATGCTTTTATTCGGCATTGTATTTTTAGCGTATTTTATCGGGCAGATAATAATAATTACAAAGGTGTTCGGCTCGGTAAAGCGCTTTGGAGATTATCTGAATATAAACGGCAGATATCAGACGGCTGTTAGGAATTCAGACGATGACGCAATAAAACAAGCGCAAAATGATATAATTGAGTATATGAAAAAAGATACAGTGTAAAGCGTACACTGTATCTTTTTATTTGCATTAAATTATCTCTTGATGT
>ONCR01000043.1 GCA_900316345.1 uncultured Eubacteriales bacterium | reverse complement strand
GCCTTTTGAATTGTATTTCTTAGCGCTGCACAAGTCGCTGACAAACTTCTGTATTGTCCGAGGTGTTATTTTGTCCATTCGCAGATGTCCAAGCGCTTCATATGTACGCTTTTCATAATTATGATAATTGCGCAGCGTCTGCGTTTTTAGCTTGATCTCTGCATACTCCTTGAACCATTCCTTAGCAAACGTCTGAAACTTTTTTGTTACGGTCACTTGTCCGCCCATAACATCTTCCTCAAACATTACTGCCTGACGATTCAGTTCTTTTTCAATCTGCTTCTTTGACATTCCCTCGTCGGGCTTCCATGTCATAGTTTGTATGACCTGATCTCCATTTACATCATATCCGCAACTGACTCTGATCTGATATGTATTTCCTCTTTTTCTTATGGTAGCCATTTATATCCTCCTTTGAGATGTGTATTTGGCATACCCTTGTACACCTTAATTATAAATCGCCTCACAATTTAAAGCAAGACGAAATTGCGTTAAATCTGTAATAATTTTATGTACAAGGGAAGCCTATACTTTTTGCTCTACTTTTTTTATGACGTGCTTCTATAAATATCCCTCACACCTTTTCCCAATGTGCCGAGGTAATAAACCTCGTTACCATATGACAAAGCTCTTCGTGATCTTGCTTTATTCTGCGGAGATCCTCCGCATAGATATTGTTTGTTTCATTGGCTTTCCTTGCTATCTGGTTTATATTGTTATTGATGATTCGCATACCATTTATCAAGGGCGCTAACTCTTTCATATTCATACACATCACGTTTCCTGTAACAGCTATGCGCCTGAGATATGTACCGGTTTTCATATGACAGGCAGCAGCTCTGCGCTCGACCTCTGCCCAGTCTTCGAGTGAAAAATCTATCTCCTTGCGGTGTACCTGTTTATATTTTCTTGCCATTTTATAATCTTCTCGCTGTTTTTATTATGATTGTTTTCCTCTCGTATGAGAGAGATGTGTGTTAAGGGCATCGGATTCCCTTAACAACCATATCGGAGGGGTAACACACCGATTTGGAAGAAAGTGGCAAATAATACGGCACTTTCTATACTTGCTTCCTATGGTGAAAACAAGTATTGCAAAAAACGCATTTACACGAATTATCTCTGCTTGCCCGATAAGGCTATTGTTTTTCTATCAACTTGCAATACCTAAATATTCAAGTAGGCTTGCTTTGCTCACCAATATCTTCCCCCTCACACCGCTGCCTGCACGGACATAAGCAATCTTTCCTTGTGCAACAAGCTGACGAACTGTGTTTTCTGATAAGCCGTTTACAAGTGCAGCACACTCCTTGATTGTGAGCATTTCTAAAGGCTTGTCCTTGATGTATGTTTGCTCTATGTGTTGCGTGGGTGTTTGCGATTCGATAAGCTGCTCCAATAGCAGGACTATCTGCGAAATGATTTGCTGTTTTTCTGTTATATTCAAATGTCATTCTCCTCTCTGATTTTTGTTTTGTATGGTTTTAATGCACGCTGCTGTTTCCTCCTTTCGGGCCTGGACGATTTGATGTGTGACTTTGCACTTTTTTCTTCTGCTGGCGAGGCAGTAATAAACATGTGCCTTTCATAAGTTAATTCTGAATGACAAACGGAAAAGTTAATGGGCTTTTGTAAAAATCGTTAGATTGCACAAAGGGCGAGTGTGGGGGCCATTAGTTGTTGCAAAACATGCTTAGGCAGAAATGAATGCAGTATAGCCTTTATAAGTACGGACACTTAGAGCCAAATATATAAGTGGTTTTGGAAAGATGTAATAATTTTCTCTGTATTCAACAAATGCGCCCTGTGAAAAATGTATGGTTTGCATATAGCTGCTGTGGCATAGTCGCTTTGCTTAAATGTACTTGGTCTGCATAATGATTTAGTAAAACTCCCTCCATAAGACACTACACAATGCGCCATATTTTTAAGTGGTTTTACGCTATCAAAATACAAATTCTCTGTATTCAACAAAACAGTCCTTAGAAAAATGTGTGACTTGTACAACATTTTTTTGATTAGTAGGACGCTGGTGGTTTGATAAAAAATAATTATTCATCGAAAATAAAAGACTCTCACTAATACCTAGGATTTTTGACTTATAGTTAAGTCAAAACCGCCCTCGTTCACAAAATATTTAGATTTACAATAGAATTACACCCTGATAAAAAAGGAAAAGGACACTGGATCTTTTGCAGATTCAGCGTCCTGTTTTTTCGTTATTTATTCTTTATCAGATATACTGATTATCCGTTTGCCTTGTTTTTCTGCATACTGTAGAGTGCGATACGCCCCTCCGCTATTATGCTGCACACAGCACACCACAAGGTCTGAACGATCTATCATACTGCGGTTGCGAATTTGGATAGCAGCCTTTGGATGAGCTATGGAGGATTCATAGCAAACATCTACCTCATCATAATAGTCAAGGTATTCCTTTTCGTTGTCACGATACTCGGCTTTCAAGTACGGCAGGACAAGCGTAAAATGTGTATTGCCGTAAGCATATTTATTGATTGCTCGCTTGATTGCTGCGGAGGCAAGCAAATCAAATTCTCCATCCCTTCCGATTATGAAGTCAATATATTCTTTTTGTGTTATTATGTCTCTCAATATTTTTTCAAGTCTTTCTTCAATTATTGTACCATGCTCTATGTATCTATGACCGAAAAAGCTGACGGTGTAAATGTTCATAGCTATCACCTTTTATATAATACTATATATATAGTAACATTGTATATGTATATTGTCAAGTGGTAACATTAAATATAGAATAATATAGAGGGGTGATGTTATGGATAAATCTAAATCGGTCATCACGATAAAGGAATACGGCAGTATCAGCATACACTTGAAAGAGATCATGGATAGCAAGGGTATCACACGGAACTACCTTGCAAGAATATCAAATACTCGCTTTGAGGTCATCAACAAGTGGTACAATGGTGTTGTAGAAAAAATGGATTTGGATATTCTCGCTCGTATCTGTTATGTACTGGAATGTTCGCCTGCCGATATAATCAAATATGATAATAAGTGAAGCGTTTTAGCCTGTATAGGTTGAAACGCTTTTTTGTTTCTATCCATCAGATTTACGAATATAATCACAGCACAATAAAAGGGCTATGTCCTCCGTGACCGTGTACGTAAGGCATAGCCCTATTTTTTCATATGTCTATTCGATTATCATATAAAAAGCAAGATAGTAGTTTTGCCGAAGTATACTTTTGTGTCATTAAAAAATACAAAATCGTTCATTGCGATACCGTCCTTTCAAGTTCAGGCTATGCCTGTTATTATTATTGTAACATAGAAAGTTCGGTCAATCAATCTCGATTTTGAAGGTATTTTGCATTTTCACATTAGTTATTCTTATTATTCTATTATAATGAGTGCCTTTAGCCCATAGGGTATTGGCACACTCAAAAACCGTTCCGTACAAGTCCGTTTAAGCATTATGGCGTGCGCCACAATGACAGCATACCCTATTGGAACTGAATAACAGAAGAAGCCCTGAGATCTGCTTACCGATAAGCATTTCTCAGGGCTTCATTTATTCCATATTTCCTGCAAATATCCTCTCCACTACGATCTGCGTCATCTCCTGCACCGACTCTGCATAACCGCCTTTTGCCCATTTCATGAAGATACCGAAAAGTCCGTAGGCAAGGTAGTAGCTTTCGTAGGTATCCGAGGTCTGATCGGTGTCGCTGTCGGTCATGATGACCTCATAAGCCGAGAGGATCGCTCCGTGATGCCCCTGTCCGATGATGAGATCATTCTTTTTTCGCAGCGAATAGCAGAAATCAAAGTACCGCCTGACACGGTAGGTATCGTTTAGCTGATGCTCTTTGAGCCTGTGTTCACGCTCGTATTCACGCCACTTCATGATGATGTAGGCGGTGATGATCTCGTCCTTTGACTTAAAATTGCGAAAATAGGTCGCCCTGCCGATGCCGCCTTCCTCGCACAGTTCATCAACGGTGATCTTTTCGATATTCTTCTTTTTCATCAGTTTGAACAACGCTTCACCGTAGGCTGAGGTCACATATTCCGATATTTTCCACACTTCCTTTCTGTTCGATGATACTATTTCGACAAATAGTATCATTTTCCCGATTTTATTGACTTTACAGCCGTTCTATGATATTATAGTATCATAGAAAAGTGGTTTTGTCAAGTACTTGACAAGAAAGGATGGTCGTTATGGGAAAAGGTATAACAAAGAAGCATAAAGCACTCAAAGTCATATTGATCGTTCTGGCTGTTATGGTCGTACTGTGCATTGGCGGATTCTTCATCGCAGCTACGCACACACAGATCATAGTAGGCTTCCTTCAGAAAATGGCTTATACTATTCAGACGGTCATTCTTTTCGGCGGCCTTGCGCTTGTTAATTACAACAGCCAGATAACCTCTGCAACAAAGGATATAAACTCAACAACAAAGGGCGCAATCGGCTTCATATGCTTCGGCGCTCCTGCAATATTAATGCTGCTTTCGCTTCTTGTTTTCAGCAAAAAATTCAAGCTCCACGGCGAGCTTGCCGAAAAGGTTCACGATTACATAGTTGAGCACAGGCAAAACATTCAATAATAAAAAAAAGCCGGCTGAGTTTTGTTAAACTCAGCCGGCTTTTTGCCGGTCAAATTAAGCTGTTTTATTAATCGTTAACAATAGCTTCAATAAGGCGCTTGGTTGATTTACCGTCGCACATATTAAGGTACTTATCCTTAAGCTCGTTATACTTGGTATAATCATATTTTTTGAAATTCAGGATTGTGTTAATTACCTCATCCGCATTTGTACAAATCGGCGATGGGCAATTCTCCTTAACATCAACAAAGCTTTCAAAACCGGCAATATCATCTTTAGGATTTTCGCTGTAAACAACAACGGGCTTGCCCGTAACCATAAACGAATAGAGCGTTGACGAAAAGCCGCCAAGCACAATATCCGAAATAATAAGCATTTCGTAAGAAGTCATGGTTTCGGTTACGTCGAGAATGGTATCTCCGTAATAATCAAAGGCTTTCTCTTCGGTTGCAGCCTCCTCGTCGGCAATAAAGCTGTCATAATGCTTTAAGATGATAAAGCCCTTGTTAAGATACTCGTAAAGAAGATGAAAATCAAAGGTATCGGTTTCCCTGTCATTACCGAAGTAGGAAATGATTCTTCTTCCTTCAAATTCGGGATGCTCCTTATAAAATTCGTCAAGAATTGAAACCTTATATCTTCTGTCAAGCAATGCGTCTGACATAAGATTTCCGAGAACCTTGGTTTCGGTTTCATCGCCGAGCGCTTTTTTATAGAATTCGGCAACAGCTTCGGAGGCGCATACAACCGACGAAACATTTTTACAAAGCGGGGCAAGCGCATACTGCTCCTTACGAAGGCCGCTTCTGAATTCCTTTGTAACCTTCCCGAAGGCGCCGAGAAGGAATGCGTCGTCAGGGATAAGGATTACCTTTGTTTCCTCTCTTAAATTAAGGCTGTCAATAAACGTGTTGGGCTGGTCAATAAGAATATAATTTGCAAGCGCAATTTTCTTCGTTACGCTTTCAAGGCTTTCGCCGCCGTTAATAATCTCAAGACCGCTGACCTTCGCTTTATTAAGAAGATAAATTATCTCCTTTGAATGAATATCGAAGGCAACAATACTGCCCTTTTGAATATCTTTTTTAATTTCCTCTTCATAAATAGGAGCGGCGTATTCGTTTTGCTCCTTTATAGCCTGAATCTTTTTGAAGTACGGAAGCGTACTGCTTTCAACCTTCGGCACCGTGTAAAAATGCTCGAATTTTTCACAGGGCTTTCTGTGAGCTTCAAGATTTTCAAAGGCGTAATCAAGAATTCGCTGAGTTGCTTTACCGTCGCACGAGCGCATAAATTTGTTGCGGAAATCCTTAATTGCCTGCCTGTCAAAGCGCTCGTCAATATGCTTGATATAATCAATCATTTCAAAATTCGTTTTTGCTATAAGACCGGGAGCAAGCTCGAAATAATCGTAATAGAAGCCGCGCCAATCGAAATATTCCTCAAGGTCATAAGCAAAGAAAATAAGCGGCTTTTCAAATAAGCTGTATTCAAAAACAAGCGAGGAATAATCCGAAATACATATATCCGAAACGCAAAGCAAATCCTCAATGCTGAGGGTATTGGTTACGTCAAACGCAAAATCGCTGTATTCCCTGTCAATTTCGGGAATATTTTTAACGACGGGGTGATGCTTGAAAAGAAGAACGTATTCGTCGCTGAAGTTTTCATAAAACATTTTAATGCTGAGCATATCGGGAGTGGTCGCCTTTGCGACACGTCCCCTGAAAGTAGGCGCATAAAGAATAACCTTTTTGCCCTTCGCCTGCGGAATCTGTTCATATACGTTTTCATATGCCTTTGAAATAAATTCCTCGTCATAGAATACGTCCGTTCGGCTTGAGCCTGTAGGCTGAACGATTTCGCTGTCCTCGGGTAGATTCATTGCCTCCTTATAAGCCCATACAACCTCCGGCGAGGATACCGTAACAAGGCTGTAATTCTTGTTAAACGGGTGGCGAAGCTGCTCCTTACGGTTTGCGCCGAAAATCAAATCAGCGGTTGAAAAGCCGAATTTTTTAAACGCGCCGCAGCCGTGCCAAAGCTGAATAACCTTCGTTTCGGGGCGAAGCGGTATTGCCGAAATTGCATTTGAACCCTCGTTAAGAAAAACGTATTTTGCCGTTGCAATATCCTGAACGGCGTTAAGAACACGCTTTGCATAATCCGTTCTTACGGTATTGCTGTTAAGAAGAAAATGGGTGTGAATAGTATAATCGTACTTATTTGCAAGCTCATCAAAAATGACCTCAAAGCTGTTGGTTACCCTCGGGTGCCTTATTTCAACAAAAACAATTTTGTTTTCGTCAACAGGCTCCTTTGCAGCCTCACGGTAAGCATGCGGAATTTTACGGTCAAGAAGCTTGTTGTTAAATCTGCGGTTGCCCGACCTTTTAATGCGTCTGCCGATAGATTTATTAACCGCAAGATAACTGTCAAGAACCACCTTTTTAATCTTATAGGCAATTCCGCTTTCCTGAACGGTTGTCATCCCGCTTTCTTTATAATAGTTTTGATAGAGTTTTTCGTTCATTTTACACCTCTGAAAGTGAATTTATTAAATCCGCTGCTCTTTGCGAAGAGCCGCCGTCGGTATTATCAAAGAATTTGTTTTTAAAGCGTTCAACCTTTTCCCGCTCAAAATCACTATTTTTTATTGAGCTTAAAAGCTCCTGTTCGCTCTTTACGATTTTGCCCGGAACGAAGCTTTTATAATCGTAATAAAAATCCCTTGAGGCAATATATTCCTCTAAATCAAACGCATAAAACAGCATAGGTATATCAAGAAGCGAGGCTTCAAAAACAACGCTTGAATAATCCGTTACAAGAATATCGGTAATAAACAGAAGGTCGTTAAGCTCGTCCCTGTCGGAAAAATCGAAAACCCTGTTTTTCAGCGTTTCGTCTGTTTTAATTCTCTCTTTACAGAAGGGATGAAGCTTAACAATAAGAGCATAATCCTCGCCGAGCGCGTTCATCATTGCGTTAATGTTGAGCTTATCAATCGGGTAATACGCCGATTGCTGGCCGTTGCCGCGGAAAGTCGGTGCAAATAGGATAAGCTTTTTATTCTTTAGCCCGGGTTTTTCCGAATACAGGCGTTCTCTTACGCTCTTTTTATATTCATCATCAAAGAACACGTCGCAACGCGCAACGCCCGAAGGAATAACGTTAAAATCGTTAATCCCGAAGCCCTCTGCATAGTGCCTTGCAACCTCTTTTGAGCTTACGAATGTATAATCGTACATTCTGTGGCTCTTTGAAATCTGAAGAGGTCCGCCGATTTTGCCGAGCCTTGTAAAGCCGAAGGTTTTAAAAGCTCCGCACGCGTGCCATAGCTGAATAAGCTTTACCCCTTCCCTTTTATTAACAAGGTTAAGCATTCTGAAAAAATCGTCAACAATAACAACTCTTGAGGTTGCGTAAAGCCTAACAAAGCTTTTTAAATTTTTCAGCGCGCTGAAGCCCGTTTTCTGTTCAAAAAACAAAAACTCAATTTCATTCTTCGGATTGTTTTTAAGAATATTATAAACAAATTCGCTGTTGCCGCCAAGCGACTTGCGCCTTCCGCTCATAATTGTTATTCGGTTTTGAACAACGGGATGAAAAACACAGTAAAACTTAAAATACATCCCGAAAACAGCAACAAACGGACGCCTTATTACGTATTTTAAAATTTCGCGGTTTTTAAGCTCATCAAGCCTGATATGTGATTTTTTATTCATAAGGCTTTGTGAAATTACAAGCGCGTTTTCGCTAACGCTTACGCCGCGGCAAAGGCTTATTTCGGCGTTTTCAAGGCTTAAAGGCAGCTCGCCGTTTTCGAATGAAACAAGTATTTCAAGCCTTGTATTCTTCGCTTTGAAATTGTAAAACACCTTATCAAGAAGATAGGTGTAGCAAAGCTTAACCCTTGTAACGTCGCCGCTTACGCTTTCAGTAAGAAGAGGAAGCCTTCGGTTGTGATTCTCGCATGAAAAAACGGCGCGCGCCTTAACGGAATCGGCGCTTTCGCTTTCACATAAAAGCTCGGCAGTTACGGTAAGCCTTCCGCCCTTTTCGCTTAAATTAAGTTTATCAAGCCGCATAGGCAACGCCTCACCGCCTTTTCACCTGATACTTAAACTAATTAATTATAACATAATAAAGCACTTTAATCAAGGAATTAATAAGATGTTTGACAGGGCTAATTTCGTGTAATATAATAAATTCAAAAGGAGGCTTACAATTATGATTAAAAAATATAAAGGTTATATTATCGTCTTTTATCTTCTTACTGTCGCGGCGTTAGTAGCGGCATGCTTTGTTGATTTAAGGCTTGATATTGCCCTTAATAATCCCGAAAGCCTGTTTTCAAGATGGTTTGAAATGTCGGGTGAAATGCCCTGCAGGCTGATAGGAACGGTTGCCGGAACGCTGATTTTTTACATTGCGGAAAAATCGGCTCTTAAGCTGCTCGGAGCCGTGATTAATATGGGCTCCTCGGCTTACCTCGGTTATCATATTGCGTCTTATTTTTTCAAGCCCGATATTAAAATTGTTTTCGGTGTAATCTTCGGCATAGGTATTGGCCTTACAGCCCTTTACATCGGCAAGTTCATTCATATTTCCGAGGAAATGAAAAAGCCGCTTTTAATTCTTTCCTTTGCCGGGGTTATTGTTATGTTCGTTCAGCTCGGCAGTATTGAAATAATCAAAATGCTTTGGGGCAGAGTAAGATTCAGAGACCTTCTTAAAATGCCGAATTACGACGGCTTTACGCAGTGGTATCACCCTAACGGCTACAACGGCAACCGTTCCTTCCCTTCGGGCCATACGGCCGGCGCGGCGATGAGCTATCTTATGATGCTGCTTCCGTTTGCATACGAAAAATGGGAGAAGAAAAAGATAATCTGCTTTGCTCTGCCGCTTGTTTACACAAGCATTGTTGCATATACAAGGCTTGTAATGGGCGCGCATTATTTAAGCGACGTTGCGATGGGCGGCGCTATAGGCTTTACAACGGTTATTATTGCCGTGGCTGTTCTTGATAAAAAGTTTTTTAACATTAAAAAAACAACTCAGCAAAGCTGAGTTGTTATGGCGGAGAGCAAGGGATTCTCTTCTCAACTATCGAAAGGTCCACCGGACCTTTCTCCCAATCGGCTCACTTTCTGCGAGCCTCTTGGAGTTCGTTTCTCATCCCTTGCAAAAAAACAACTCAGCAAGGCTGAGTTGTTATGGCGGAGAGCAAGGGATTCGAACCCTCGAGTAGGCTTTGACCCACTACACGATTTCCAATCGTGCTCCTTCGGCCAGCTCGGACAACTCTCCAAATTCATATTTATATTCAATTGACTATGCTATTATACATTATAGACAACTAAAATGCAAGAAAAATTTTGAGGTGAAATATGTATACTGCAAATGATAAAAGATATGAAAACAAGGAATACAATTATCTTCCCGACAGCGGCCTTGCACTGCCTAAAATTTCGCTTGGTTTATGGCAGAATTTCGGCGACAGCGCAGATTATAACGAGATTAGAGATATTATTCTTACGGCGTTTGATTCGGGAATTACTCATTTCGATTTAGCCAATAACTACGGCCCTGCTCCCGGAAGCGCGGAAATCAATTTCGGCAAAATACTAAAAAATGATTTGCTTCCCTACCGCGACGAGCTGATTATTTCAACAAAAGCAGGCTACGAAATGTGGGAAGGCCCTTACGGAGGGCGCGGAGGTTCAAGAAAATATCTTATCGCCTCACTTGACCAAAGCTTAAAGAGAACGGGACTTGAATATTTTGATATATTTTACCACCATTGTATGACTCCCGAAACGCCGCTTCATGAAACTGCGCTCTGTTTAAGCGACATAATTCGTCAAGGTAAAAGCCTTTACGCCGGTTTAAGCAACTATGACGGAAAAACAATGCACCGAATGAATCACCGCTGCGAGGATTATAACGTTCCCTACATAATTAATCAGAACAGGTATAACATTCTTGACAGAGGAATTGAAGAAAACGGCCTTAAAGAACAGTCCTTAAAAAAGGAAAAAGGCATTATTGCTTTTTCACCGCTTGCTCAGGGACGGTTATCGGATAAATACAAAAGCGGTGTTCCCGAGGGCTCAAGGCTCTTTGGGAAGGAAGAATATTGTAAAGGCATAGGCCTTGACGATAAACAAATCAAAGTAATATCCGGCCTTTCGGATTTTGCAAACGAGCGCGGCGAAACTCTTTCTCAGCTTGCAATTCAATGGCTGCTTGCAAGAGGCGTAACCTCAGTACTGATAGGAGTAAGAACTAAAACACAGCTTCTTGAAAACCTTGCGGCTCTTGAAAAAGCGCCGCTGACGCAAGACGAGCTGAACAAAATTGATTTGATTTGCAATATATAAAGAAAAGCAGATGATTTATTCATCTGCTTCTTTGTTTGTATATTTCTTAACATAGGGTATCTTACCCGTAATCTTTTTAACGTAAACCTTTGCTTTTTTTGTTGCCTTAAACGCGTAGTCCTTTGCAACGTCGGCCATAACCTTTCTTGCGAGCGCCATAAAGCGTTCCTTCTGGCGCGGATTCAGGGTTTGAATTGAATCGATAACAATTGAAAGAACGCTTGTATCAACCTTCTTTAAATCGTAAAAATCCGAAACGCCCATCTCATTTGCGGTATGCTCAAGCGCATCGTAGAAAACCTCTAAATCCTCATCGCCTATATATTCAACAAGGCTGTTAAGGTATGCGCTCAGCCTATCCGATTCCTCAAGATAAGCGGAGCTTGTAACAAATGCGTCATCCTCAATTTTCCAGGTTGAAACGTTATGCTGCCTTGCGCCGGGCTTTGCCGAGCTTACAACGATTTTAGCAGGCTTTTGCATAAACAGAGCTCTGCCGACTATTGAACCCTCGGGGTTTATAGGGAAAATTCTATCCTCTACCTGATGGTAATCATATCTTTCAAAAAACCATTCGGGAAAACCCGGAGCGTCAAATGCATAAACGCCGCTGATTTTCTTTTGAAGCTTGTTGGCACAGTTTACACTTGCATAAATCGCAAGATTACCGCCCTTTGAATGGCCGCAAAGACGAACGTAGCCGTCATGCATCATTGCGCTTTCCTGAAAATAATGAAGCGCTTCAATCTGGGCAGGAATCGGGAACATATAGGCAAGCATAGCGCTTTCCTTAAAGCCTGCAACGCTTGCGTCGGTGCCTCTGAAGGAAACAACAAGGCTGTCGTCGGAAAGAAGAAAGCAAACAGCGGAAATTTGTTTATCAATTGCATCGTTAACGTTATCAATATAATCGCTCATAACGACAGAGCCGAAGCGTTTTGATTTTGAACATACGGTTAAAAGCTGAGAAGCCCTTTGGGCAACACCCAAAAGGCTTTCTATTTCTTCGTCGCTGTGGATACTGTAAAACTTTTCGGCAGCCTCGGCAAGGGTTAATATATCGCCCTTCCCTATTACGTCCCTGAAATCGTTATAAATCAGTTGTGAAAAAATTAAGCTGTCAATTTCGTTAAACGGCTTTTCAATAAAATCAAGCTCGCCGTATTTTTCAACATAGTTAAGCATTACGTTAATGGTTCCTCATATATCTGTCGGTTTCCCACTTGGTAATCTGAATGCTGTATTCAGCCCATTCGCGTTTTTTGCCCTCAATGTAGTTATTGAAAACGTGGTCGCCGAGCGCTTCGCGGATAAGTGAATCGGCCTCCGCCTCGCGGATAGCCTCCTGAAGGGTTGCGGGAAGCATTTCTATTCCGTTCTTTTCAAGCTCTTTTTCGCTTAAGTCAAAAACGTTATAATCAATCGGAGCCTGGGGCTCAAGATTGTTCTTAATACCGTCAAGACCTGCGGCGAGGCAAAGCGCCATTTCAAGATACGGGTTACAGGTCGGGTCGGGTGAACGAAGTTCAACCCTCGTTCCCTTGCCTCTTGAAGCAGGAACGCGAACAAGCACGCTTCTGTTTGAGGTTGACCATGAAAGATAAGTGGGAGCCTCATAGCCCGGAACAAGGCGCTTATAGGAATTAACGGTCGGGTTAGCAATACAGGTTATTCCCTTTACGTGCTTTAAAATACCGGCGATAAAGGCATGCGCTTCCTTAGAAAGCCCAAGCTCTCCGTTCGGGTCGTCAAAAATATTTTTGCCCGTTTTAAGGTCATAAAGGCTCATATTGGTATGCATACCCGAGCCGTTGATGCCGAGAATCGGCTTTGGCATAAAGGTTGCATGAAGACCGTGCTTGGTTGCGTAGGTTTTAACAACGTGCTTAAAGGTCATAACTCTGTCGGCCGAAAGCATAACGTCGCCGAACTGGAAATCTATTTCATGCTGACCGTGAGCAACCTCGTGGTGGGAAGCCTCAATGGTGTAGCCCATTTCTTCAAGAGCAAGGCAGATATCACGGCGGCAGTTTTCGCCGTGGTCAATCGGGTTAAGGTCAAAATACCCCGCTTTATCGCCTGTTTCAAGGGTTGGATTTCCGTCTTCATCAAGTTTAAAAAGGAAGAATTCGCATTCGGGGCCAACGTTAAAGCCGTAGCCCATTTCCTTTGCTTCGTCAATTACTCTTTGAAGAACATTTCTCGGGTCGCCTTCAAACGGAGTTTTATTATCAGCCTTGTAAACCGAACAGATAAGTCGAGCCGTCTGGGCATTCATATGCTTTCTCCACGGGAAAATTGCCCACGTATCATAATCGGGATGAAGATACATATCGCTTTCATCAATTCTTACAAAACCGTCTATTGACGAGCCGTCAAACATACATTCGTTATCAAGCGCCTTTTCAAGCTGAGATACGGTAATTGAAACGTTCTTCATAATGCCGAACAAATCGGTGAACTGAAGCCTTATAAATTCAACCCCGTTTTCCCTTGCTTCTTTAAGAATTGCTTCCTTTGTATATTTGCTCATAGCGTCCTCCTTGGATCCTTATTAAATAAGGGCGCACCGAATCTACGGAACGCCCTTGTTCTTACTTTGTTATTATATTTAACAAGAGCAGATTTGTCAACCATATTGAGAAATTTTATTAAAATTATACTAATTAAGGTCTAAAAATTCCTTATCTATAACTTCTTTTGACAAATCGGTAAAGTATTTTACGCTTGCGCCGTCCTGCGCCTGGTTTTCGGCAAGCTCATCGGTATAATCGCTGATTTTATATACGCTGAACTTATACCCGCTGCCCGACCTTGTATAATAATCAATTACGGGCGCGAGCTTTGCTTCGGTAATGCTTATATCATCGCCGTTGCGCTCAACGGTAACCTCCGCCATACCGCCGCACATTTGGTTAAGGCTCGTCTGGTGGCTGATAAAATTACCAACGGAATAGTAAACAAGCATTTTCTTGCCCGTTGTTTCATTTTCAACCCATTCAACCTTTTGAAGAACGTGGGGGTGTGCGCCTATTACAAGGTCAACGCCAAGCTCTGAAAAAATGCTTACGTATTTCTTCTGTTGCTCGTTAACGTCGTGGCTGTTCTCTGTTCCCCAATGCGGGAATACGATAACGAAATCGGCGAACATTTTCTTCGGTTAGCATTTTAACTATATACGGCTTATCCTCGGGGATTGAAATTCCGTTAGTTCCGTAGGTATAGTTAAGAAGCGCAAATTTGATATTATTCTTTTCAAGATAGGTAATGCTGTTATAATCCTCTTCGCTTGCGTAGGTTCCGACATGAGTTACCTCGGGGTGATTTGAGAAGAATTCAAGCTCCTTTTCAATGCCCGCGCTTCCTACGTCCATTGCGTGGTTAGTTGCGCAGGTGAACACGTCAAAGCCCGCGTTAATTGCCGCTTCGCCTACCTCCCACGGGGTATTGAACATCGGGTATCCCGCATATTCAAACGAGGAGCCGCCAAGCATGGTTTCCTGATTTATTACCGCAATATCGGCAGCCTGAATATAATCCCTGATGTTATCATAAAAATAATTATAGTCAAGCGTTCCGTCGCTCTGCTCGCCGGCGGAAATGAGGGTGTTATGAATTAAGTTATCGCCAACGGCCACAAGGGATACCTTGCTTTTTATAGGCTCGGTGGTCTGTTCCTCGGTTTCCTTTTCAACCGAAGCGCTTTTAGTTGCAGTTGGGTTAAAGCTTGTTGTTTTAGAAACCTTGCCCGAAACGGCAAGCGCACAAACAACAATTACAGCCGCCAAAAAAGGCATTAAAATCGGAAGTATTTTTTTCTTATTCATAGCTAACTCCAAAAATAATTTTATTTACGGCTATTATATCAAATAATTATAAAACTTACAATATAAAATTGACATCCGTTTTAAAATAATGTATATTTAATATTTAAAAGGAGTAGTGATTAATATGGAATTTTTAGGAAATTTTTTTGCAACCTCGCCTGTATGGCTGACTGCTCTGCTGTTCATTGTCGGTTTAGTTCTTATCATCAAGGGCGGCGACTGGTTTGTTGACAGCGCAAGCTGGATTGCGGAGGTGCTCGGCGTTCCGAAATTTGTTATCGGCGCAACAATTGTTTCAATAGCAACAACGCTTCCCGAAATGATAGTTTCAATCGCGGCAACGGTTAAGGGCAACGTTGATATGGCGGCGGGTAACGCGATAGGCTCGGTTACGGCTAATACTGCAATAATACTCGGTTTATTCATTGTATGTATGCCGTTTACGGTTAAGCGAAAGGAATTTGCCCCGAAAAGCATTTTAATGTTCCTTGCAAGCCTCGGGCTTGTTCTCGGCTGTATTTTCACTCAGCAAAGAAGCCTTACCTTTGAAAACGAAACTCAGAATTATTATTCCCTTTCAACATTCGGAACTATTGTACTTTTAATTATATTCATTATCTTTTTCATTGAAAACTTCATTTCAATGAAAAATGCAAGCGTTCAGATTGAGCCGAGGCCCGACGGAATCGGCCTTCAGGAAGAGGACGATATTGTTCCCACAAGGGATAACGTTACAAAGGCCGACTGGGTTAAGAATATAGCGATGTTTATTTTAGGCGCTACCGGAACGGTTGTAGGCGCGGAGCTCCTTGTTAACGCAGGTACGGTTCTTGCGGAGGATATCGGCATTTCACAGCGAATTATCAGCGTTTTCGCGGTTGCTATAGGAACCTCTCTACCCGAGCTTGTAACAACAATTACGG
>ONCR01000086.1 GCA_900316345.1 uncultured Eubacteriales bacterium | reverse complement strand
GCCGTTCAGGTAGGTGCGGCCAATCTTATCAATCCCTTTGCCTGTAAGGAAATTATAGAAAGCCTGCCGAGCGAATGCGAAAAGCTCGGTATTACAAAAATTTCAGATATAATAGGAGTTGTTGACTAATGGGACGCGACGTAATTATTGCCTGTGATTTTGACAGCGCAGAAAAAACCTTTGCTTTTCTTGATAAGTTTACCGAGGAAAAGCCCTTTGTGAAAATCGGAATGGAGCTTTTTTATGCCGAAGGGCCTTCAATCGTGCGTGAAATCAAGAAAAGAGGACATAAAATTTTTCTTGATTTAAAGCTTCACGATATTCCGAATACCGTTAAAAAATCAATGGCGGTGCTCTCATCGCTTGACGTAGATATGACCAATCTTCACGCCGCGGGAACTATTGATATGATGAAAGCGGCGCTTGAAGGCTTAACAAGAGCTGACGGAACAAGGCCTATTCTGATTGCCGTAACTCAGCTTACCTCAACAAGCGAGGAAAGAATGCAAAGCGAGCTTCTTATAGGCGCTTCAATTAACGATACCATTATTAAATATGCCGAAAACGCAAAGGCAGCAGGGCTTGACGGCGTCGTTTGCTCCCCGCTTGAAGCAGGAATGGTAAAATCCGCCTGCGGAAACGGCTTTGTAACCGTTACTCCCGGCGTTCGCTTTGCCGACGGCGAGGTTGGCGACCAGGTTCGCGTTACCACTCCCGCTGAAGCAAAGGAAATCGGTTCGGATTACATCGTTGTAGGCCGCCCGATTACTCAGGCTGAAAACCCCGTAGAGGCTTACCGCCGCTGCGTTAAGGAATTTGTAGGATAGGAGAAAAGATATGTTTATTACCCCGGAAAAAATTGCAAAGGATTTGCTTTCAATCAAGGCCGTTTTCTTAAAGCCCGACGACCCGTTTACCTGGGCTTCGGGAATAAAATCGCCTATTTACTGCGACAACCGCTTAACCCTTTCGGATACTGCCGTAAGATGCGACGTTGAGCAGGGACTTGCGGAGCTTATTGATAAAAATTACCCCGAAGCCGAAATGCTAATGGGAACCTCAACTGCAGGAATTGCCCACGCCGCAATAACAGCAACAATCCTTGATTTGCCTATGGGCTACGTACGCTCAGGCGCAAAGGACCACGGAAGGCAAAATCAGATTGAGGGTAAGCTTGAAAAGGGAACAAAGGTAGTTGTTGTTGAGGATTTAATCTCAACGGGCGGCTCGGTTATAGAGGTTGTTGACGTTCTTCGCGAAGCCGGAGCGGAGGTGCTCGGTATAGTTTCAATTTTCACCTACGGCCTTAAAAAGGGGACCGACCGCCTTATGGAAGCAAACGTTAAAAACATCTCCCTTTCAAATGCCGAAACCTTAACAAGGGTTGCCGCAGAGGAGGGCTACATAAAAGACGAGGATATTAAAAAGCTCAACGCGTTTTTTGCAAACCCGAGCGACAGCTCGTGGATGAGCTTGTAATATATTAAACTGCAGAGGATTTTTCTATGCGCCATTTACTTGACACTACGGATTTAACCTTAAAAGAAATAGACGATATGATATCCCTTTCAATGGATATTATAAATAACGGCGAAAAGTATTCCGAAAGCTGTAAGGGCAAAAAGCTCGCAACGCTTTTCTTTGAACCGAGCACGAGAACGCGCCTTTCGTTTGAAGCGGCAATGCTTGAACTCGGCGGCTCCGTCCTCGGGTTCAGCGAGGCAAATTCCTCCTCGGCAGCTAAGGGCGAAACGGTAGGCGATACTGTTCGCATTGTTTCGGGCTATGCCGATATTATCGCTATGCGCCATCCGCTTGAGGGCGCGGCGAAGGTTGCAAGCGCTAAAGCGCTTGTTCCCGTTATTAACGCAGGCGACGGCGGCCACGCCCACCCAACGCAAACCCTTACCGACCTTTTAACCGTTTTCAGGGAAAAGGGAAGGCTTGATAATATGACGGTAGGCGTATGCGGCGACCTAAAATTCGGAAGAACCGTTCATTCGCTTATAAAAGCTATGAGCAGGTATAAAAACGTCCGTTTCGTGCTTATTTCACCTAAAGAATTAAGCGTTCCCGATTACATCATTACCGATGTGCTTGAGCCGAGCGGCTGTGAATATAAAGCCGTAACCTCAATAGAGGAGGTAATGGGCGAGCTTGATATTCTTTATATGACGCGAATTCAGCGCGAACGCTTCTATTCGCAGGAGGAGTATTTAAAATATAAGGACGCCTTTATTCTTAATGGCGAAAAGCTTGTAAACGCTAAAAAGGATTTAACAATAATGCATCCGCTACCGAGGGTTAACGAGATTGCTTACGACGTTGACGACGACCCAAGGGCAAAATACTTTGAACAAGCGCATAACGGTAAATACATAAGAATGGCGCTGATTTTAACGCTTCTTAAATGGATTGACGAGGAGGCTGACCATACCGAAAATATGCTGACTGTTAACGGTATTCAATGCTCAAATCCGCATTGTATTTCAAATCATGAAAGCCTGCCGCATATTTCAAAGCATACGGGTACTAACGGAACCTTCCGCTGTATCTACTGCGAAACAAGAACAAAATAGTTACTAAAGGGCGGAGCAATTCCGCCCTGTTATTTTATAAATAATTAACTTGACAAATTAGTTACGGTTTTCTACAATTAAATTGAGCATATTTTGCTTAATATTTTTAAGGAGTAGATGTTTATGTTAAAAAAATTAATTGCCGAATTTATCGGTACGTGCGTGCTTGTTATGCTTGGTTGCGGAACGGCTATGCTTGTCGGTTGTGACGCAAAAAGCGGCGGCGGATACATTTTAACCGCTCTTGCCTTCGGCCTTGTAATCGTTGCTATGGCATACAGTATAGGCAATATCTCGGGCTGTCATATTAACCCTGCGGTTTCCTTCGGCGTTTTAGTCAGCGGAGGAATGGGCATAGGTGAATTTTGCGGCTATGTTATTGCCCAGTGTCTCGGTGCGTTCGCAGGCTCGGGAATCCTTGCTTATATCTTCACCGCTTCGGGAATAGAAGATAAAACGGGCGCGTTCGGTGCGAACGGTCTTGCAGGGGTTAACGGCTCCTTCGGCGCAGGCTTCCTTGTTGAATTCATTTTAACCTTTATCTTCGTTATCACCATTCTCGGCGTAACCTCGAAGAAGGCAAATCACGGCTCCTTCGGGGGCCTGGTAATCGGTCTCTCACTTACGCTTGTTCATATTTTCGGAATCGGCTTGACGGGTACCTCCGTTAACCCTGCGCGCTCAATCGCCCCTGCGGTTGTTGCGGCTATCAGCGGAAATTCGGAGCCCCTTTCGTCACTTATAATATTCATTCTTGCTCCGATGCTCGGCGCAGCGCTTGCGGCTCTTGTTTATAAAAACCTTGAGCTTTCAAAGAACGCCGAATAATTAATTGAAACGAGAGAGAATATGTATATATCTAAAAAAGAAAAAGCGAATTACTATTTCGGCTTAACCGGCCAGAATATAGTATATTCGCTTATAGGCGGCTCATTCTTTACTTACTTTTTAACGGATATTGCGCTGTTTCCGGCGATTGCAGTAACAATTATGCTTGTTGTTATGAAGGTTTGGGACGGTATTAATGACCCGATTGTCGGCTCGTTTGTTGATAAGCATACCTTCAAGTCAGGCGAAAAGCTTCGTCCGTTTTTAAAGTATACTCCGCTTCCCGTAGGCGCGTTTACCGTGCTTATGTTCATTGTTTTTTCAACAAAGGAAAGCCTTCTCTGGCTCAGAATAGCATATTTCGTTATTATGTATATCTGCTGGGATTTGGCTTATACCTTCCAGGACGTTGCCGTATGGGGCATTACGGCTTGCGTTTCGCCCGATTCCAACGAGCGCGACCGTTTTGTTCAGTGGGCAAGAACCTTCGGCTCAATCTTTTACGGTGCGTTCAGTATGGGAATACCGATGGTGCTTGAAATTGTTGTTAACAAAACGGGCTCCTCAATGCGCCTTATGGTTGTTGTTTTTGCGTTCATTTTCGGCCTCGGCGGCTCAATGATGAGCCTTCGCTGTTATCAGGCGCAGGAAAGAATAAGGGTTAACGTTAATAATCAGCAGGAAACCCTTCGCGAAAGCTTCTCGCTTCTGTTTAAAAACAAGATGATGCTTCTTGTAACGGCGTCTAATCTTCTCGGCGCGCTTGCTTTCGGCAACAACCTTGTAACCTATTTCTTTAAGTATAAAATACCCGCCAACTTCCTCGGCGGCGACGGTATTCTCGGCGCAATCGGAGCGCTCGGCTTAACTACCATCTATGCCGCTATTACGGGAGGCCCCGGCTTCATCGGTATGATGCTTGCCGATAAGATGAAAAAGTGGTTTAAAAACTACGTTAACGTTCTTATCTTTATGCAGGTGTGCAATATAGTTGTAAGAATTATCGCATTTTTCATAGGCTTTCAGGGCAACAGGCTATGGCTTTCAATGCTGCTTGTCGGCATCGGCTCAATCCCCAACGGCGCAACCTCAATCGCACAGACGGCGATATTCTGCGACAGTATTGATTATATGGAATATAAAACGGGCAAAAGAACAGAGGGCATTACCTTCTCAATTCAAACCTCGTTTACCAAAATTTCAAGCGGAATTACAATGGGGCTTTCAACGCTTGCGCTTCATCTTCTTAAGTATAAGGCAATCCCCGATGACGCGGCAGTGTTTGTAGGAACTCAGTCCGCCGCTTTTGATAAGTGGATTTGGCCGCTTGTTATGCTTACGCCTGCTATCGCAAGCCTATGCTTCATCGTTCCTCTTCTCTTCATTCATTATACCCCCGAAGAAAGAGCAAAGGTTGAGCAAACCCTTAAAGAACGCCGTGCCGCGGAAGCAAACGAAAAATAGTCGAAGATTGTGATTTATAAGTCGTATAACAATTTCTAACTCTGTACGTTATTCAAATTAGTCAGATATGAAGTGTCAGTCATAAATGGGTTTGAGTTTATTTCTCAACCTTTTATGACTGACACCATTTTATTACGCTTTTGTCGTAACTTGATATTTGTAAATTTATTCTATCATATATAGAAATTTTTTGTTATTTCTTTAGAAAATTTTAACTTCAAAACGATATTATTATATGGTGCAGAAACTTAAGTTTTTGCATCACAAAATATTATTGCTTAGGAGATAAAAATGAAAAGACAAATGAAAAGAAATGTTTTAAAACTATTGAGTATAATGTTTATAACAATATTAGTTATAAGTTCTGTATCGGGTATTGATTTATACGCATACGCTCTAAATAATGGTGATATTATTAAAACAACTACTTTGTTTACTGTTCCTAATTACGAATTTCCAAACGACGAAATAACCGCTAATATTGAAAACTCATTTACAATCAAATCAATTGGTGGTGTAGCCTCGGAAATGGATCAAAATGAATTATATGTTTTAAAAGGAGGATGTTCTCTGTACGATAATAAAGGCGATGAAATAACTGACAATGATACAGAAAATCAATTAGCGGTATTATGTTATTATCCTGATATTACTAAAGGTAATAAAGGCGTTTCAAAATTTCTTTTTAGGTATAAATTGCTAGGACATGCAAATGCAATTGCAATTGATAAAACCTTTGTGTATATTACAACTTGGCCATCTGAAAACCCAAATTATGGAAAAAGTCAAATTGTGAGAATATCAAGAAAATCAATTAGAGAGTTTAATGCATATTTAATAAAAGAAGGTAAAAAAAGTGTTCAAATAAAAAACACGAACGCCACAAGTCCAAATGGTACAGCTCTATTTGGGTATATGGATATATACTATAATAACGATAAAACTAAAAAATATGATAAACAAATTAAAGCAATAACAGGTTACCAGTATAAGAACAATGGAAAAATCAGTAAATTTATTATTGATTATGATGATTTAGAAAATGGAATAAAAAAGTATACCTTTGCAGAAATTTCAAACGATAGCACAAAAAAACTTTATGTTAAAACAGACGCAAACTCAGTGTTTGGAGTAGAAGAACCGTTGAAAGGGAAACAGCATCCAAAAGTGGTAATAGATAATAAGGAATATGTTTTAAACGATGTTCATGTTCAGGATATTGGATACAGCAAAACACGAGGATTGTACATTCCTTTCTATTATAATCATGAAAAGGATTCGCAAACTAACAGAACAATTAGCGGACACGAGAATCATATTGTTCGCATATCTAAAAACTCTTTTAAAGAAAATGTTGCAAATAGAGATAGTGTACAAGTACAGAGCGTGTACAAATTAGAAAACTCTTCTTATTCACAATATGAAGCTGAGTCGATATCTTTTACAAACGCAAACATTAAAGGAAAAGGAGAAAAAGAAAGAATGCTTATATCTGTTAACAGAAACTCAGGTGGTGATTCTATTGAGTATTCTGATAATTTCTTTTAAACTTTGTTGTATATTTGATAATTATAGTACATATTTTAAGAGGTGATAAAAATGAAAAAGGTTATAAGCATTGCTTTGTGTATAGCAATAATTGCTTCGCTGTTTACGTCAAGCTTTACTGCTGAAGGGAAAGGAAAAGTCTATGGCGATTATAATTGCGTCGTTATGAAAAACAAAACGCTTAAAATAACCAAATACAAGGGAAACCGAGAATACGTTACAATACCCGACAAAATAGACGGTAAGCCCGTTACGGCTATTGGTGATAAAGCATTTTCGTACTGTAGCTGTTTTAAAGGAATAAGCCTTCCGAAAGGATTGAAAACAATTGGCGAATATGCATTTTACGGCTGTAGCAAACTTAAAGAAATTATTATTCCCGATTCTGTTCGAACAATCGGTGGTTGGTCATTCAGCAGTTGTACCTCAGCCGAAAAGCTTATTATAGGAAAGGGCGTAACAACAATCGGATACAATGCGTTTGAAAGCTGCACAAATCTTACCGAAATCAGCATTGAATCCGAAAAACTTGAAAATGCTGAATCGGGAATATTCTCTCTTACTTCTTTTTTTGATAATCAGGATAACTGGGATAACGGCGCTTTATATGTAGGAAGATATTTGGTAAAGATTAACGGCGACGCAGACGAGAGCTGTATATTCCCAAGAGCGTAAAATATATCGGCGAGTGCTTTTCAGCTATGAATTTTGATTATGAGCTTGAAACAATTATTCTTGATGAAGAAAACCCGTTTTTTACCTGCCAAGACGGAATACTGTTTAGCAAGGATATGAAAAAATTGGTGTTAGCTCCTCTGATTAATAATAATACGAAAAGCTATACGGTTCCTAACGGAGTTGAAACAATAGGCAGAGGAGCATTTCAATTCTCTCTTTTTGAAGAAGTAAAGCTTCCGGATACTTTAAAAACTCTTTGCCACAGATGCTTTTGCAACAGCTCACTAAAGTCTATAGATATTCCGAAAAATGTAAGTTATATAGGAGCCCAGGCGTTTTATAATGTAAAAATCGAAGAAGTTATTTTGCCTAAGAAAATAACTAAAATCAGCGGAGGTGCTTTTGAATTTACGAATTTAAAGCATATTAAAATTCCTAAAAATGTTAAATCAATCGAATCTTCAGCGTTCTACGGAACTCCACTTGAAAGCGCAGAGCTCAACGAAGGACTTAAGACTATCGCTTCTCAGGCATTCAGGGATTGCAAAAACCTTAAAACCCTGTATGTACCTAAAAGTGTAGAAAGAATAGATAAGTATTTTGCAACTCCCGGTCTTATTGTTCAGGGCTACAGAGGGAGCTATGCCGAAGAACGATATTTGAGCGCAAAAAAAACAGGATATGTTGATTTTAAGTTTAAAGCTATTGACCCGAAAGCACCTGAAAAAACAATTGCTACCGGCTTAAAAGGAAAGATTAAAATACGTTATAAAAAGGTTAAAAACGCCGGGGGCTTTCAGGTAAAACTTATATTTGGCAATAGAAAAACAGTAAAAACATATAAAACAAAAAAATCACTAACCAAAGAGATTAAAGGCTTAAAAGCAGGCACATACAAAATAAAGATAAGGGCTTTTTCGCTATTTAAAGGCAAGCGCGTTTATGGCAAGTGGGCAAAAACAAAAACCGTTAAGGTGATTTAACGGTTTATTATGCCTAACGGTTTTCTTTCTATCTTTTAAAACTTAACATTCGTGCTCTTCTCCCCATTCCTTGCTGAATTCAACGTTTTGTTCGCAGGGGATGGGGACCTTCATTTCCGTTTCACCGTCGGGCTGAACCGTAGGGTTAGTTATTGATTCGGCATATTTGTTTAAAATCTTTTTATTAGCTTTTAAATATTTTTTCTTCATTTTATCACCTAAATTATTGTAGATATTGTAATTATATTATGCTATAATTAAAACGAATTATTCTGCGGAGGTGATAATATGGCTAAAAAGCTCAAGGCGATAATTGCGTTTATCGTCGCTTTTGCCGTTGTTTTTCCCTTCGCTGTTTATAATGATAACCGTCAGCGCGTTTCCCTTGCCGCTATGGGGCAGGAGTATATTTCGGACCTTACGGCGATTTATTCAAAATACGATAAAAGCCTTTCCTCGGTTAATCCGAAGGATGAATTCGGCCTTGCAAGGCTTATGGCTTACGGCTGGAACGGCGAGGATTACGGCGCGGAGATGACAGCCTATGACGCTGAAAACGATTTTGCCGTGCTTCAGTTTTCCTCTCCGGAAAGGGCAAAAAGCGCAAAGAAAAAAATGGAAGCTGACGGCATTTTTGCCGAGGCTGACAGCGTTGCAAAGCTCTGCTCTGACGGGCCTTGCTCGCTTTCGCCCGAATACAGCGGCGCGCTCGGCGTAACAAGCTATCTTAACAACTTTCAAATGGAGCGTGAAAACGCCGTTGTTGCGGTTATTGATACGGGAATTATGCTTGACCATACCGACCTTAAGGAGCGCTTTATAAATGAAGGCGTTGACCTTTCGGGCGACAA
>ONCR01000084.1 GCA_900316345.1 uncultured Eubacteriales bacterium | reverse complement strand
AGGCACCTTGCCCTACAAAAACCATAAAACTTCTGATTTGTGGAGATAATTAAATACGGCGACTGAGTTAAGAACCCAGCCGCCTTCTTTATGACGGGCACGCCGTGGTGCTTTTTTTATCGTATAATGCCGTATTCAAGCTTCATTCTTAGAATTCTTCTTACGCTCTGATTAATGCGCTTTTCGGTAATTTTGCCATCTTTTACTGCCTTTGTAATTGCGTTTACGGCGGTAATTCCGTATCCCGTGCAAAGCATATCGTTGCCTGCCTGAACGGCCTTAACGGCAAGCTTTGCGTCATCGCCAACAAAGTCTTTTGCCGCTGCCATATTAAGCGAATCCGTCATAATTACGCCCTTGTAGCCAAGCTCTTTTCTTAAGTATTTATGAACCTTTTTCGAAATAGAAGCAGGATTATTATTATCAAATGCGTTAATAATATCGTGATTAACAAGTATCATCGGCGCGCCTGCCTTTATGCCTGCTTTAAACGGCTTAAGGTCGCGCGTTTCGTAGGTTTTAAGGCTTCTTTTATCGCGTATGATGTCTGTATGAGTGTTGCCGTTTCCGCCGTAACCCGGAAAGTGCTTAAGGCAGCTGACGCATTTATATTCGTTCATCTCGGTAACAACGGTTTTAACAAATCTTGCGTTTTTAACTGCGCCCGTTGAATACGCTCTGTAGGCTATGTAATCCGAAGCTTTATACGGCGTGTCAGCAACGGGTGCAAGGTTTGTATTAATGCCGAGCGCTTTAAGGAACTGCGCCTTCTCCGCGCTGTCCTTAATAACGGCTTCAAGCCCTCCGTTCTTTCTTAAAAACTTTGGCGAGGGGAAGGGCTCGCTTCTGAACTGGCTGAACTTTGAAACACGGTTTATTCCGCCGCCCTCCTCGTCAACTGCTATTAAAAGCTTAACCTTAGAAACCTTTTGCCACTTCTTAATTTTCTTTTTTATGCTTGCTTCGGTTTCATTTTCAAAAGTGTCCGCAAAAAGAAGATAACCGCCGAACTGATATTTTTCCTGCGTTTTTTTCGGGCTTTCGGGAAGGTCGTAAAGAATCATCTGGGCAATCTTCTCTTCAAGCGTCATACCTTTAAGGATTTCCTCAATTCTTTCGTCAGCCGTTTTCTGCGCCGTCTTTGCAAACGCAATTGTACCCGATGCCGTAATCAGCAATGCCGCAAGGAAAAGCGCTGTACTTGCTTTTAGTATTCTTTTCATTTACTTTACCCCCGTTGTTGAGCCGAAGCCGCCGTCGCGCGTTTCGCTGACATCATCGTCAAAGGTAATTCCGAACTGCGTAAAAATACCCTGAGCAAAGCCGTTGCCGCAAGCAACGTCGGCGGAAGCTCCATCGCCGTGAGCGTCGCACGAAAGCTTAATCATTATGTGTCCTTCATTTGAAGAATTGTAATAATCGGAGTCAATAATACCAACTGTATTATCAAGCTGTACTCTGTGTTTAAATCCGAGCCCCGAACGCGGGTAAATCGAAAGCACCCAGCCGTCGTTTATTTTTGCTCTGATTCCCGTAGGGATTAAAACGGATTTTCCTTTTTCAAGATGTATATCAAAAGGCGCGTAAAAATCATATCCTGCCGAGCCTGAGGTAGCTCTTTTCGGAAGCTTTATTGCGTCGTATATTTCGTCTGTATTTTCAACCGAAGGATTTGCTTTTTTTAAATCGTTTTCAAACTGCTTTCGGCTTACTTTTTCAAAGCGTGCTATTCTTTCCATATTAACCTCCTTATTTTATTATATTTTAGCATAATTGTAAATTGTAATCAACAACTAACTGTGATAAACTATCTTTGAATTTTTTTAAGAATTCCTTATAAAAAGCTTGATTAGTAAAGCTTATAATGCAGATAAGGAGGAGTTTAAATGTATACTGTTCTTGTTTGCGACGATGACGTTGCAATTCTTAATTCTATAAGAATATACCTTGAAAACGAGGGTTACAGGGTTCTTATGGCTGAAAACGGAAGCGAAGCCGTAGCCCTTGCCGAAAAAAACGAGCTTCACTGCATCGTTCTCGATATTATGATGCCTGAGCTTGACGGTATTTCGGCAACCCTTAAAATACGCGAAAATAACAACTGCCCGATTATTCTTCTTTCAGCCAAGAGCGAGGATACCGATAAAATTGCAGGGCTATCCTTTGGTGCTGACGATTACGTTACTAAGCCGTTTAATCCGCTTGAGCTCGTTGCAAGGGTTAAAAGCCAGATAAGGCGTTATTCAACCCTTGGCTCAATGAAGATTACCGAAAGCCAGCTTGTAACCGGCGGCCTTGTTCTTGACACCAAAACAAAGCTCGTAACCGTTGACGGCGAACCCGTTCAGCTAACCGCAAGGGAATATCAGATTCTTGAATATCTTATGAAGAATATGAACGCCGTTCTCTCTTCATCTCAGATTTACGAGGCGGTGTGGAACGAAAATTCCTTCGGCATTGAAAAAACGGTTACCGTTCATATAAGAAATATAAGGGAAAAAATTGAAATTAACCCTAAGGAGCCTAAATATCTTAAGGTGGTGTACGGTCTTGGCTATAAAATCCAAAAATACTGATTATCTTATTAAGGCCGTTTGTATTATTCTTTCGGTTTGCTTTATGGCCGGCGCGTTCAATTTCGGTTATAAAATTGCCGACACCTCGTATTATTACGATATTACGCCCGAACTTATCAGTCACGGAAGTCTTGAGGACAAAACTCTTGCACAAACCAATTATCTTAACTATAACTTTATTCAGGATATAGAAGCGATTGAAGCTCGACTTTTTGCTTCGGACAGAAAAAGCATAAGAAAGTTTATTAAAAACAACCGCGAATACATTCTTGCCGAATTTCTTGCAAAATTTAAACAGTTTAAAACCGATTACGGCTACAGCAGGGCAAAGGACGAATACCTTGTTTTCTGCTCTGACGCCACCTTAACCTATAAGGACAAAACGCTTCAGTTTTGGCTTGAAAATTCATTTGATAACCCAAATACCGTCTATTGTTCTGATGACACGGCGCAGGCGACGAAAAAAATTAACAACGTTATTGATAATTACCTCAGGCTTGAAGATTACAGCTTGATTCTTACCGACCGTGAATTCAGCGTCAGAGAGGATTTGAAGTATTATGTTGTTGATAAAAAGGATAATATAATAGACACTAATTTTTACTCAAATGAATACGAAACCGATACGCTTAACCACACTTATGCGTTTACTGTAATAAACGGAAAAATAAGCTGTAGCAAAGCTTTTGAAGGTCTGTTTAAAAACATTGATAAGGAAAGTAAAAGAATCCTTAATTCCGATACGTACAACGTATACTGCTACGTGGATGAAAACGTTAAGCCTAAGGACGTCAGTTCTACCTATATGAGCTACATTAACGGTGCGCTTAGGGTTAAAAAGCTCAACATTACCACTACTGCTTTTGGATTTGTATTATTGTTTTTAGCCGCTGCCGCGCTCGCAGTTTTCGTTTTTGTTGTCTGCGGAAAAAAGCTTGAAAACGGAAGTATTAAGCTTGCATGGATTGATAAGATTCCGAGCGATTTTCACCTTATAGCTTCATTGCTTGCAAGCTACGGATTGCATACGCTTATTTTTACGGTTATTGAGGAATATATTCCTAACGAAAATACGGTAAATCAAGAGCTGTTATATTTCGCGGCAGTATGCCTTGCGGCGCTTATATGGCTGATTTTCATTGAATGCGGAACCTCTGTTATAAGGGTTTGCAAAAGCGAAAAAAAGCTGTATAAAAACACCGTTGTTTACTGCATTTTAAAATATGCGGTTGTTGCTCCGGCTAAAAAGCTTTTCAGCCTTTTAAAGCAGATGTTTACCTATAAGGGCGAAAATATTAAAGGTCTTGTTATAAGGGTGCTTACAGCCGATTTATTTATCAACGCGCTTTTATTTGCCTGTATTGCTTATTTTGCCGAGGACACGCCACTGCTTTCCTGCTTTGCCGGGGTATTGATGCTTATTCTCAATATTGTTTTAATTACTTCGTTTATAAGGTATCTTAAAAAGCTTGATACGGTAATAAGCGCCGCGAAGAATAAAGCCGTGTACGAGCTTGAGCCTGAGGCTCTTCCGGGCTCGCTTAACATCCTTGCCTCGTCGCTACAGTATTCAAAGGATGAGCTTGATGCGGCTGTTGCAAAGGCGGTTAGGGACGAAAGGCTGAGAACGGAGCTGATAACAAACGTATCCCACGATTTAAAAACCCCTTTAACCTCAATTATCAACTATGCAAAACTGCTTGAAACCTGTAATATTCAGGATGAAAACGCAGTTGAATACATAGGTGTTCTTAACGAAAAGGGCGAACGCCTCAAAAGGCTTATAGACGATTTGGTAGAAGCTTCAAAAATCACAAGCGGAGTAATAACCCTTAATCCCGTTAACCTCTCGCTTTCCGAGCTTGCCGCGCAGGCCGTGTATGAAAGAATGCAGGAATTCAGCGATAACGGCCTTGAGCTTGTATTTAAGGGCGACAGAACAAACGTAAACGCCTATGCCGACGGAAATAAAACCTTCAGGATTCTTGATAATCTTATCTCAAACGCGCGTAAGTATTCCGCAAAGGGCAGCAGAGTTTACTGTGAGGTAAGGCAGGAGGAGTTCAGCGTTTTTGAAATTAAAAACATTTCCTATGCTCCGCTTGATATCTCTCCGGCTGAGCTTAAGGAACGTTTTGTCCGCGGCGATAAATCAAGAAATCTTACCGAGGGAAGCGGCCTCGGGCTTTCAATTGCCGATAATCTTTGCTCCGCCCAGGGAGGACGGCTTGATATAACAATTGACGGCGATTTGTTTAAGGCGAGAGTGCTTCTTCCGAGGGAAAAACCTAATCTTGAAGCGCAGTAACCGTATACAGGGAGGAGAATTGCTGCCTCCCTGTATTATTTTGTCGAAAATACCATATTTTTATATCGGCTTTAGGCAAAATAAGGTCAATTTTAATAAAAATAAAAAAATCAAAATTTTATAATTGAACTTTGTGTATTTATGAGTTAAAGTATAGTAGTAATTTTATATTTGACTTTGCGGAGATAATATATAATGCATAGATTTGCTGACAGAATGTTGCTCATTGTATTAGTCGCGGCGATTGGAATAATGTCCATTCGCCTTTTTTCTGTGTCTTTTCCTGCAAGGGCTGAAAAAAACGATTCAATCAAGGGCGTTTCCTATCTTGCTCATCTTGAAGAACAGGACGTAAGTAATAATGAATCCGCTGTAGACGCAGTGCGGGCTAAGCTTGAGGCGCAGAAAAAGAAAAACAACGAAAAAAGCAACAAGGACAATAAACAAAACAAAAGCAAAATTGATAAAAAATATCTTAACGCCGATTTTCCGAAGGTATTTAAAAATACAATTATTTCCGGCGACAGCCTTGTTAAGGCGATATACGAATACGGAATTCTTGATAAAAAGACCGTAAGGGCCGAAATCGGCGCAGGAACAAAATATCTTTCAAAAATAACAAAAAAGCTTGTTAAAGCAAAGCCTAAATATCTCGTTCTTCATTACGGTGAAAATGAGGTGGGCAATAAGGACTATGCGGAGCTATTCGTTTCAAAATATAAAAAATGCATTCAGACTCTCCAAAAGAAACTGCCCGATACAAAGATTTTTGTTGACAGCATTTTCCCCGTTCTTAAGAAGGCTTATGAGGACGAGCCCTATTTGAAAAACATCAGGTATTATAATTCGCTTATCAAAAAGATGGCGGGGGAGCTCGGCGTAACCTACATCGATTTTAATTCGGGCGAATACGGAATGTTTGATGATGAAAGCTATTATGACGCGGACGGTGTTCACCCCGTGCGCAGCTTCTATACAGAGCAATATTTGCCCTATATTCTTATGAAAGCAGGGATTAAGCTTGATTAAAAAAAGATACACCGCAGCGGAAATTATCTGTGTAATTCTTCTGCTCGGCTTTATAGTTTTTCTGTTTATCTGGCACAGCGGCGAAACAAAGAAAACCGCCGAGGAGCTTGCTTCCCCCGTGCTTGAAATAACCGACGCCTCCGAAATGACCAGGAAAAGCGAGGAGGACGCGGCGGAAGCGTTCGGCTTTGATTTGTCAAAAACCGAGGGCGTTGTTTACTACCGAAACGATAATATAATGGATGTGTCGGAGCTGCTTATCGTAAAGCTTAACGATAAAGCGGATTCCGATGAGCTTAAATCTGCCGTTGAAAGCTATGTTGCCGACAGAAAAAATCTTTATAAAAACTATGCTCCTCAGCAATTTGCGCTTCTTGAAAACTGTATTATTGATTCAAACGGAAATACTTTGTTTTACTGTACTTCTAAAAATGCGGAAAAATACTACAAGGAATTTAAAAGTAATCTTTGATTAAGGAATAAAAAATGGTATTCAGTTCATCAACCTTTTTGCTTGTGTTTCTGCCCGTAACGCTTATTGCCTATTACGGTATCGGCGTTGCGCTGCTTCGAAACGTTAAGGTAAAAAACTTTATATTGCTTATTGCAAGCCTCTTTTTCTACGCCTGGGACGAACCGGTATATATTGCGCTTATGCTTTTAAGCATCGCCTTCAACTTCTTTGCAGGCAAGGATATAGATTTATCCAAAAAGGCGGAAAAGCCGAAAAGAGCTAAAGCCGTTTTTGTTTTTGCAATTATCTTTAACATCGCCGTTCTCGGCTTCTTCAAATACTTCGGCTTTATCGTTGAAAACGTAGGCGCGCTGTTTAAAACGGAAATTCAGCTTACGCAGCTTCCGCTTCCAATCGGAATTTCGTTTTATACGTTCCAGATTATGTCCTACATAATAGACCTTTATAACGGCAAAACCGAAGTGCAAAAAAAGATAATCCCGTTTGCGCTTTACATTTCTCTTTTTCCCCAGCTTATTGCCGGCCCGATAGCCGATAATAAGAGCATGATGCCGCAGTATGAAGGTATAAAAAAGGGTAAGGATTTTGATACCGAAGTATTCTGTAAGGGGGCAATGCTTTTTATCCTCGGACTTTGCAAAAAAGTCCTGCTTGCGGATACTTTCGGAAAAAGTGTTGATTATGCCTATACAAACCTTTCATACGGGATAAACAGTATAGAGGCTTTGCTTGCAATCTTATTCTATACGTTGCAGCTTTACTTTGACTTCAGCGGATATTGTGACATGGCTCTGGGAATAGGCATGATGTTTGGAATTGACATCCCCGTCAACTTCGATTCGCCTTACAAGTCGCGTAATATAGGTGAGTTCTGGAGACGCTGGCACAT
>ONCR01000083.1 GCA_900316345.1 uncultured Eubacteriales bacterium | reverse complement strand
TGACAATTATTAGCTACTTGTTATAATTATATTATAGATGATTATTTATTATCTTAAAAAGGAGGCATAAATATGTGGATTTTCTGTGTTCTCTTTTTAATCGACCTCGTTGTTGCCTGCCTGTATGCAAGGGAAAGCTATCCGAAGGTTGACGTCAAGGCGTTCTGGCTGAAAATGCTTGCGTCTGCTGTTTTTGTTTTAAACGGCGCGCTGGCTTATATTCAGTCAACAAAGGGAATATACGGCAAGCTGATTATTACCGCGCTCGTTTTCGGTATGGTAGGGGACGCGCTGCTTTCGCTTGAACCGTATATCAGGAAGAACAATAACAAAAGGCGAAATCAGATGATAGCAACCGTCATTGGCGCTGCATTCTTCCTTTTCGGCCACATATTCTATATCGTAGCTTTTGTTAAGGAAATAAGGATTATCGGTGCGTTTCGGCTTCCCGTTTTCCTCGGGGTATGGCTTGCCGGGGTGGCTGTAGGGGTTATTGCAATGTTTACCCTTAAACTAAAGCTCGGCAAGCTCGGAATAGCTATGGGCGTTTATATGCTCGGGCTTTGCGCTATGGGCGCAATCTCTATTAACCTTTCGCTTTTCGGCTATAAGGGCAATATTCCGCTTCAGCTTATTCTTGTTGTTGCGCCTTTGCTCTTTATGATTTCGGACGCGTCGCTCGGGCTGAAATTCGCCGATGAAAAACGCTTCTCAACAGCAAAATCAAGGTTTTTAACCCTTCTTACATATTACCCGGCGCAAATGCTTTTCGGCTTATCAATATTAATGATTAATAAATAAGGAGATTAGGTATGGGACTTTTTGACGATTTATTAAGAACTGCAAAGAACCAAGCAAGCTCAGCGGCAAGAAATACGGTTAATAATGCTTTTAACAGCGCTGTTAATAACGCCTCTCAAAGCGCGCAGCCTGCGCCGGCGCAAAGCAATAAGAGCGAAAAAATTGTTTTTTCCTCTTATCCGTCGGACCTTGAGGGCTTTAAGGCTCTGCCTGAGGGCGACCTTTCAACTCCGTTCAGAACTGCGGCTATGACAGTCCTTGCCTTCACTTATTTCCCGAAGAACAAGGAGCTTTGTTATTCTATGCTTCAGTTTTTACGCGGACCGAGAGAGATGACTCCTGCTGAAAAGCAGTTTATTAACGACCGTTTTATGGACGGCGTTGACTATGTTCCGCGCTCGTATTTTGAAGGCGCAACGCCTCAAAACGATTATCATCCGAGCACGCCGCTTACTGTTACTGTAAGCGAAAATCCCTATTCCTACGGCGAAGAAAACTACGCTAAGCTCTATCTTAAATCGGGCGGCGCCGATTCGCCGCGCCAGATAACGCTTCGCCTTGCCAAGGACGGCAAGTGGTATCTTTGGGAGCAATTCCTTCTTTCGGGAATCCGTCAGCCCGACAGCGCGGACCCGTGGGCGTAAAAGTTTATTTATTATTTATTTGAATTTATCGGCATTGTATGCTATTATAGTTTTATAATATTTTAAAGGAGAATATCTATGGGCAAAAAAACAAAAGGGAACGGCTTAAATTATAAGCAAACCTTTTTAATCGGCTTCGGCTTTATGGGCTGTATGCTGCTTTGGTCGGTTTATAATTCGTATGTTCCCGTAATTTTCCGCGCGAAGCTTACCGAAATTACCGGCGGCGGAGCAAAGCTCCCTGCGTTTCTTTCGGTTGCTCTGCTTGTAAACGCAATAATGACGATTGATAACGTTTTCGGCGTTATCTTCCAGCCGTATTTCGGCAAGAGGAGCGACAGAACACATTCAAAATGGGGCAAGAGAATGCCGTATATCATCATCTGCCTTCCTATCTGCGCTGTGTTCTTCAGCCTTATTCCCGTTGCCGCAACCGTTAAATCAACGGCGATTTCGGTAATCCTTATGATGACGGTTATCATCTTCTTTAACTTTACAATGTCAATCTGGCGTTCACCTGTTGTTTCGCTTATGCCGGACTTTACGCCTTCCCATCTTCAAAGCGACGCTAACGCCGTAATCAATATTATGGGCGGTATCGGTCAGATGATAGGTTTCGTTGTAGGAACAATTGCAACTACGCTTGTAGGCCTTCTCGGCTTTACCGCTATGCATGACGCGCTTAAGGCAAAGGTTAATTCCCTCGGCCAGATTCTTGCAACAAATGCCGACGGAACGCCGCTTGTTAATTATTTCAGTGTTAACGGCTTTGATTCAACAGCCGCAAAGTATAAGGATACTATTGATAACTTTATTGCATCGGGCAGAGATAAGCTCTATTTTGACGGCAAGGCATTTTCAAGCGCAGGCGAGGATAGCCAGCTTGTTGCCCAGAAGGTCGTTGCTTCTCCCGTTAAATATGTTAATTATACTCCCGTTTTTGTTGTAGCGGCTGTTATCACGGTTTTATGCCTGCTTATCCTTATAGCTTTCTATAAGAAAAATAAAGAAAACGACCTTTCAAAGGACGTTTATATGGATGAAGGCGGCTCGGAGAAGTCAAAGAAGATTAAGATTAAGGACCTCCCGATAACCAAGGAGGAAAAAACAAGCCTTCTTACTATGCTTGCTGCTCTTTTCTTAATCAATAACGCAACCGAAGCTATCGTTCCCAATTTCACTAACTTCGCGCTTGACACGCTGAACGTTAAGCCGATTTATTCAACGCTTATGATGGCGGTATTCGCCGTTTCGCTTGCCGCATTCGGTATCCCCGCAGGCGCAATGGGGCGTAAGCTCGGACGAAAGAAAACGATTATTATAGGCCTTTCGGTAATTGTTGTAATGTTCGCAATTTACCTTGCGGTTTCGCAGTTTGTAACCAACAGAACATTTACATGGATTGTTCTTTGGATTGCTCTTGTAGTGGGCGGCGCCGCGGTCGGCTGTATCAATATCAATACGCTTCCGCTTGTTCTTGCTATCGGCGGAAGGGATTACGTCGGAACCTTTACGGGTTATTATTATACCGCAACCTTCTCGGCGGCTATTACGGGCCCGATTCTCTGCGGTGCTTTAATAGGCCTGTTCGGCGACGACTATAACTATATGTTCCTTTTCTGCGCAATATTCTTTGCAATAGGCCTCGGCGTTATTACGCGCGTTAAACACGGCGAAAGCAAGCCTGAGGATGAGGAATGGATTAAAGAAGCGGTTGAAGCCGCAGACGATTAATCAATAAACGGGAGGGTTTGCGTACCCTCCCGTTATAATTAAAAAGCGAGGATAAAAATGAAAGTATTACTTATCAACGGAAGCCCGCACGCAAAGGGCTGTACGGCAAGAGCGCTTGACGAAATGATTAAGGTTTTCAGCTCGGAAGGAATTGAAAGCGAGGTAATACAAATCGGCAATAAGGCTATAAGGGGCTGTATTTCCTGTAACACCTGCTCAAAAACCGGCAAATGCGTTTTCGGCGACGACCCTGTAAACGAAGTCACAAAAAAATTTGAAGAGGCTGACGGCATTGTAGTCGGCTCTCCCGTTTATTACGGCTCTCCTAACGGAACGCTCATATCTTTTCTTGACAGAATGTTTTACAGCTCTCCGTTTTCAAAGCATATGAAAGTGGGCGCGGCGGTTGTAAGCTGCAGAAGGGGAGGCAATACCGCTTCCTTTGACGTGCTGAACAAGTATTTTACAATTTCCGCAATGCCCGTTGCCTCAAGCAACTATTGGAATATGGTTCACGGCTTTACTGCCGAGGATGTTGAAAAGGACGCCGAAGGGCTCCAAACGATGCGCAACCTTGCGCGCAATATGGCGTTTCTTATGAAGTCAATTGCAAGCGGTAAAGACAGCTTCGGCCTGCCCGAATATGAAAGGGGCTGCTTTACAAGCTTCCCCGACGGAAAATAAATAAAGAGCTTATCGCTTAGAGTTGTTGCGATAAGCTTATTTTGTATTTATTCGCTTTTTGTTCTGCCGGTAATTCTGTCGGCAAAATCAAATATCTCCTTTTCGTATTCGTGGGGATATTTGAAGTGCGACTGCGTGTGGCGCGCCTCGTCATAAATAACAAGCTTCTTATCCTCGCTTCCGCAGGCGTCAAAGCACTCCTGAACCATATAGGTAGGAACAAAGTTATCCTTGCCTCCGTGAATAAAGAGGGCGGGGAGCTTGGTGTTTTTAAGCGCCTCGCGCGAATCCGAGGTCTTTATATCAAGGTCAAGCAGCGCCTTGCTCATAAATCCGAGCGAGCCTATAATCGGCTTTGACGGAAGATGGGTAACGCTCTTGCAAAGGTAGCTGAATTCATCGTAGCAGGTTGTAAAGCCGCAATCCTCTATAAATCCGACAACGTTGGGCGTTAAGTCCTTATCCGACGCCTGCATAATCGTAGCAGCGCCCATTGAGGTTCCGTAAAGAATAATTTTACCGTCGGGGAAATATGAATTAACGCATTCAATCCACTTGATAAGCTCTTCCTTTTCAAGAATTCCGAAGCCGGTGAATTTTCCTTCGTGGCCGCTGAAATGCCTGTGGTTAACAAGGAAGCAGTTATAACCGGCGTTAAGAATCGGCTCAACCATTGCGGCAAAGGCAAAATCGCTGTTAGTGTTGTAGCCGTGTACGCAAAGGAAGGTGTCCTTCGTCGGGTTTTCGTTGATATAAAAGTAGCCGGGAAGGGTTAATCCGTCGTCTGTCTGAATGCTTACCTCTTCTGCGGTGTAGTTTTCACGAAGCCTGATTATTGCGTCGTCGGTTTCCTTTGTCGCTTCAACAATGTCCTCGTCAAAAAAGCGGCCCGGCTGCGGGTTTTCCCTGTCGGTTTTCGGGGGGTCAACAAAAACCTTATAAAGCATTGTTGTAATTGTTGAAAGCCATGCAACGATTATTGCTGATAATATTGATAAAAATAACCATGAACCTTTTCTCATAGGTGTACTCCTCTCGTAAGATTGTTAATATTTTATCATATAAAGTCGAAAATTTCAATACTAAACTGCTTTACACGGTGTTGATTTTGTAAGTTAAATGTGTTATAATAAAATAGATAAACGTCTATTATCTGTATAGGAAGTGATTTAATGTCCAAAAAGATTATTGTGGCCGGAGGCGGCCACGGCGGAATTGCGGCGGGCATGCTTCTTGCAAAGGCAGGCTTTGACGTAACCTTGTTTGAAAAGAAGAGCCGAAGCGATATGGGCTACGACTGGGCTGACGCGTTTGATGCTACTGCGTTTGAAGCCGTAGGAATTCCTATGCCGCCGGAGGAAAGCTATGAACCCGGCGCTAATATAACCTTTGTTCCTCCTTCTGAAAACACGATAATCGCAATGCCCGAAGGCGAAAATACAAGCATTATAATGGAAAGAAAATTCCTTTATGATTACCTTATCGGCTTTGCCGAGGAAGCAGGGGTTAAGTTTAAATTTGAAAGTGAAATATCCGCTCCGCTTCTTGCAGGCGACCGCGTTATCGGAATTAAAGCCGGCGGAAAAAAGCACTATGCGGATTTGGTAATTGACGCCTGCGGCTGTGAAAGCGTAATAAGGGAAGCGCTTCCCGATATTTGCGGAATTCAGAAGCACACTGCGCCCGGTGAAAAGCTCTACGCCTACCGCGGACTTTTTAATAAGGCTTGCGATGAGGTAGAAAGCAGATATAAGGTTTATCTTATCCCTAACGGAATGATGGGCCTCGGCTGGGTTATAAGCGAGGAAAACCACAGCGATTTGCTTATCGGTAAATTTGAACCCTTTACAAAAGAGGAAGCCGCCGAAACCGCGCGCTTTTTCAGGGAGCATAATCCCGTTATCGGAAGCGAGCTGCTTCGCGGCGGAGAGATTATTTCCATCCCCGTTCGCCATACGCTTTCGGTTATGGTTGCCGACGGCTATGCAGCGGTAGGGGACAGCGCGTTTATGACAATTCCGCTTCTCGGCTCCGGCATATCAAATGCGCTCAGGGCAGGGGCAATGCTTGCCGAAACGGTTATCGCCGATGAAAGCGAAACCTACAGCGCCGAAACGCTTTGGGATTACCAGAAAAAGTATTTTAAGGAAATCGGAAATTCGATGTCGAAATTCGGCGTAGTCAGAAATATTCTTCCGGGCCTTACCGCCGAACAGGTGGACTATCTTTTTGACAGCAGAATTCTTACCTCGGACGAAATGAATATTTCAGGCGGCTCGCTTATAAATATTGAGCCTGCGCTTATAAAAAAGGCGGCTGCAATAATTAAGGATAGGGGCTTAAGAAGCGCGCTTCTAAAGGCTATATCCGATTTAGGTAAGCTTGCGGCAAACGCGGCGAACGGGCCCTGAAGATGGCAGACTGCTACCGTCGCATCAATTACACCGCCAAGGCTGTGGGTGCCTATCAGAACGGTATCCGCTATCTGGAGAAATCCAAGTCTGACCGACAGAAAATCAGGGAGGCCGTGGAAGTCAGCCGCGGCGAGCGCCCCGTGATGGAAACGCCACACATGGACATCCAGGATTCACTGGACGAGGCTGCCATCCTCGACGCCACCCTGAAGCTGGCGCAACAACTCCACAAGAGCGGCGACTACAAGAACGCCATCAAGAGCTACGAGCAATTCATTGCTATGAGCAAGGAACTCTATGCCAGCCACACCAAGATCTGCACCCCCCAGAACGACACCTTGGCTATGAATGGCATCATCGGTGCCCGCCAGGCCCTGCTGATGAAGCAGCGGCCCACGCTGCACACCGTGAAAAAGGAGCCTGCGTTGAACTCCCGCCGGGCAGACTTCTCCCCCGCGCTCTTCGGCGACGACTGGGACCAGCTCTACTGGACCACCACCCGACCGCAGGCAACGGGCGACGAACTCAGCGGCATCACCGGTACCAACTATGCGGACATCTTCTTCTCCAAGAAAGATGACAAGGGAAAGTGGTCCGCACCCGAAGCCGTGGAAGGCGAGCTGAACTCGGAACTCGAGGAGGGAGTCTGCTGTTTCTCTGCCGACGGGAAGACCATGTACCTCACCCGCTGCACCAGCGACCCGGACTATCCGCGCTACGCCCAGATCTATACCTCCCAGCGCAGCGATGCTTCGTGGTCCAAACCGCAGGAGCTGAAGATCTCGAAAGACACACTCTCCTGTTTTGCCCACCCTGCTGCCTCACCCGACGGCGACTGGCTGTATTTCGTTAGCGACATGCCTGGCGGCCATGGCGGCAAGGATATCTGGCGCATCTCCATCGAGGGCAAGACCCTGGGAGGAGCAGAGAACCTGCCTGCCCCGATCAATACGCCAGGCGATGAGGTCTTCCCCACCTTCCGACCGAACGGCGAACTCTATTTCTCCAGCG
>ONCR01000082.1 GCA_900316345.1 uncultured Eubacteriales bacterium | reverse complement strand
AGGCAAGCGGACATACAAACGTTACCTGTAAAATCTATCCCGATTGCCGCCACGAAATTCTTAATGAGCTCAACAAAGACGAGGTTATGCAGGATATCGTAAACTGGATAAAAGCATTATAAGCAATAACAAAACGGCTGAGTTTAACTCAGCCGTTTTGTTATATTACCGTATTATTTTACCTTAACCGTAAAGGTTTTGGTTTTTTCGCTGAAGCGATAATGCGGCTCGTCACAACCGCAATCGATAAAGGATTCAACCCATACTCGGTACGTTCCTTTTTTCAGCTTTTTAAGCTCTTTTTTAACCGTTTTTTCGGACTTGAAAAGCTTTGTAACTTCTTTTTTGCCTTTTTTCTTATAGGTTACCCTGAAGCCTACGGAGGTATCATCGCTCTTCCATATAACGCTTATCTTGCCCTTGCCGCCCTTAACTGTTACGTCGGGCGCGTTATAATCAGTAAAATCATATTGAATATAGTATGAAAAATCGTCGCCGCTGTCGCCGTTTCTTACGTAATTCGGAAGGGGGCCGTAAACGCTTCCGTGAATAACGAAATTCTTAACGCTGCAGGGAAGCTCTGCTTCGTCAGAGTAAACGGGCTCGTCAAACGTATCCCTCGGGAAATACAAGCCAAACGCATAACCGCCGAGCGCTTTAACCGTATTCGGAAGAACGACGTCCTTAAGCTTTTTACAGTTGATGAAAGCGCAGTAATCAATTGTTTCGCACCTTCCGAGGTCAACCGCTTTAAGCGACATACAGTTAGCGAAGGCATTAATGCCGATTCTTTTAACGCTGTCGGGTAAAATTACGCTCTGAAGCTTGGAATAAGCAAAGGCGTTTTCGCCTATTTCGGTAACTCCGTTGGGGATTTTATAGTCGCCGCTGAGCCCTCTCGGGTACTTAACAATAACTGTTTTATCCTTGGAATACATAACTCCGTCAATATCCGTAAAAGCTTGGTTATCGGGGCTTACGCTGATTTTTTCAAGCTTCTTGCAAAAGTCAAGCTGATTTGCAATCGAGGTTTCAAAGCTGCCGGGCAGGGTGAGCTCCGTTAATTCGGAGCAGCTGTTAAACGCCCGGTCAACAGCAATTCGCGTGCCCTCTTTAAGCTCTGCCTTAGTTATGCCTTTATCAGCTGAATAAACCGCGTTATCAATATATTGAATGCCGTTTTTATATTCATTCTTTTCAGCCGCAGCAGTGCCGAGAAAAGCGTCGTAACCGATTTCCTTAAGCCCGTTGCCGAGCTTTATATTTTTAAGTTTGGTACAGTCGTAGAAGGCAAGAGGTCTGATTGTTTCAACGTTATCGGGAATGCTAATCTCTTCAAGAGAGGTGCATTCGTTGAAAGCGTAATAGTCAATCAGCTTAACACCGCTTCCTATTTTAACGCTCTTTAAATCGTAGCAGTTGCTGAAGGTGCTCCATGAAATTGTTTCAATCTTATCGGGTATTGTAATTTCCTCAAGCCCCGTTTCAAAAAACGCATCGCTCTCAATGCTCTTTAAGCCCGAGGGGAGCTTAATGCCTTTAAGCTGTTTGCATTCTTCAAAAGCGCGGTAAGCTATTGTTCTTACGCTGTCGGGAATTTCAATTTCCTTAATTCGCGTATTACTTAAAAATCCGTTGGGTATGGTCTTCAACCCTTCGGGAAGCGTAATTTTTTCAAGGGTTGAATTATAAAATATGTTATCGCCGAAGCGCTTAACGCTTTTCGGAATTGTTATTTCCTTAATGCCCGAATTTGCAAACGCTCTTGCGGAAATCTTTTTCAGCTTTTCGGGGAGCTTGATTTTTTCAAGGCATTTGCAAAGATTGAACACGCTGTCTGACAGCTCGCTGAGCCCTGAGGGAAGCCTTACGCTTTCAAGCCTTACACAGTCCTTAAACGCTGTTTCGTTAATAATTTCAACGGAATCGGGAATGGTTACCGACGTTATTTTTTTACACATAATAAATGCGCCGCATGCTATAAGCCTTGTGCCTTTTTTAACCTTAACCTTGCCCTTGCATACCTTTCGGTTTGCGGTAATAAGGTATTTGCCTATATAAAGAACGCCGTTTTTGCGCTTGTGGGTTTTGGCGTATTTAGTTCCGGTAAAGGCGTCTCTGCCTATTTCTTTAATTCCGTTGCCTATTTCGATTTTTTCAAGATTAGTGCATTTTACAAATGCGTCGCCGTTAATTGTTTTTATAGAATCGGGAATTATAACCTTTTTGATTTTTTTGTTATAAGCAAAGGCGTGCCAATCAATTGCTGCTACCGGCTTTCCTTTGATTTTTGAAGGAATTTTAACGGTTTTTGCCTTTCCGTTATATTTTTCAATTATAACGGATTTACTGTCGTTCCACCAGGTGCAATAGGTATAATCGCCGTATTTCTTTTCCGCGGCAAACGCTGTACCGCAAGGGATAATTGCGGTGATTAAAACGGTTAATCCTATTAACAAACTAAATATTTTTTTCATAATATCAGCTCCTTTCATATATTAGTACACAAAATGCCGAAAATGCAACAAAATGCAGTGAAAAAATATATTTTTTATTGACATTTGACAATACTGAAATTATAGTATAATTGAGGGAAGTTGAAGATTTCTGAAAAAAGAGGTAATTTATGACTATTGGTAATATAATTAATCTTCTCGGCGGGCTCGGATTATTCCTGTTCGGTATGAACTATATGAGCGCAGGGCTAAACCAGATTGCCGGCAATAAAATGAAGGATTTGCTTGAAAAGCTTACGCGCAACAGGTTTAAGGGCTTTTTGCTCGGCGTTCTTGTAACCGCGGTAATTCAGTCATCCTCGGCAACAACCGTTATGCTGATGGGCTTTCTTAATGCCGGAATAATGGATTTAGCCCAGGCGACAGGCGTAATAATCGGCGCTAATATAGGTACAACCGTAACCGCCGTTCTTATTGCAATAGACGTTTCCGCTATCGCTCCGATATGTATTGTTATCGGCGCGGGTATGTCGCTGTTTTCAAAAAAGCAAAAGCAAAAATATATTGGCCAGATAATTCTCGGCTTTGGTATTTTGTTCTTCGGCTTAAAGTATATGAGCGGCGAGGAAGCAATGGGCGTTTTAAAAACAAGCGTAGCCTTCCAGAAGTTTATGGCAAGCGCCAATAACCCCTTCCTCGGAATAGTAATAGGTGTTTTAATTTGCTCGGTTCTTCAGTCGTCAAGCGCGGCTATCGGCGTTTTGCAGGTGCTTGCGTTTAACGGCGTAGTTCCTATTGATATAGCCGTTTATCTTGTTATAGGAATAAACGTTGGCTCTGCTACACCGCTTTTCCTCTCCTCAATAGGTGCGAAAACGAACGCAAAACGCGCCGCTTTCGTTTACTTCCTGTTTAACCTGATTCTTGTTTTATTAACGCCTCTTGCAACCTTTGACCCGTTTATAAATTGGCTGACGGGGCTCAGCAGTAACGGTTCGGTTCAGGTTGCCGCGTGTCATATTCTGTTTAAAATTGTTACAGCGCTTGTTCTTCTTCCGTTTGTTAAATACATTGTTAAGCTTTCGGAAATTATTATTAAGCCTAAGGAACACGAAAGCGCGCTTCGCTTTACCTATATTGATAAGAAAATCCACCCGAACCCGACTATTACCGTTCTTCAAATCACCTCCGAGGTTGAAAGAATGGCAAAAATTGTAAGAAAGAACCTTGTTCTTTCGTGCGAGGATTTTCTTCATTCAACAATGGAGCACGAAAGGGAAATTAAGGATAACGAGGAGCTTATAAACTGGCTTAACCATAATATTTCGGACTTTATGGTTACCGTTTCGTCAAACAATATGACGGGCGATACCTCCGAATATATAGGTAAGCTTTTCCACGTTATAACCGACCTTGAAAGAATAGGTGACCACGCGCTGAATATCCTTGAAAAGCATGAGCTTGTTTTAAGCGAGCAACTTGATTTTACCGAGGACGGCAAAAAGGAAATAGAAACAATTTATCTTAAGGACCTTGAGCTGTTTGACCGTTCCCTTGGCGCATTTCTTAACGAAAAGCTCCCCGATGACGAGGAACGTCAGCTTCACTTTATTGAGGATACTATAGACAGCCTTACCCTTCAGGCGCAGGATAATCACGTTCAGCGCCTTCGTGAAAAAAAGTGCCACACCGCTTCGGGCGTTGTGTTTACTAAATTTCTTCAGGATCTTGAACGCATAGGCGACCATTCCTATAATATCGCCTGGGCGGCAAGGAAGGATAAGAATTTAATAAGGCAGATATAAAATGAAAAAACGAACGCCGATTGATAAACTGAATACCGTATTGTTCGGCAGGGATTTAAGAATTACAAAGGGTGAACCTTTTATTAAGGTTTACCCTTTTGACTTTTCGTCTTATTTTCCCGAAAGCAATTATATAAGGGAACAAGCTGTTCCGAGCGAAAATGTTTATGATATAAGAAGCTTCGGCGCGTCGGTTGAAAGTGAGGATAACTCAAAGGCGATTAGTACCGCAGTTGAGCTTGCCGCCGAAACAAAAGGAACCGTTCTTGTAACGGGCGGCGATTACGTAACAACAACCGTGTTTTTGAAATCAAACGTAACGCTCTTTATTGAAAAAGGCTCCGCGCTTTGCTCCAATAAAAGCGGAAAGGGCTATAATCACCTCGGTATTCTTCATGCCGACGGCTGCGAGAACATAGTATTGACGGGCGGCGGTAAGGTAAAAGGCAACGGCGAATACTTCGGGCTTAAGCCGCTTTATGCCGCAAATATGCTTGAACACCCCGAATATATAGACGTAATTCAAATGAGGCGCGATTACCGCGCACAGTTGCGCTTTGCCCATAATAGCAAGTACGGAGGTCCCGTTTATTTTAAAAACTGTAAAGATATTAAAGCGGATAATTTTATTATTGAAAACGCCGCCCACTGGTCCTTCAGGCTTGAAAACTGCGATAGCGTTGATATTTGTAATTTCGTTATAAACAACAACCGCCACGTTGCAAACGCAGACGGCTTTGACATTGCGGGAACAAGTAATATAAATATTGAGCACTGTTTTGTTTCAACCGCCGATGACGGAATATGTATTAAAAATGCAATATGGCTCGGCAATACCGGAAAAATGAAAAACATCCGCGTTGCGGACTGTGAAGTAATAAGCTGTTGCAACGCCTTTAAAATCGGAACCGAAACAACCTTTGACATAAGCGACGTAACAGTTTCCGATTGTTCGTTTTTTATGACGGATTTATACCCGGGAACGGTCAGCGGAATTGCGATTGAAAGCGCTGACGGCTCGGTTGTAAGCGATATTAAAGTAAGCAATATAAAAATGAACAGGGTAACCTGTCCGATATTTATTCGCCTTTGCAACCGCAACCGTGCTGCTGAGGTTACGCCCGAAAGTGCAAACGCCGTTGAGTTCGGCAAGGTAAAAGAGAAGGGCACTTCGGCGGAAAAGAACCGATTCAATATGCTCGGCGAGGTTAAAAACATAGTTATTGAAAACGTTGAAGCTACCGATGCCGAAATACCCGTAATTATTGCAGGCTTCAGGCAGGGCGGTAAAACAAAACGCGTTGAAAACGTTACTCTTAAAGGTGTTGATATTAAATATGCGCCTTATCCCGAGGTTTACGATAAGCGCTCATTTATCCCCGAATACAGCGATGTTTATCCCGAAAGCTGGCGTTTCAGAAATCTTCCGTCCTATGCGCTTTGGGCAAGGCATATCAAAGGGCTTAAGCTTCTTGATTTCAGCTGTGAGCACTCGGTTAAGACGTATAAAAAGGATATAATTACCGAAGATTCAATATAATAAAAAACGCTGTATCGGTTGCCCTGATACAGCGCTTTTTTGTTTGTTATTATTTTGAAAGCTTACTTTTAAGCTTGTCCTTAAAGCTTTTCGACTGAGGTTCTGCGGCCTTTGCTTCCGCAAGCTCCGCCTTAAGATTTTTAATCTGCTCCTGAAGCTTTTCAACCTTTTTCGTTTCGTCAAGCTGCATTTTCTTTACAATCGGGAATGCGCTTCTGTACCTTACAAGCCTTTCAGCGTCGTCAGCAGCGTCATACGCTTTGATTACGCCGTAATAATTCTGCTCGGAAGTAATCCTGTCATAGGGCGTTATGCCGCCCTCGTACGTGTGGTCATAAACCGTGTCAAGGTCAAGCTTATGAAGGAAGTCAAGATAATGCTCAAAGCGTTCCTTATGTCCTTTGTGAACAGAGTTGAAATCAGCTTTTTCAAATAAATCGTAAAGCGAAACGTTTTCGTTAACCGTTTTACAATCAACCATCGGGATGTTGTGATAATCCGCAAGCTCAAATACGCGCCTGTCAAAAGGTATGGTCAGCGCCGGAACTCCGCCGAGAATTGCGGCAACGTTGCCGTGAATACGCGAGCCTACCGAAAAATCAACGTTCTCTTTAAAGTAATCAATCCACGACGGAATGTCAACAAAGCTTACAGCCTTTGAAATATCGTACATCTTGTTTTTACGAAGTTTTTGTTTGTATTTATCAAGATAAATCATTCTTACGTCGTCAATCTGCTGCTGAACGTAAATCATATTCGGGAATTCAGCCATATTCTTTTTGGTGAACTCCATAAAGGGCTTGTATCCTTCAAGCTTTTCAAATTCAATTTTCGAGTTGAACGAAACAACGCTGTCTTTGTTAAGCTCAATATGCTTAACCTCGGGAAGTGTATCGCCGAAGGTATACATTGACGGGCAGCCTATAACGGTGAAATCCTTTTCCTCCTTATAGCCGAGGTCTTTAAGATAATCACCCGTCATTTCGCCTCTTACGCCGATTATGGGCGATTTTTCAAGAACCGCGTTAACAAGGGCTTTAACCTCGTCGTTATGCGGATAAATATCTATAAACCTGTCGCTGCCGAGAGTCCTTTGAAGACCTACGCCGATAATAGCGCAGGGGATTTTAAGCATTTTAATAAAATCGGCGAGCTTTGTCATCTCGTCATGCCCTTTAACCTTAAAGGCGTTTGCAAGGGGGATTAAAAAACAGTCGTAGGTATCGTTAACATAATCTGCATAGTATCTGTCCGTTTTCTGTTTTACGATATTTACGTAGTCTCTGAGGTTCGCGGTCGTCGGCGTGGTCCTGGGAGCCGTGGTGGCGAACCTTCTTCACTGGGGGATCGCTTCCATCAACGGTATGGTCGTTGCCGCTGTCATCTATGTGATCGGACAGAAGGTTCTGAAAAACTGAAATCCAATGGTTATCATTCGATGATGAGATCAAAAGAGTCTCCGGAAAGATCCGGGGACTTTTTTATGCACAGAGCCGCCGAATGGAAGATGTCACCAGAAGGTGACCGGCGGCT
>ONCR01000063.1 GCA_900316345.1 uncultured Eubacteriales bacterium | reverse complement strand
GAAGAGATTCAAGAGGCAGAGGCAGAAACGACAGGCCGAAGGCTAAAACGACTGCGCCTGCGGATTACACCCCGAAGGCTGACAGAGCCGACCTTCCGAAATTCGGAAAGATTGAGGTAAATAAGGACTAATAATAAGGGCTGATTTAATTCAGCTCTCGTAATGTAGGGCACGATGCCTACATCGTGACGCCGGTATATAAAGTATTGAAGCGGCAAGGTGTGGGCACCTTGCCCTACAAATTTTTAAAGGAGGGAGCTTAATGGAAAAAACGATTGCCGCCGTTTCCACGGGCAGCGCGCCCGGCGGTATAGGCGTTATAAGAATAAGCGGAAGCCGCGCCGTTGAAATTGCAAACGCGGTTTTCAAGCCGTTTGACAACAGCTCCCTGCTTGAGTTAAAGGGCTACCGCGCAAAATACGGAAGCATTGTTATTGACGGCGAAAAGGCCGACAACGCGGTTGCGCTTGTTTTTCGCGCTCCGAAAAGCTATACGGGCGAGGACGTTGCGGAGCTTTCGGTCCACGGCGGAATGCTTCTTGTTCAAAAAACGCTTGAAGCCGTGCTAAAAGCGGGCGCCGTGCCTGCAGGCCCGGGCGAATTTACAAAGCGCGCCTTTCTTAACGGCAAGCTTGATTTAACCCAGGCGGAAAGCGTTGCCGAGCTTATTTCAGCCGAGGGCGAGCAGAGCCTTAAGGCTTCATATAACGCCCTGCAGGGCGCTTTGAGCAACAAAATTAATTCCGTTTTGGAAAAGCTTCTTGATTCTTCGGCAACCATGGCGGCGTGGGTTGATTATCCCGACGAGGAAATCCCCGAGCTCACCGACGGCGAGCTTGAAAAAACGCTTGAGCAATGCGCTCTTGAGCTTAAGGCGCTGCTTGATAATTACGAAAACGGCAAAACCGTTACAAAGGGCGTTGTTACCGCGATTGCCGGACGGCCGAACGTAGGCAAATCAAGCCTTATGAATATGCTTACTAAAACCGAAAAAAGCATCGTTACCCATATTGAAGGAACAACAAGGGATATTGTTGAGGAGAGCGTTCGCCTCGGCGGCCTCGTTCTTCACCTGCGCGATACCGCAGGGCTTCGCAGCAGCGACGATTTGGTTGAAAGCATTGGAATTGAAAAGGCGTATAAGGCGCTTGACGACGCGCAGCTTGTTCTTGCGGTTTTTGATAATTCCCTTTCGCTTGACGGTTTTGATAGGGATTTAATTTCGCGCTGTAAGGGAAGAGCCGCGGTTGCCGTTATTAACAAAACAGACCTTGAAGCAAGGCTTGACACAAGTGAAATTGAAGTTGCCTTTTCTGAAATTGTTTATATCAGCGCAAAGAATAACGAGGGCTTTGAGGAGCTTGCCGCGGCGGTTGAAAGACTGCTCGGCGTTGCCGATTTTGACAGCAGCGCTCCCCTTCTCGCAAACGCAAGGCAGAAGAAAAACTGCGAAAACGCTTACGGCGAAATCATTGAAGCGCTTGACGCGTTAAGAGCAGGCGTAACCTTTGACGCTGTTAACGTTATGATAGATTCCGCGGCGGACGAGCTTCTTTCGCTGACAGGTAAAAAAGCAAGCGCAGAGGTTGTTAACAATATTTTCAGCAAGTTCTGCGTTGGAAAATAAATATTAAATGAAAAGTGAAAGACGAAAAGATTGTAGGGCAAGGTGCCCACACCTTGCCGCGAAACGTTGCAAAAAATCGGGAGGGCGCGGAGACCCTCCCCTACAATCAACAAACCATTCACGCCTTCCCCCTTGGGGGAAGGTGGCTGCCGTCAGGCAGACGGATGAGGGGCAAAAAATCGGGAGGGCGCGGAGACCCTCCCCTACACAATGCGGAATTCCGAATTCCGAATTCTAACGAGGTAATATGAAATATTTTGCAGGGACGTACGACGTAATAGTAATAGGCGCAGGGCACGCCGGGATTGAGGCTGCCCTTGCTTCGGCGCGCCTCGGCGCCGATACCGCCGTGTTTACGGTTAACCTTGACTGGGTTGGAAATATGCCCTGCAACCCCTCAATCGGCGGAACCTCGAAGGGCCACCTTGTAAGGGAAATTGACGCCCTCGGCGGAGAGATGGGCAAGGCGGCGGACAAGTATTCGCTCCAGTCGCGTATGCTCAACCTCGGCAAGGGGCCGGCGGTACATTCGCTTCGTGCGCAGATTGACCGCCGCGAATATTCCGCGGGAATGAAGCACACGCTTGAAAAATGCGAAAACCTTGATATAAGGCAGGGCGAAATAGTCGATTTGTTTAAAGACGGCGACGGATTATGGCACTGCGTTACAAGGCTTGAAGCTGAATATACCGCAAAGGCCGTTATCCTTGCAACGGGAACCTTCCTCGGCGGAAGGGTTTACATAGGCGAGGTTTCATACGAAAGCGGGCCCGACGGGATGTTCCCGGCAAACGAGCTTTCAAAGGCACTCAAAAAGCTTGATATTCCCCTTCGCCGCTTTAAAACCGGAACCCCGAGCAGGGTTAACCGAAGAAGCGTTAACTTTGAAAACCTTGAAGTGCAAAGGGGCGACGAGCGAACCGTCCCCTTCTCTTTTGAAACCAAGACGCCGCCCGAAAACAAGGTGGTTTGTCATATTACATATACAAACGAGGAAACGAAAAAGGTTATTCTTGAAAACCTTCACCGTTCCCCGATGTACAGCGGAAAAATCGAGGGCAAGGGGCCGCGCTACTGCCCGAGCTTTGAAGATAAAATAGTCCGCTTTTCCGAAAAGGAGAGGCACCAGCTCTTTATTGAGCCCTGCGGACTTAATACCGAGGAGCTTTATCTTCAGGGGCTTTCGTCCTCCCTTCCCGAGGACGTTCAGCTTGCGTTTATTCACACAATCCCCGGGCTTGAAAACGCGCAGGTTATGCGAACGGCTTATGCGATTGAATACGACTGCGTTGACCCTACCGCGCTTAAGGCCACGCTTGAATTTAACGACCTCCCGGGCCTTTACGGCGCAGGGCAGTTTAACGGCTCAAGCGGCTACGAGGAGGCGGCGGCGCAGGGGCTTGTTGCCGGCATTAACGCCGCGCTGAAAATTCAGGGCAAGGAGGAGCTTATCCTTGACCGCGGAGGCTCGTATATCGGAACGCTGATTGACGATTTGGTTACCAAGGGCTGTACGGACCCTTACAGAATGATGACCTCGCGCTCGGAATACCGCCTTGTTTTAAGGCAGGATAACGCCGATATCAGGCTTACGCCAACGGGATATAAACTGGGTCTGATAAGCGAGGAAAGATACGCCGCGTTTCTTGAAAAACAAAGGCTTATTGACGAGGAAATGAGAAGGGTTAAAAATCTTTCCGTTCCCCTTTCGGATAAGCTTCAGTCGCTTCTTGAAGCAAAAGGCACGGCGCCGCTTAAAACGGGCTGTAAGCTGATTGAGCTTTTAAAAAGGCCGCAGCTCGGCTACGACGATTTAACCGAGATTGACTTAAACCGCCCGAACCTTCCCCATGAGGTTTTCGAGCAGGTTGAAATTACAATAAAATACGAGGGTTATATTAAAAAGCAGGAGGCGCAGATTAAGGAAATGCGCCGCATTGAGGCTAAAAAAATCCCCGAGGATATTGATTATTCCGCCCTTAAGGGGCTTCGGCTTGAGGCTGTTGAAAAGCTTTCTAAAATCAGACCGTCAAACCTCGGCCAGGCAAGCCGTATAAGCGGCGTCAACCCTGCTGATATAACCGCGCTTAATATTATTTTGGAGAGCTTATGATTAACAGAGATTTACTTGAAAAATATGCCGAGGAAATTTCAGCTCCGCTTGATAATAATATGTTAAGCCAGTTCCAGGTTTACGCAGGTGAGCTTATAGGAACTAACAGGCAGTACAACCTTACAGCAATTACAGACCCCGAGGAGGTTGTTGTTAAGCATTTTATTGACAGCCTTATGGTGCTGAAATACTTTGATATAGATTACGGAACTAAAATTATTGATATAGGCAGCGGCGCGGGCTTCCCGAGCCTTCCGCTTATGATAGCCAAAAACAACAAGCTTAAGGTTACCTTTGTTGACAGCGTTCAGAAAAAGCTTCGTTTTATAAATAACGCACTTGAAAGCTGCGGCCTTGAAGCTGAGCTCGTTTGCGCAAGAGCGGAGGTGCTCGGCCAAAACGAAAGCTACCGCGAAAAATACGACATTGCAACCGCAAGAGCAGTCGCACCGCTTAACGTGCTTTGCGAATACTGCCTCCCCTTCGTTAAACTTGACGGGTACTTTATTGCACTTAAGGGCTCGGAAAACGAGGTCCCCGAAGCGGAGAACGCCATTAAGCTACTCGGCGGCGAGGTTGAAAGTAATGTTTCATATAAACTACCGAACGGCGACGCAAGGTCAATTATCATAATAAAAAAGATTTCGCACACTCCGACAGAATACCCGAGAAAAACTAAAAAAATATCCGTAAAACCGCTTTAAACAAAGCTTTTTTGTCGATTTAAAAGGATTTTCCGCGATGGGAAATCCTTTATTTTTTTTAATGTTTATGATAATATCTATTTGTAAGGACAAGCAGTAAGGAGGCACGGGCTTGAGGGACATAACCAATATCAATACGGAAAAGCTTTTGCCTAATCCATATCAGCCGCGTCGCAAATTTGAAAGCGAGGAAATGCTTTCCCTTGCAGACAGCATTAAGGAAAACGGAATTTTGCAGCCGCTTTTGATAAGAAGAATAAACAATTCGGATTATTTTGAAATCATTGCCGGCGAAAGGCGCTTAAGGGCTGCCATTCTCGCAGGGCTTGAAAAGGTTCCCTGCGTTGAGGTTGACTGCGATTACGAGGATAGCGCGGTTTATTCAATACTTGAAAACATTCAGCGAAGCGATTTAACCTTTTTTGAAGAATCCGCGGCAATCGGACAGCTAATCAACCACTTCGGCTTAACCCAGAGCGAATGCGCCAAAAAGCTTGGGAAAAGCCAGTCAGCCTTATCTAACAAGCTTCGTCTTCTTAAGCTTCCCGTTGACGTTCGGTATTTTATTGAAAAGGAAGGCTTAACCGAAAGACACGCAAGAGCGCTGCTTCGCCTTGAATGCGAAAAGGATATTTGGGCGGCGCTACGCATAATTAAGGAAAAGGGCTATAACGTTGAACAAACCGAAAGGTTTATTGAAGGTCTTGTTAACAAAGGCGAAAAGCCCAAAAAGAATACGGTAAGGATATTCAAAGACGTAAGAATATTCATTAATACCGTAAACCGGGCAATTGAAACCATGAAGGCTTCCGGCATAGAGGCTGAAACCGACAAAACAGAAACAGAAGATTATATCGAATTCAGGGTAAAAATACCGAAAACTGCAGGAACGCAAGCCCTGAAACTCAAAAAGGCTTAAAACGGATTACCGTTTTAACATATTCTCCTCTTTTCATCACGCGAAGAAGGCGGGCTAATGCTCGCCTTCTTTGCTTTGTTTCACGTGAAACTTCCAATATGTGGCAATTAATTCTTAAATCGCTTCAACATATAGAAATTTTGTAAAAAGTTTCACGTGAAACTCGTCGCTTGCGCCTTCGTGATTAAAACAGTTCGCAGGCAAACTGTTAACAATCACTGCGGCGCAATCTCCTCTCAGCGAAATTACATCAGCGTAATTTCGCTGTATTAATCGCGTAATGCGTTTTGACAAGTTTCACGTGAAACATTATCAACAAACACTTGATAAACGCTATATTATAATGTATAATATAATGCAAACGAGGTGATACTATGGGTAAAATTGTTGCAATTTTTAATCAGAAGGGTGGCGTCGGTAAAACGACGACCTGCGTTAATATGGCCGCCGCGCTCGGCGCAAAGGGTAAAAAAACACTACTGATAGACGTTGACCCCCAGGGAAATACTACATCAGGCGTTGGAGTTAATAAGAGCGAGGTTGAATACTCAACCTATGATATGTTAATAGGCGAAACCTCCGCACGCTCAATAATGATTGAAACGGAGTTTAAAAACCTCTGGCTGCTCCCTGCGGATATGAACCTTGCGGGCGCGGAGCTTGAACTTGCAGAAATGGAAAACCGTAACCGCGTTCTTAAAAAAGCGATTGCAACCCTTGTTGTGGACTTTGATTACGTAATCATTGACTGTCCGCCAAGCCTCGGCCTTCTTTCTATCAATGCGCTTGTTGCCGCGGATACGCTTATAGTTCCGCTTCAGTGCGAATATTATGCGCTTGAGGGCTTAAGCCAGCTTGTAAACACGGTAAGAACGGTTAAAAGAGAGTATAACAACTCTCTTGAGCTTGAGGGCGTGCTTTTTACTATGTATGACAGCCGCATAAAGCTTACCCAACAGGTTATAGAAGAGGTTAACAAGTATTTTCCCAACAAGGCGTATAAAACGATGATTCCCCGCAGCGTTAAGATTGCGGAGGCTCCTTCATACGGCGAGCCTGTAATCTACTATGAAAAATACTCAAAAGCTTCGTTTGCCTATAAGAAATTTGCAGACGAGTTTTTAAAGAAACAGTAATTCCGAAAAAAGGAGAAATGATATGGCAAATAAGAAGTCAGGGCTCGGAAGAGGGCTCGGCGCGTTAATGCAGGAAAACAGCATTGACGACGGTATTAAAACGAATACTCTGCCGATTAACGAGATTATTCCGAACCGCGAGCAGCCGCGTAAAACCTTTGACGAAGCCGCGCTTGCAGAGCTTGCGCAATCCGTTGAACAGCACGGAATACTTCAACCGCTGCTTGTTCGTCCGCTTCCGTCGGGCGGATACCAGCTTGTGGCCGGCGAAAGGCGCTGGAGAGCCGCAAAAATGTGCCGTCTTGAAGAGGTTCCCGTTGTAATCAAGGAGCTGACGGACAGCGAGGCAATGGAGCTTGCGATTATTGAAAACCTGCAAAGAGAGGACTTAAACCCGATTGAAGAAGCGGAGGGCTTACAGGCGCTTGCCGATAAATGCGGCTACACGCAGGAGGAAATAGCCTCCGCCGTGGGAAAATCGCGCCCGGCGATAACAAATTCGCTTCGCCTTTTAAAGCTTCCCGAGGAAGTAAGAGAGATGACCAAAAACGGCGAAATCTCTGCAGGGCACGCAAGAGCGCTTCTCGCCTTTGAACATCCGGCGATGATGCTTGAGGCGGCAAAGCGTATTGTTTCACATAAACTTACGGTTCGCGACGTTGAAAAAATGGCTAAAACGCAAAGAAAAGCGCCCTCACGTCCTAAAAGGGAAAGGCGCGACGCGTTTTATAACGAGGTTGAGCTTTCGCTTTCGGAAACGCTCGGGCGAAAGGTTAAGGTTACCAATAAAGGCAACAAGGGTACTCTTGAAATTGAATTTTATTCGCAAGAGGATTTACAGAATATAGCAAATGCACTTTACAGGGAGGACTAAAAATGCTTGATATTAAATTTGTAAGGGAAAACCCCGAAATAGTTAAGGAAAATATAAAAAAGAAGTTTCAGGACCACAAGCTTGCGCTTGTTGACGAGGTTATTGCGCTTGATACCGAGCGCCGTGAAACGATAGTTAAGGCTGACGAGCTTCGCGCAAACCGCAACAAGGTATCAAAGGAAATCGGCGCGCTTATGGCTCAGGGCAGGCGCGAAGAGGGAATGGCGCTTAAAGAGAAGGTTACCGCCCAGGCGAAGGAGCTTGAGGAGCTTTCAAAAAAGCAGAGCGAGCTTGACGAGCGCGTAACTAAAATAATGATGTCCATTCCGAACATCATTGACGAAAGCGTTCCTATCGGTAAGGACGACAGCGAAAACGTTGAGGTTCAGCGCTACGGCGAGCCCCTCGTCCCCGATTATGAAATTCCTTATCATACGGATATTATGGAAACCTTTGACGGTATTGATATGGACGCCGCGGGCAGGGTTGCCGGCAACGGCTTCTATTATCTTATGGGCGATATTGCGCGCCTTCATTCTGCGGTTATCAGCTACGCGCGCGATTTTATGATTGACCGCGGCTTTACCTACGTCGTTCCGCCGTTTATGATTCGTTCAAACGTTGTAACGGGCGTTATGAGCTTTGAGGAAATGGACGCGATGATGTATAAAATTGAGGGCGAGGACCTCTATCTTATCGGCACATCCGAGCATTCAATGATAGGTAAGTTTATTGATACGATTACTCCCGAGGAGCAGCTTCCGCTTACGCTTACCTCATATTCACCCTGCTTCCGCAAGGAAAAGGGCGCGCACGGTATTGAGGAGCGCGGCGTTTACCGTATTCACCAGTTTGAAAAGCAGGAGATGGTTGTTGTCTGCAAGCCCGAGGAGTCAAAATACTGGTTTGACCGGCTCTGGCAGAACACGGTTGACCTTTTCCGCAGCCTTGATATTCCCGTTCGCACGCTTGAATGCTGCTCAGGCGACCTTGCGGACCTTAAGGTTAAGAGCGTAGACGTTGAGGCATGGAGCCCGAGACAGAAGAAGTATTTTGAGGTCGGTTCCTGCTCAAACCTTACCGACGCACAGGCAAGAAGGCTTAAAATCAGGGTTAAGGGCGAAAACGGCAATTACCTTGCCCACACCCTTAACAACACCGTTGTTGCGCCGCCGAGAATGCTCATCGCATTCCTTGAAAATAATCTTAACGCCGACGGAACGGTTAACATCCCCGAGGCATTAAGAATGTATATGGGCGGCAAGGACAAGATAGTTCCGAAAAAGTAAAACATAGGGGAGGGCCACCGCGCCCTCCCTGTTTTTTTGCAACGTTTCGCGGCAAGGTGTGGGCACCTTGCCCTACAATTGGTATGCAAAACGGAGTTTAAAATGGGGCGAGGGGCTTGCCCCACCCGAAACTTTTCACTTTTCACTTTTATTTTTTCATTTAAATTGTAGGGGAGGGTCTCCGTGCCCTCCCTGTTTTTTGCAACGTTTCGCGGCAAGGTGTGGGCACCTTGCCCTACAATTGGTATGCAAAACGGCGTTTATAATGGGGTGAGGGGCTTGCCCCTCCAATAATTCCGAATTCCGAATTCCGAATTCCGAATTAAAAAGGGTCTCCGCGCCCTCCCACCGTAGGGACGAGCATTGCTCGTCCGTTTTTTGAATCCCTCCACCGCTAACGCGGTCCCCCTGTTCCCTTTTGTCCGCAGGCGGACATTTCCCCACACCGTGGGGAATCACTTTGATAAGGGAGGCTTTTTTATGCAAAAATCAGCTAACGGCTTATAGATGTTGAGCTCTGATTTTAATATAATAATTTATATATAAAAAAGAGGAGGAAAAGAAATGAAAAAAACAGGTATAATTGTTGGCACCTCGGTAGCGGGGTTTTTGGTTCTTTTGATAATAATAATCGCGGTTGCTGTGAGCAGCTCGCCGCAGCATAAAATGAGCAAGGCCTTAGCCTCGCGAAACGCAGGCGCGGTTAACACTCTTTATATGCAGGCACAGGGAAACCCAAACACACAAAGCAAATACGACAAAGCCATCAATAATTATTTGGTGTTGGCCGCTAAAGAAATAAACAATAAGGAATATTCCGCGGAGGATATAGCTCAAACCGGCGCAGGAATAGTTTATACGGATTTGAATAATAACTGGGGCGATTTGTTATATTCCGAAAACGGGGAAACTATTGAGCCGAGCATTTCATACTATAACCAAACGGCGTGGGACGAGCTTCAAACCATAATCAAATCAAAGGCGTCTTATTGCAGGGGCGTTGACCTCAGGGACAATCAAAACCAGCCCAAGGAAGCAATTGAAGCCTTCCAAAACGTCAGCGCAACCGACAGTAATTACGCTAAAGTTGAAGACGAAATAAATAAAAGCGTTGATATGTATATTGAACAAACCCTTGCCGAAGTTCAAACCTTAATAGACGAGGAGAATATTATGGACGCTTATTCAAGAATCGGCACCATCTATACCTATCTTGAAGAAAACGGCTTGTACTCCGAAGCTGTTGAAAAGAAATTAGAAGAAACCAGAGCAAAATATGCCGAAACCTACGCCCAAAAAGCCGAGGCTTGCTTCAAGGAAAAGGATGTTGACGGAGCAATCGGCAATATGGAGGTTGCGGCGATGTTAGCCCCCGACAACGCTGTTTATAAAACTAAACTTGATACGTATGAAATGTACATTCCGTATGAATTATACATAGAAGAGAATTGTTTAAGCGTTGACAATGAAGGCAACTCCATACATTTGGCGTTTGATCAAAAGGATAAATCAAATAACAACAAAGAGATGACTCACGTTCTGAACTGGTACACCACCAACAGCGCAGATCAATATATTGGTGTTTTTGCGACATACAACCTTGCCGGGAAATATGATACTGTAACCGGAACCCTGTTTTTACCTGAGGGCGACAAGAATACATCGGCAAAAGGGTATTTTGAAGCATACGGCGACGGAAAGCTTCTGTATACCTCGCCAAAAATAAAAAAGGACATGATTCCTAAAGATATTAGCTTTTCTGTTACGGGAGTTCAAAAGCTAAAAATTAAATTCTATGCAACAAGCGATAGTATATGGGGAACGTCGTTTGCTATAAGCAACCTTACAGCAACAAAAAGCTTTCCTAAGGAATAAACAATAAAAAGGGCAACGCCGCGAACGGCGAGCCCTTTGTAGGGGCGATTCACGAATCGCCCGTAATTTCAAATTCCGAATTTCGGACGGGCCGGCACAGAGACCGGCCCCTACAGTTGCGCTGATGAGAAAAATTTGTAGGGGAGGGCCACCGCGCCCTCCCTGTTTTTTGCCCCTCATCCGTCTGCCTGACGGCAGCCACCTTCCCCCCGAGGGGGAAGGCGTGAATGGTTTGTTGATTGTAGGGGAGAGCCACCGCGCCCTCCCTGTTTTTTGCCCCTCATCCGTCTGCCTTACGGCAGCCACCTTCCCCCCGAGGGGGAAGGCGTGAATGGTTTGTTGATTGTAGGGGAGGGCCTCCGCGCCCTCCCGTTTTTGCAACGTTTCGCGGCAAGGTGTGGGCACCTTGCCCTACAATGGTGTGCAAAACGGCGTTTTATAATGGGGCGTGGGCTTCGCCCACCCTCAATT
>ONCR01000117.1 GCA_900316345.1 uncultured Eubacteriales bacterium | reverse complement strand
AATCAAAAAACGAAATTCCTTTACCCAAAAAGCAAATAGTTTTGGAAGACGGCGGCACGGGTGATTTTAAAGCCGTTATGTTTGAAACCGAAGATACAAGCTCCTCCGCCATAATTTCGGGCATTAACTACGCGGTAGGCGAGGGAGCGGACGTTATTAATATTTCTCTCGGCTCTTACTATTCAAAGGAATCGTACGAAAAGGCCGTTGCCAACGCCGTTTCAAAGGGCGTATGCATATGCGCAAGCGCAGGCAACGACAGTGAGGAGATAACCGCCCGTTACCCGAGCTGTATTGACGGAGTAATTTCCGTTTCTTCGCTTAACGGAGAGCTTGACGCTCCGGCCTCGTTTACAAATTTCGGCGACGCGATTGATTTTTGCGCCCCCGGCTACAGGGTTTACAGTACGTATCCCCAAAACGGCGAATCCTCTTACAGAAGCTGGAGCGGAACCTCGTTTTCATCGCCTTATATCGCCGCCCTTTGCGCGGATATTAAATCGCTTGATACAGAAATGAGCAAGGACGATGTTTACGAAACCCTTTGCGATTTCGCCGTTGACCTCGGCGACGAGGGGCGTGATAAATATTGCGGCAACGGTATGCCTGATATAGGCAATATGGTCTATTCGTCAAGCGGAGAATATGAATTTAAAATTCCGCAGGGAACTCTTAATATTTTAGCCCCTGCCGATTATTCCGAAAAAACGCAGCCCTGGAGGCGCTTTGCCTCAAAAATCAAAAGCGTAAGCATTGATAAGTCCGTTAAAACAATCGGCGATTATATGTTTTTCAATATGAAAAACGCCGTGTTTACCTATAGCGGACGTTTTAAGGCTGTAGGCGACTATGCCTTTTATAACTGCTCAAAAATAAAAACAATGGCCTTTAACGATGACGTTGAAAATATAGGCTACAAAGCCTTCGGCAATATCAGCCCTTTAAGAATAAAGGGCTACCGTAACACGCCGGCTGAATCCTATGCGCTTACCGAGGGCGTAACCTTTGTTAAGCTCGGCTGTAAGCATAATTATTACAGCGAAGCGCATGACCCTTATAACGGCGAAGAGGGCTATACTCTTTATACCTGCTCCGTCTGCGGCGACAGCTACAGGGGAGCGTATGTTCAGCCTACGGCTGTTGCCGGCGGTAAGTGCGGCGAAAACCTCAGGTTTGTTATTTACGATACGGGCAAGCTTGTTATTGAGGGCAGCGGCGATATGTATACTTATAAATCAACCGCCCCATGGTATAATTACCGAGACGTTATAACTAACCTTGAAATCAAGGAAAACGTCGGCTCGCTTTATCCCTATGCGTTTTATAACTGTGATAATATAGTTAAGCTTTCCGTAAGCGACGCAAGCGAAAACTATTCAACCGACGGCCTCAGCCTTTTCAACAAGGATAAATCCGAAATAATTCTGACCTTTGCAAGGGGAACCTACGTCATCCCCGAAAGTGTTGAAAACATTACTGCTATTGCGCTTATCGCAGCTAAGAATATAGCTATTGTTCCTAACAGCAGAATGAAGGTTGAAAATTCAATTCTTTATGATAATGAAGGGGACATTCTCGCAGCTCTTCCGTCATATCGCGAAAGAACGCTTGTTATTAATAAGCCGATAAGCATTAATGAATACGCTTTCATTTTAAGCGATTATCCCACAAGGGTTGAAACCGACGTAATCAGCCTTGATTTCGGCAAGTATTCATTAGGCTATACCTATAACGGTGCAATGACCAAGCATGAACTTACGTTTTACGCCTGTGCCGATAGCGGAGCCGCCGAGTACGCGGAGCTTAACGGCTTTGCGCTTGAGGGTGAGCTTTACCGCTGCGGCGAAGAGCTTACGTACACCTACGATGAAGCAACTCATTTCTTAAGAATAAGCGGTTACGGCGCGATGTTTTCATATTCCTCCGCGGGGGAAGTACCTTGGAGCGAATATACCGAAAGCCTTGCATCGGTTGAAATTGCCGATTCGGTAACGGCGCTGAGCGACTATGCGTTTTATAACGCGGCGGAGCTTACCTATCTTTCGCTTCCGCTTTCCCTCAAAGCGCCCGAAAACGATACCGTGTGGTACGGCTGTACCGAGATAAAACAGCTTTTCCTTACCTACGGCAACGGCTATATGGATGATTACGAAAACGAAAGCGGCGCCCAGCTTTACAGATTTACCCCCTGGTTTTTAAGCAAACTTAATATTGCCAAAATGACGGTTGACAGCGAGGCAAAATACCTTGGTAAATACGCCTTCCGCGCCTGCACTGCGCTTACCGATTTAACGCTGAATTCGCTTGAAGAAATGGGCGAAGGCGCTTTGCTTGCCTGCCCGACGCTTAAAAACCTAACTATTGCGTCAAAGAACGCCGTTCTTCCCGATTATTGCTTCCATTCCTACAGAGCAAGCACCGATAAAATTTATAAAGGCTTTTATGTTCGCGGTTATCTTGACAGCACAACTCGCGATTACTGCGATAAGCTTGGAACAAACCTTATTTCCCTTGGCTGCGGCCATTCAAGAAACGTAACACTTTTAAGTACGGAAAACGACGGTAAAACCTCGTCGTCAACCTATCTGTGCGCAGACTGTAACAGCGAATTTACCGTTACCGAGGATATTACCTCAAGCGTAAGCGTTACCGTTTGTTCAACTAAAGGAAGGCCGCTTGAAAACGCCTGCGTTGCCTTCGGCGATATAAGCGAATATACCGACGAAGCGGGAGGCGTTGTTCTTAACGGAATAGTTAAGGGCGAAGCGGAGCTTACGGTTTCGGTAAACGAATGCGTGCTTTTGTCATCTACCGTCAATATCGCGAAGGATGAGGAAAGGCTTCGTATTACCGTTAGATATGCCGATTATATAAGCGACGGCGTTGTTAACGCAAAGGATTACGCCTTTGCATTGAATAACGGGTATAACGACAGAGAGCTTTTTGATTTCGGAAGAATTGAACAAAACGATAATAAAGTTGAAACGGTGAATTAATGAAAACAAAAATTATTGTAAGCGCCTGTCTGCTCGGCGAAAACTGCAAGTATAACGGCGGTAATAATAAAAACGAAGAAGTAATTGCGCTCGGGGAACGCTTTGAGCTCGTTCCCGTTTGTCCCGAATGCTTCGGCGGCTTGCCTGTCCCGAGAGTACCGAGCGAAATAAGGCAGGGAATGGTATTTTCAAAAAACGGCGAGGATTTAACAGAGCAGTTCAAAACGGGCGCTGAGCATACGCTTTATATTGCTAAGGAGTGTAACGCCCCCGCCGCGCTGCTTAAGGAACGCTCGCCCTCGTGCGGCTTCGGAAAGATATACGACGGCTCGTTTTCGGGCAAGCTCTGCGACGGAAACGGAATAACCGCTCAGCTTCTTTTTGAAAACGAAATCGCAGTTTTCGGCGAAAGTAGCATAAAAAAATTAATTAGTCTTTATTCATAATTTGTTAATTGACAATAATATAATCCCGTTTTATAATTACAATACAAAACAGTTTAAGAGGTGTACTATGAAAAAGCTATTAGTATTACTTTTTTCAGCATTGATAATCGCAGGCTCTCTTGCCGCCTGCTCTTCCGGCGAAGGCTCAAAAAGCCCGTCGTCAGAGGACCGGTCAGGGAATCCTAAGCAGGCCGTTGCCGAGCAAGCAACCTCCCCTTGGCAGCAAACAACTATAACAACCGATACCGCTAAAATTAAGGAAATGGACGCCTGCAATCTTATTATGAGCTATTCGGCAAAGGAGCTTTCGCTTACCGAAAAG
>ONCR01000079.1 GCA_900316345.1 uncultured Eubacteriales bacterium | reverse complement strand
TAAAATAATTATCTCTGAAAAAAACCTTGTTCCCACGGGCGGTTATAAAGCTAACTACTATATTGTTAACCTTAATACGCTTGAAAAAGAGGTTGTTACCAAAAGCGCGTACCTTATACGAAAATTCGGAAATTCGGCGTATAAAAGCATAAGCGAAAGCATTGCAAATTTTGCCGATTGCGAAGCGGGAATTTTTGATGATAAAAGCGTTTTTGTGATTTTTTCAAACGGCCAGTGCGCGCTTTTTTCGCCCGAGGGCGAAATGCTTTGGAACAAAACGCTGACCTACAACGAAAAGCCCGTAACAGGCCTTGCGCTTGACGGAGATTACATCTGGTGCTGCTGCGAGGATGAGGATTGCGTTATTCGCTACTTCTTTGATTCGGGCAAGCTTAACCTTGATTTGAGAATAGGCTCAAGGGAAGCGGATACTTTCAGGCGTCCCTGCTTTGTTTCATCAGACAGCGAGGGAGTTTACGTATGCTGTAGCAACAAGCTTCGTAAAATCAGCAGAAAGGATTTTACGGTAAGCGACGTTAGCGATAAACTCGGCGGATTAAAACGCTTTTACCGCTTCGGCAAATACAGCCTTGTTTGCACAACGGACGGGGCATATATAGGTGAATAAACATAAGCCACAGTTTTATTTCAAAACTGTGGCTTATATTTTGCCTTTATATACGTTATTCCTCAACGGGGGCTGAATAGTTTTCTATTCCCGTAACGAGCTTCGGATGGAATATAAGAAAGTGAATTCGGGGAGAATCGCTTTTTGAAACGAGAGCCCATTCATCCGGACATATAAAGATTTTTATATTCTTAAACGCCTTTGAAGCATTTAACTGTTCATAATAACCGCTTTGTGAAGCAAGAAAGGCGTTAAGCTCATCCTCTTCGTCGGATGAATAAATTTTCATAAGCGGCGATGCTTTTTCAAGAAGTACCTTTGACCGTTGCTTGTAATAGGCAACCTCATCCTTGTTAGTCGTAAGATAATATCGCCCTATATTATGCTTTCCCTCAATACATTCGCCGCTGAGGGCTACCGTTGCAGAAACGTAGTTGAGATGCCTGAATAACCCCTTCGCGCCGTTTTTAATATAATAAGGCGAAACAAGGCCCGTCATATAAATCGGAATCCACGCCTCAAGCCCGAGCATAATTTCATTCCACGGGCGGTCAAGGTTATGAATAATATTAAGGTGAACGCCTTTTTTAATAAGAAGCGCTATTGACATCATCCACTTTTTACCGAAATCAACGTCCTCCGCCATATCCGCCATAGGCATTTCGCTGTGCATAAACACATCCACACTCGCCTTTGAAAGAATTGCGGTTCTGAAAAAATCGAGTTCTCCCTTTTTCATTTCCCTAAGACCGATATACGACTTTTTAGCAGGCAGGTTAAACGGGATTGTAGGAACTTTTATATCATTAAAATGTATGCTTTCAATATATTCGTCAAGATTAAAAGTGTTAAGCGTTGTAAGAAAGCTGTTAATATCGTCCTTTGGGCTGATTTCGCCCTCGCAAAGCCAAACCTGAACGGCTGACTGAAGGTCGCCCTCCGTATTCCCTATAAGCTCGCGAAGCCCTGCTTTTGACGAGGCTTCAACGCATTTTTTTACTGCAAAGCGGCTTACTCCGAGCGCAAAGTCAACTGCGTCCGCTGGCTTTCTTTCGCCGCTTCTTATTCTTGAAAGATAGGAAGGGTCAAAGTTAAGGCTTTTTGCAAGCTCGGAAACGTTGATATTTAAAAACGAAATCAGCGAATTAAGATTGTTTAATACAATCGCGCTTTTTTCGCCCGAATAATTATCACAGGCTTTTACGACGCTGATAACACCGTCGGCTGTTTCCCCTCCCTCGGTTAACACTTCAACGGCATTTGCAAGTGCCGAAAGCTCTTCGCCGCTTAAGCTGACCGTGCCCTTCGCATTTTTTATTCTGCTCAATGAGGAGGCTGAAATTCCGCTTTTTTCGGAAAGCGCCTTTGCCGTAAAACCATATTCGTTTATATAATTTCCGATAATATTTCCGACAGTCATATTGTTCACCTCAAATTAATCATAATACATTAAAGGCAATAATGCAATACCGAATATGTCAATGACAAATTTGAAATTCTGTTTACTGTTATCATCTTATTATTTATACTAAACTTGTAGGATTATACACATTTTTTTGAAAGGAGAACACTATGAAAAAAGCTATTTCCATTTTACTTACAACTCTGTTAATCCTTACGGTTATGCCGATTACGGCAAGCGCTTATGACGGAACGGTTAAGGATTTTGAATTCACACCCGACGACCCGTTTACAGAGTATTTTGAAACCGACGGCTGGTGGGATACCGACGAGGAATCACAGGAGTATTTCTGTTACAGCTATGTAAAATACGGCGAAGGCGATCAGTTAACTATCATTGATAACGATGACAATCGCTTCATCTACACAGCTAAGTATTTTGAAGACGACGGATACTATTTTTTTAACGAAGAGACCGGCGACAAAATTAAATTTGAGGGTACCGACGCAGAGGTTGAGTTTATTGACGAGCAGAATCAAGTAGGTAAGCATCTTCAGCTCGGCGAAAACAACAACACGTTATTCATTGAATACAAGGGTATCAGAAAAGCTATTCCCGTAACGATTATTTCAAACCCCGTTAAATCGTTTGAATTTATCCCCGTTGAGCCGTTTACCGTAATAGAAAACACAAACGGCAGTTGGGAAGACGATGATGAATACGGTCATTTCTTTAATTATGACAGCCCGTATTTCAGGGAAGGCGACAAAATATCGGTTGTTTTTACGGGTGAAACCAACGCCGTTGAATATACTTACCGCGAGGTTGATTATCAGAATGATTTTTACGATGAAAACGATGATATTATCCCATTCGCTGATACGATTTCGCGCAATAAACACAATGAACCGTGGACAACTGAGGGTCCAAATACCTTCAACGTTGAATATTCGGGAATTGAAGTACCGGTAAATGTTACGGTAATAAAAAACACCGTAACAGGCATTAATTATATAAGAGCTTCGGCTGACGAATACATTGAGGGCGATACGCGCTACGATTCATGGGACGACAAATACTACTACGAGCACCCGAGCTTTGAAGAAGGCGACGTACTTACCGTTTTTGAAGGTGAAAAATCAACACGTTACATCTGCAAGAGAGACGATTACTGGTGCTATTACTTTGAACAAGAAGACGACCCGTCGGTAACAATATCGACATACGGCGACAACCGTGTTGATATGTTTGACGAGCAGAACAATACGCCATGGGTACTCGGAAACAACACCTTCTACGTTGAATACATGGGCAAAAGAGTTGCACTTACTGCGAAGGTTATTGAAAACCCTGTTAAGTCAATTTCCTACACGAGAGCAAACCCAGAAGAAGACGTACACTACGAAAACACGGACGGATATGAAGATGACGGCTTCTACTACTATTTCATAAATAATGCAAGGGGCGGCGACGTTCTTACCGTAACCGATAACAACGACGTTTCAAAGGACTACATCTGCACATGGAACGTCGAAAACCATGAGTTGGAATTCAAAGCACAGGACGGTAGCGTTATTAATGAGGACGACGTAAGGTTTGAATCTGACCAGAGAACTACGCCCTGGGTTGTAGGCACAAACAATCCGTACACGGTTTCATATTCCGGTAAGACCGTTACGCTTTACGCCACGGTAAAGACCAACCCCGTTGAATCCATTGCTTACACAAGAGCAGAGCCTGCGGTTATCTACGATACGGAAGGCTGGGACGACGACGGTACTATCAGGTACAGCGAACCCTACTTTACCGAAGGCGACACCCTTGTAGTAAACTATAAAGACAATACAAGCAAGACGTTCACCTTCCGCCACGACGATGAAATCGGTATTTCTGCATTTATTGCCGGTGACGGCGAAGTAATTGAAGACGTCCGCACTGATTCCGACCAATGGGAAACACCATGGACGTTTGGCGAAAACACGTACTACGTAACGTATCTTAACGTAAGAAGCGCGCCTGTTACGGTTACCGTTAAGAAGAACGACATTAAGGAAATTCAGGTTGTAAAGGCGTCCCCTGCTGTTGTTTATGAAGGCGACCAGCGTGAAGACGACTACGGTTATGCAGAATACGAGCTTCCGTGGTTTGACGACGGCGACAAGCTTATACTTATTGATAACGACGACAACCAAAAGGAATACGTTTACACTTACGTTGAGGCAGAAGACGACTTCCGCTTTATGTGCGGTAACGAAGAACTTGAGGGCGAGATAAGATTATACAGCACGCAGTTCAACAAACCGTGGGAAGTAGGCGAAAACGTATATTACGTTGGATACCGCGGCTTATCCTGTGAAGTTCCCGTTACGGTGCTTGCTTCAAATATAAAATCTATAAGCTTTGAGCTTGCAAAGCCCGAGGAGCTTGTTTTCGATGAAAACGCCAAAGGCTACTACGATTGGTCTCAAAAGGATTTAACAGACTCTACGCTTACTGTTACATATAAGGACTCCACTAAAAAAGTTTACGTTCTTAAATTTGATTTCGGCGGAATAGGCGCATACTTCGAAAACGTTGACGATGAATCCGACAAGCTTTATCAACACGATGTTCTTCTTTATGATTTCCAGGAAGAGAGCAAATGGTCCCCTGATTCCGACAATGCACTTCAAATGAGATATAAAGGAGTAACCTGTAATATCCCCGTAACAATCAACCATATTTACAACTCTTCGGTTGTTCCGCCAACCTGCACCGAAAAGGGCTATGACCTTCAGAAATGCTCTGTTTGCGGTAAGGAAATTAAGAGCAACTACAAAGACACGGTTGAGCATCAGTGGGACAAAGGCAAGGTTACTAAAGCGGCAACCTATACTGCAACGGGTGTAAAAACCTACACCTGCAGCGTTTGCGGCGAAACAAAGACTGAAGCTGTTCCAAAGCTTAAAAAGCTTTCCAACACAGTTGAGGTTAAAGCCAAAGCGATTAACGCCAATTCAAAAAAGAACACCTCTGTTAAAAAAGCAAAGGCGTTTTCAATAAGTAAGGCGCAGGGCAAGGTTACCTTTAAGCAGGTTACTAAAAATAAGAATATCGTTGTTTCAAAAGCAGGAAAAGTTACCGTAAAAAAAGGCTTAAAGAAAGGTAAAACCTACAAGATTAAGGTTAAAGTTACCGCGGCAGGCAACACAAAATATATGGCAAAAACGGTAACCGTTACTCTTAAAATCAAAATAAAATAGCAAAAAATAAAGCGGACGCTGTGGGAGAACCTTCATAAAGAAGGTTCTCCCAATTAAATTAATCCTTGCGGATTAGTGAATTATTCTTTTAGAATATGAAATTGCTTAGCAATGAAATACGCCAGCGGCGTATTCGGTTATCCGTATCAATTGTAGGGCACGATGCCCTTATCCGTATCAATTGTAGGGCACGATGCCCACATCGTGCCGCGGCAAGGTGTAGGCACCTTGCCCTACAAAAACCATAAAACTTCTGATTTGTTGAGACAATTAAAGAAGGGTGGCTGAGTTGATTCTCAGCCACCCTTCTTTATGACGGACGCCCCGTCCGCTTTGTTTTTATTTTGATTTAACGCTTTTAACAGCGCTCCACGCGCCGTAATACTTTTTACCGTCAACAACCGTATAAGCGCGAACCTTAACGTAATAGGTTACACCCTTGGTGAAGTTTTTGCCGGTATAGCTTAAGGCGGATGATGAAAATGTTTTATTTGCAACGGTATTTTTAAATTTTTTATCCCTTGCATATTTAAGCTGGTAGCCGCTTGCCTTTGTTACGGATATCCACGAAGCATAGATTTTGCCCGAGGAGGGCGAAGTAAGCGTTTTGATTTTGCCCGTTGCAGGGACAGCCTTACGTGTAATTGCCTTTGAATACTTGCCCCATTTTCCGTTAACATAGGCGCATACCTTCATCTTATACTTGTTCCCTGCCGTTAGGCCGTTAAGCGTTCCCTTGTTGGAGCTAACGGTTTTTGAGAAGCTTGTTCCCTTTGTTACGTTTTCAACGCTTATATAGTATTTTGAAGCGCCGCTGACAGCCGTCCATTTAAGCGAAATTGAATCTGTAGTTCTTCCGCTGAGCGCTAACCCCGTAGGCTTGGAAGACGCGGCAGAGCCGCTCTCAGAGCCTCCTGACGAACCTGAAGAGGTATCGCCCGGCATATTGTTAAACACGGGAATATAGAAAACATGCTTTGACGAGAGGACGCCTGCCTTTTTATAAGCGTTATAGGTACTTACAGCTTCTATTGAAACGGCGTCAACATTTTGCATATATTCGTGGGAATAAAGGCTGCCGGAGGCAGGATTAACGTTAAACTTTTCAAGATAGCTTGTATTCTGATATTTAAGGTACGAAGCGGCGATATACTTAGCACCGCCAGAAATACACTTATACGGATTTGTCCACGGTCTGCCGTAGGTAAAATAGGTTGTTCTCAGCTTTGATTTAAGAACATATCCTACCGAGCCCGAGGTATAGCCGCCCGAATAAAGGCGAACCTTATAATAATCGCCGTATGTGCCTATATATGACATATACTGCCCCGATGAGAGCGAGGTTTTTGTTCCCGTTCCCTTTTTAGAGCTTTTATCGTATTTGGAATAAAGAGTGGCCTTGGCGTTCGTTTTAAGATAACCCGAAGCAAATTCAAGCCCTCCCATTGCGCCGCTGCCCGCGCCGATGCTGTAGAAATTATACATACCGACAAACGGCTTTTTAGTTCCGCAAACGCCCGTTGCAGTCGGCTTTGAAGAGCCTATTTCCTTAACCATTCGCGAAGCTATGTAATAGGCGGACATTCCGCTGTTTTCAGCGGCCAGCATAATCGCCTTTGCATATTTAAGCTGCTTGCCCTTTTTTGTTAAATAAGTAACGGTATCGCCCTCGGTATTAACGTAGGTAATAGGCGAATCGTGCATAAAGGTATAGCCGAGAATCGCCTCAACACCGCTTTGGGTATCGCTCGGGGAGTATTCGTTTGACTGAAACTGGAAGATATGCTTTTCGTCGAGCCAGTTTCTCGGGTCCATAAAATATTCAACGGCCCACTTTGAAGCGGAAACGCATCCGCTGTACTGATAAACATAGCTTCCGCCGCGCTTGCATTTTTCGCAGCCGCAATAAAACTTTTCGCCGTAATCAGAGCTTTTTTCAATAATCTGGTTTCTGTGGCTTGAGCGCTCACCGCTAACGGCTGCACTCCAGTCAAGGCCTGTTTTAAACGCTTCAAATTCCCAATTAGGGTATTCCTTATGAAGCTGAACAAGCGAATCAATATAACTTTCCGAAAAGCCTTTATCGCGCAGCTTTTGCTCATAGCTTTCAGCGCTTGCGGATAAAGGAAGCGATAAGGTGCATAATACCAATACCAGCGAAAGTAAAAAGGAATAAGCTTTCTTTAAATGATTTTTATTTGCCATTGCGCCTGCTCCTTAAATTATATTAAAAGAATGATACCATTTTGTAATTAATTTGTCAAATCCAAGGAAAATCTTAACTTTTTTCATATTGAAATATGGAATATTAAATGTATAATATTATGTATAGGTAAAAATATGTCGAAAGGAAAAGAAACGTGGAAAATCTTAAAGCTTATATCGTTGAAAATATAAAGAATAACCTTCAGATTTTAAGAAAGACCAACGGGCTTACAATGCGCGAGGTTGCAAAAGCAATGGATATTAAAGAGAACACTTACAGAATTTGGGAGGATAAAACCAAGGATTCCATTCCTAAAGCGGAAAGCCTTGTTCTTCTTGCAAGCATTTATAACGTAAGCGTAGATTTTCTTATGAGGACCGAGGCAAATAACAGATATGACGTGCCTTTGAAGGTCTGTGAGGCAGACGACGTATACGGCGACAAGTACCTTAACGAGCTTTCGCCCCAGGAAAAGCTTACGGTAATGAAAACCCGCAGGATGAGCTCAGCTGACAGGCAAAGGGTTTTTGATTTAATAGATGAAATTTTAGGCGAGAAGCGTTAAAAAACGGCTATCGGGGCGCCGTTATAAAGGCGAAGTTTTTTCGTTATCCTTTTGCCCCTAAAGAAACTGAAAATCGGGTTAAGGCTTACCGCCTTAACCCGATTTTTAACGTAATTACAGCGAAGAAGAGGCGATTTTAGGACTCACCTTCGTTATCGCACCCCGCGTATATATCGGTCTCCCCTTTTCGCAGCTGTTTTTTATTATTCTTCGTCTTCATCCTCTTCCGCGTCGAATTCAAATTCAAGAGATTCGCCGCAGTTGGGGCACTCAACGCTTCCGCTGAGAAGAGTTTCTTCGTCTACTTCAAACTCCTCGCCGCAGTTGGGGCATTCAACGGCATACTCTTCGTATTCGTCGTCATCGTCCCAATCATCGTCATCTTCGTCATCATCGTAAACGTAATCCTCAAGATCTGCGATATCCTCATCCATAATATCGATTTCGTCGTTGAGGTCGTCAATTTCGTCTGCAAGCTCGCAAACGTCGTCGGTAAGATTATCAAGGACTTCACAAACAGCCTTGAAGATTTTAGCTTCCTTGCTGTTTTCGTCAAGTTCAAGACCGTCAATTAAACCTTTAAGATAGCCTAAGCTTTCAATAGTATCCATAGTAAACTCCTTTAACAGTTATTATGCTCTTTCCATGTATTCACAGGTTCTTGTATCAATTCTTATCATATCGCCTTCGTTAATGAAAAGCGGAACTCTGATTTCAGCACCTGTTTCAACGGTTGCGGGCTTAAGAGTGTTAGTTGCGGTATTGCCCTTAAGGCCGGGCTCTGTATGAGTAATTTGAAGAGTTACGAAGGTCGGGGGCTCAACGCCGAAAACCTTGCCCTTATATGAAAGGATTTTACAAACGTCATTTTCCTTAACAAAACGGAAGTTATCGGGAAGGTCAGCCTCTGCTACGGGAACCATATCAAAGGTTTCGTTATCCATAAAATAATACATACCGTCGTCGCTGTAGGAATAAGCCATATCCTTTCTCTCAATAAAAGCGGTAGGATATTTAGCTGACGGGTTATAGCTTTTTTCGGTTACAGCACCGGTAATAACGTTCTTGGTCTTTGTTCTTACGAACGCCGCGCCTTTTCCGGGCTTTACATGCTGAAATTCGATAACCTGTAAAACATTGCCGTCCTCTTCAAATGTAACGCCGTTTCTGAAATCACCTGCAGAAATCATAGTTTATACCTCCAAAGTAACATAAATTCAAAGAATTTAATTTATTTCTAATACATTTTACAGTATTTCAAGCAATAAATCAATACCCATTTTATAACTATCCTTACCAAAACCGGATATTTGCTTTACGCAAACCTCGGTAATTACCGAAATTTTTCTGAAATCCTCGCGCGAATGTATGTCGCTCATATGAACCTCAACAAACGGAAGGTAGTCGGAAACCGCTTCAATAGCGTCGCGGATTGCATAGGAATAATGGGTATATGCCCCTGCGTTTATAACGACTCCGTCATAATGCTTTCGGCTTTCGTGGATTTCATCAATAAGCTCGCCCTCATGGTTCGATTGAAAAAAGTCAAGCTTCACGCCCTTTGTTTTGGCATAATCGGAAAGGTATTTATTTATATCCTCAAGCGTTTCGCTTCCGTAGATATTCTTTTTTCTAATCCCCGTCATATTAAGATTAGGGCCGTTAATAACAAGAATTCTCATAAAAATCACCGTAAATATAATATTACAAAAGCTCGTTTAAGTCAACAACAAAGAAAAAAACAAACGGGAGAGCTTGCGGTTGGTGTTTTTTATTTCATTTAATGTGGGATTCGAACCCGAGAGGGTCTGAGCGTAAAGAAAACAGTCCGGTGGACTGTTTTTAGCGAAGAGCGGTGAGGCGGGTACCGAACGCGAAGCGTTGGGTCGCCGAGCCTGCAGTATGCGAGCGAAGCGAAGCAGACGGCGAATCCCACCGTCTCCTCCTAATAAAAAATGCCAGCCTTATAAGAAAAATTCATTCAGCGTAAAAGTTGAAGACATAGAATCTTTATCGGATTCGCTGCTCTCCTCTCCACCAAAATAACAGGATACCTTATACGGTATCCTGTTATTTTTATTGGTATTATTTTATTTAACTCTAATTGTAACCGTTACGGTTTTAACCGCTGCTTTGTATTTGGCATTTCCGGAAGCGGAAACTTTAATCTTTACTTTATAAGTGCCTTTTTTCAAGCCTTTTTTAACGGTAATGTTTCCGTTTTTGGCAACCGTAATTTTCTTATCGCCCTTTGACTTTTTAAAGGTTACCGTGCCTTTTGCATTTTTAATTGTAAATGCTTTTGCTTTCTTTATTACGGCTTTCTTGTTTTTCTTAACCGTAACCGTATTGCCTTTGGCGGTAAGAGTATTAGCGTACTTTGCGGTTTTGGCAATAATTTCCGTTTTCGTTTTGCCGCAGAGAGTACAGGTGTATGTCTTAACGCCGGTAGCAGTAGGTGTAGCCTTCTTTGTTACAACACCGTTATCCCAATAATGCGTATGAATCCCGTCGCCTGTATAAACAAACGCGTTTCCGTTAATCGTATAGGTGTATAAACCTTCTTCGGTAACAGTGATAATAGACTCCGTAAGGTCATCTGCAGAAACGGCATTTGTTGCTGTAAGTAAATAGTACGTTTTATCGCCTATGTCAAAAGTATCGTCATCGCTGAAGGTAAAGACTTCTCCGCTATAATTAACAACGTACTTTTTGCCGCTGCTGTCTTTCATTACACTGCTGTATCCGCGGTTAAAATAGCCCGACCAAGTGAGTTTTTCATAACAAACAGGTATCCATTCCGTACTGTTTTCAAGCTCGTCTTTAGTTATTAAAATACTTTCAAAAGTGTCATCGGTAACGTAAGCGCCGCTGACGGAATCGGACAGAATACGGCTAATCTCATATCCGTCAAAGGTTATATTGTCATTTATATCATAAGAAGTATAGCCGTGATATTCGTAATTGCCCTGCGGGTCAGAAGTTCTTTTGATTCTACTGTAATAAAGCGGGTTTTCGCGGTTTGTATCGTCAGCAGAATATACAACAATGGATTCAGCCTCTCCCGACGTAACAGTACGCAATGAAAATTCCGTTTGTTCATCCCATTCTTCAGGCGTGTATTCAAGTTCTCCGTAGTTATTGCTCTTCGGATGGTCTTTTAACGCCTCATTATCTTCAACATAAGCGTCATATTTCGCAACGTATAAATACTTTGTTACTTTATAAAAAATATCTGTCGGGTCCTCGCCCCTGTACCATTTAGACATAGTGTAAATGCCCGTCGTGTCGCCTTCGCGGTATACTCTGTTTTCCGAATTATCCCAACTTCTGCTATGGTATTCAAGCGCTAAAATGTTTTCCTTGTTTTCATAAGAATAGGGCGCTTTCGTAACGTTGGCATCCTGTCCGTTTTGGAACACGTAAGTTTTGGTAATGTCATCGTTCGGCGTACCGATAATTGCCGAAGCGGCTACCTTTCCGTAAAGATTTACTTTAACCGCGTCTCCGAAAGTTATAAGCGGTTTGGTTCCTTCCGAATATACAAATATACCGTAATCAAAATCCTTCTTCTTGTTTACGGTTAACGTGCCGTTGCCTGTGATGGTAAGGTTAGCGCCGTAACCCCAGCCCCACAACGTGATTGCCGCCGCTTCACAGTTGCCGATAACCTTAATCGTGAAATCGTCGCCCATCATATTTGTAATAAAATCCAGTTTTCCTTCGGGAGTTCCCGCAGTGTTGTTTAAGGTAAGCGTATTTGTAGCCAAATCATAACTTACCCTTGAAAGAGCGGTTTTCTGAACGGTGTTTTGGGTGAAAATATTATATACGGGACCTTCAGTAAAATATATTCCCCTCGAATCAGGTCCGTAAGCACGGAGATATGCTTGGTAATAATCCGTGTCTCCCCAGGTTTCGTGATATGTGCTCGGTCCGTTATTGGCTGCAAAAGCAGTCATTGACGGAAACGAAAGCAACAATAAAACCGATAAAAGAATTGATATTAGTTTTTTCATAATTAAACCTCCTTTGTTTAGATTATATCATTAAAAAACGAAACAACAAATACGATTTCACAAGCGTCAATGCCAAATTTGAAATTATTATTTGACATTATACGGTTAATCTATACCCTATTTAAGCGTAAAAAAGCAAAACGGTCAGAACTTTGTTATGTTAAAGCAACCGTTTTATTAAAACTAAACAGTGCTGTTTTTATAAATTAAAATGCCGTCGATCCTTCATATGTACTATTTTCATCGTTTGAATCGTATATTGATGCACCAACACATTCCTTTGAAAGCAGGGTTACGGTATTGCTATCGTAGTCGATGAGATACCATTGCTTGTTGTCAAAGGTTATGGCAGTTGCCTTTCGGCATAGTATGCTTATGCTTTTTCTTCTTTTTATTCGTGTGGGAAGAAGGTTTCGCTTTTACCGAGGCGGTAATTGTCTGCGGTGCTGCTGTGTAAGTTTGCGGAGCCGTTATGCCTGTCGTCAGCATAATGATTATTGCCATTGTGATTGAAACTATCTTGGTCATATCAGACCCTCCTTTCAACACAACAACTATCACAACCACCCGCCAAAGTCCAGATATATTTCCGAACCCTTTAATTATTGTTTTTATCAGGTTTTTTAATAAGGGTTATAAAGTATTTTTAAGCATAGTAAAAGAGAGACTGCATTCGCAATCTCTCTTTTTGTTTCTCAATCGTTTTGGCTACTCACTAATTATGTGTTATTTCTAAACATCCTTATTACAAGTAGCCTTTTGCTCTCCCGTTTATGTATTATTTATACTTTCTTTTACGAGCAGCTTCGCTTCGTCCAAACATCCTGCGTGATTAAGGCATTTTATGCTAAAATGCCGACAATCACTTCGGATGTTTCTCCTCTCCCCAAAAAATCTTCGATTTTTCGGGGGCCCCTGATATACGTAAAAAGAAGAGCTTGCCGCAAAAAAAAAACAGGAGAGCTTTGCTCTCCCGTTTATGTATTACTTATACTTTCTTTTACGAGCAGCTTCGCTCTTCTTTTTACGAGCTACCGAAGGCTTTTCGTAATGCTCTCTTTTTCTTACCTCCTGAATGATACCGTCACGAGATGTCTGGCGCTTAAATCTTCTGAGAGCGCTATCAAGAGACTCATTTTCCTTAACTTTTACCTGACTCATTATATTCCCTCCCTCCGAAGCTCTAATAAATAAATTTTCTTTTTGTCATAAAAAGCTATAAGAGATCACAAGAGTTTAATTCCCGAAGCAGCTGACTTTGAGCTTTTATATATTGTATTTCCGTTTTTGATATAGCTTGCAATTTTGTAATAATAGGTTTTTCCGTAATCGGTATCAACGTCGGTAAAGGATTTTGTTTTATGGCCTTCAACGGTTTTGATAAGCTTATACTTGCCGTTTTCGCTTGAAGCGCGGTAGATGTAAAAGCCCGAAAGGTATCTTTTCGTTTTAAAGCTAACCTTAATTCCGTTCTTTACGCATTTCAGCACGGGCGCCTCGGGAGTAGGCGGAAGAAGCTTTTTCTTAACGGCCTTGCAATAATAGCCGCTGCCTATTGAGTTAATGCTTTTAACCCTGAAATAATACTTCTTGCCGAGCGTCAGCTTTTTAATAACGCGCGAAGTTTTCTTGGTTATTACAGCGGTTTGCCACTTGCCGCCCTTTTCTTTATACTGAAGCTTATATTTAACCGCGTTTTTATCCTGCGCCCAGCTTACGGTAATTCGGCTCGGGCTTGTTCTTACTGCCTTAACATCCGACGGAGCCGAAAGGTAAACCTTAACGTCAGCGCTTGCTTCGGAGGCGTCGCCTATAACCTCCTCGCCGGTTTCGCTGAAAGCATAAGCCTTAACTATGTATTTATAATTCGTGTTATATTTTACAGTTTTATCAAGATAGGTTTTATCCGTTTTGCCGGTAAGCTTTGCAATGTTTGAATAATCGCCGCCCGAACAGCGGTAGATATAATAGCCGTCAACGTCGCTTTGGGGCGAGAAGCTGATTTCAATACCGTTTGACCTTTGAGCGCCGTTAACGTTGCTGACCGGCCTCGGCGCCGCTGTTACGGATAAAGAGCCGTAGCTGCCTGCGGCGAGCTTTGTTTTTTCGCGTACGAAGAGAGTGTATTTTTCCCCGACGTTAAGATTTTCAAGCGTCAGCTTTGCCTCGTCGGTATTAACGACTGCCGTTGAGGTTTTATTACTGTCGCTGAGAAGGTAATAATCAAAGCTGTCCTGGCAATTATCGCCGAGGAAGGTAAACGTTATTGAATCCGCACTGTTGCGCGTATAGCTTATAACAGGCGTTTTAAGAACATATTTACCTGCAAAGGCCTTTGATGTTGTACTGAAAGGCTTATTCGCATTATTCGGATTGGTAACATATCTTTCAACCTTGTAGTAATAGGTTACGCCGTATTTTACGTTTGTATCAACATAGTTGTTCGCCTTGCCGCCTAAATTGGCTATAAGCGAATAAGTTCCGTCAGCGGTTGTTGACCTGTAAAGCTTAACGCCGGACAAATCGGTTTTCTTTGCCCATTTAACGTTAAGCCCTGTGCTTTTAGGCGTAAATACAACCGAAGAAACCGTCGGCGGAAGGGCTTTTTTAGTTATAACGTTACTGTATTCCTGCCACTTATTGCCTGCATATGCGCAAACGCGGAAGTTATACTTGGTTCCTATAGTGAGGTTTTTAACGTCATAGCTTGTTGCAGTACAGCTTTCGCTTAGCGTTGTATAATCGGATGCGCTGTTAAGCTTATACTGAACCCTGTATTTTGTTGCGCCCTTAACCGCGCTCCAGCTCATCTTAATAGAGCTTGAGGATGAACGCGAAACGCTGAGCTCCGGAGGCATATAGTTTGGATAAAACAGCTTTTCGTAATTAGTAAAGCGGTTTATAGTCATACCGAGGCCGCCGCGCTTTTGCTTATTATAGAAAAGCGAATTATGGGAATAAAGGCTGCCGTCGGAATTATAAAGCGTTGTAGTAGGGTTAGCCCTGAAGCTGCTCCAATAAATAGGGTCAATATGGCAGGTTGAGCTTGAAAGCGTTCTCGTCTGATAATTTGAATGATAGATAAGCATTTTTTCTTCGTCAATGCTTTGAATCATAAAGGTATGGGTTGAGCCGCTGAGCGAGGAATAGTGAACTATATCCCCGGGATAGGCGTTATTAACGAAGAATGAAATAATATCGTCAACGCACGAAGCAGTATCGCTTGAAGTAGTTTTATAAGTTTTTACAGTATAATAATAGCCTGTTTTATGACGGCAGGTATAACCGTCGCCGTTAAGCCCCTCTTGGTATTTAACGCCGTAAAGCTTTTCGCATACGGCGGAAATAAAGCCGTAGCAGTTACCAACAACCGCCGCAGTTTCACCGGGGACAAAACCGCCCGACTTCTGAATATCGGCAAGCGCGTCAAAAGCATAACGCTTATCGGCGGCGTAGCCTTCAACGCCTATTGAAGCTGAGCATACAAGTATTATCAATGAAATAAAAACGGAAATTAACCTTTTCATTTGCATTTACCTCTCAAAATAACTTGTATATTATACCACAACCGACGCGATTCGTCAAATTATAATATAAAAATTAGGGATGAACAAAGTTCATCCCTTTGTATATTTAACCGGAAATACTCGGAAACTGCGAATTATAAAGCTTATAATAAAAGCCCTTTTTCTTAAGCAGCTCGTTATGACTTCCCTGCTCAACAATATTCCCCTTATTCATAACAAGGATTATATCCGCCTCTTTAATTGTTGCAAGCCTGTGAGCAACTATAAAGCTTGTTCTTCCCTGCATAAGCGACGAAAACGCCTTTTGGATTTTTATTTCGGTTCGCGTATCAATTGATGAAGTTGCCTCGTCCAGAATAAGCAGCGGAGGTTTGCAAAGCATCAGCCTTGTTATACAAAGAAGCTGTTTTTGCCCCTGTGACAAAGAACCGCCGTCCTCACCGATAACGGTATCATATCCGTTTTCAAGGCGTTTGATGAAGGAATGGGAAAAGGTCTTTTTAGCAGCTTCAATCATTTCTTCATCGGTTGCGTCAGGCGCGCCCAGCTTGATGTTATCCCTTATTGTACCTGCCTTAAGCCATGTTTCCTGAAGCACCATACCGTAGCTTTCACGAAGGGAGCGCATAGTAATATTTTCATAATCAACCCCGTCAAGGCTGATTGTTCCGCTGTCAGGGTCGTAAAAACGCATAAGAAGGTTGATAAGCGTTGTTTTTCCGCATCCCGTAGGGCCGACTATTGCAACGCGCTGACCGTGCTTTACCTTAAGGTTAAAGCCTTCAATCAGCTTTTTGTTTTTATCGTACGAAAAGCTTACTTCATTTAGTTCAAGCCTTCCGTCAACATCGCGGATTTCAAGCGCATTTTCGCTGTCGGGCTTAACGCTTTTTTCATCGAGCAGCTCAAATAGCCTTGCCGCGCAGGCAAAGGAGTTTTGAAGCTCGGTAACAACTCCGCTTATTTCATTAAACGGCTTTGTGTACTGATTTGCATAGGCAAGAAAAGATGTAAGCGCACCGACGGTTATTGCGCTTTGATTAGTTTTTACCGCAATAACTGCGCCCGAAAGTGCAACCGCGGCATAAACAATACTATTAACGAAGCGAGTTCCCGGGTTAGTAATCGAGGAATAGAAAACAGCCTTAAGCGAATATTTTCCGAGCCTTTCATTCAGCTCGTCAAATCTTTTTAAGTTTTCATCCGAATGAGAATACGCCTCTACGGTTTTCTGGTTTCCTATCATTTCGTCAATGAAAGCTGTCTGTTCTCCCCTCGTTTCGCTTTGAAGCTTAAACATTGAATACGTTTTTCTTGCGATAAACCTTGCTATGAGAAATGACATTGGAGTAACAACAACTACAACAACCGCAATCCATACGTTGATTGAAAGCATAAAGGCAAGCGTTCCGAGAATTGTTGCTATGCCCGTAAAAAACTGGGTAAAGCCCATAAGAAGCCCGTCGGCAAACTGGTCAACATCGGCTATAACGCGCGATACTATTTCGCCCGTCGGGTGGGAATCAATATATGAAAGCGGCAGCGTTTCTATTTTTGTAAACGCCTTATCCCTCATATCGCGAACAACGTTGAAGGTTATTTTATTATTGCAGGCGTTCATAATCCATTGCGAAAGCGCAACGCAGCCGATAATAACGCCGATTTTAAGAAGAATTGAACCTATACCCGAAAAATCAACAAGCCCCTCTGAAACAATTTTATCAATGGCTCTGCCTATCAGAATAGGCACGTAGAGCGAGCCTGCAACGCTTACAAGCGCAAGAAAAAGCGAAGCGAACAGATAGGGCTTATAACGCCCTACGTAGGAGAAAACCTTTTTGATAACTTCCTTATTGTTCATCAGTCTTCCCCCCTCTCATCAAACTGCGAATAGTAGATTTCACGGTAAACGCTGTTCGATTTAAGAAGTTCGCTGTTTGTTCCGACGCCCACGCACTTACCGTCGTCAAGAACAATAATTCTGTCAGCGCTGAGTATTGAGGAACAGCGCTGCGAAACTATAAACAGGGTAGGCTTATAATCAAGAGAAAGAATAGAGGTAAGCATAGCCCTTTCGGTTGCAAAATCAAGGGCGGAAGCGCTGTCGTCAAGAACAATAATTTCTGGTTTTTTAACCAATGCGCGTGCAACAGAAAGACGTTGTTTCTGACCGCCGGAGAGGTTAGCGCCGCCCTGTTCAATAATTGTATCAAGCCCGTCCTTTTCGCATACGGTATC
>ONCR01000081.1 GCA_900316345.1 uncultured Eubacteriales bacterium | reverse complement strand
AGCGAAGGGTATATTGAAGAAAACCAGCCGAGAATGGTAATGACCCCTTGGTTTGAAGAGGAAATTCCATTCAATATGGCAGCTGAAATAGGAACCAAAAAGGTTATTGATGAGCATTCAACAATTGGGCTTGTTGTAACAACGGACGGTTCCATTTCGTCAATTCCAAGAGAAGAATACGCTGAAGCTGAGGAAAGGGTTATTAATGAGCTGAAAGCACTTAATAAACCTTTTGCGGTAATTCTAAATTGCGTTGAGCCGACCTCCGAGGAAGCAAAGGCTTTAGGCGTTGAGCTTTCAAACAAATACAATATTCCGGTTATACCGATTAACTGCCTTGAAATCAGTGAAACAGAGATTAAAAACATCCTTCTTACGGTATTATATGAATTTCCGGTTACTTCAATCGGAATAAATCTTCCCGATTGGTTTAACGCACTTGATAATGACGACGAGCTTAGAACGGAGATAATCAATACTGTTAAGAACAAAAGCGATGAAATAAGCAGTGTAAGGTCTGTATTTGCATTTTCAAGGGAAATGGGAAATTGCGACAAAATCATTTCTTCAAAAGTTCAGGATACGGATTTATCAACGGGAAACGTTATTATTAATCTTGATATGGATAATTCGTATTTTTATTCATTACTTTCACATAAGTGCGAAAGAGAAATTACAAATGACGAGGCGCTTATTAACGCAATAACAGAGCTTTCTGAAATTAACAGAAAATATAAACGAATTGAGGAAGCTCTTAATCAGGTAGAAGAAAGCGGCTACGGAATTGTTATGCCGACTCTTGATGAGCTTTCGCTTGAAGAGCCTGAAATAATGAAACAGGGCGGCAAGTACGGCGTAAGACTTAAGGCTCACGCTCCCTCAATTCATATGATAAAGTGCAATACGTACACTGAGGTAGCTCCTATTGTAGGAAGTGAATCGCAAAGTGAAGAGCTTGTTATGTATCTTCTTAAGGAATTTGAAAATAATCCGAATGAAATATGGGAAACTAATATTTTCGGAAAATCGTTAAATTCACTTGTGAACGAAGGGCTTAACAATAAGCTGTATCGTATGCCTGAAGACGCAAGAAATAAATTCAGGGAAACTATTGAAAGAGTAATAAATGAAGGCTGCAGCGGTCTTATTTGCATAATACTATAAAAAATGGGCGGTTTAACCGCCCATATAATATTTAAGCCATATCAATAATGTTATCTGTAAAACCGATAAAAGGGGAAGGGTAATCATAAATTTTAGATGCTGCGTTTTATGGCGTATAGCTTTTGCTGTTATAAATGCAAGGGGAGCGCCGCCGAAAAAAGCAGTGAGCAAAAGCGTTCTTTCGCTGATACGCCACTTACCTTTAACAGCCCTTCTTTTGTCAATCATAAAAAGAGCTGCGCTTATAACGTTTATCGTGATAAAGTAAAAAAGAACGATATTAAACATCAAACGCTTTAAGTTCCTTTAAATCAAAGTCGCCGATTGCGAGCTTTTCACCCTTCTTAAATACGTTGCCCTTGGATTCGTCAACGCCGTAAATAGCGCTGCATTCGGGGCAAATTAAAAAGTATACGTTGCCGGATGATACAATAGGCATTTCAGCTGACAGGCGTATCTCTGCGTTAGAGAATACCGAAAGGTTAACCTTTTTACCGCATTTGGGGCAGGTAAGCTCAGCCGTTTCGCCTAAAGCTTTAATTTTTTTATTATTTCCTAATCTGTAATCCATAATATCACCACATTTAATTTAACATAAAAATACGAAGTGTTCAAGTATGAAAAGAATAATTATATCTTTTTTTATAATCCTTCTTCTGAGTTCGTGTTCCTTAACTTCGGTAAAGGATGCTAAAACAAGCGATTTAAATAATAACAAAACCAAATCACAGGATTACGTTAAATCCGTTTGGATTGCATATTATGAGCTTGAAGAAATACTTAAGGGTTGTAACGAAGAAAAGTTTAAAAAGAAGATTAACGATTCGTTTAAAATCCTAAAGGAGTTTGGGTTTAACACGGTTACCGTTCAGGTAAGGCCGTGCGCCGACGCTTTTTACCGTTCAGATTATTTCCCGTCAAGTAAATACTGCTTTTCTGAGCAGGGCGCCGAAATGCCCTTTGACCCTTTTGATATAATATGCAGCAGCGCATATGCAGCAGGACTAAAAGTCGAAGCATGGATTAACCCGTACCGCGTTAGTCAGAGCAATAAAATTGATGAGCTTTGTGACGAAAATGTTGCAAAGAAATGGGCGAATAAAAAATCGAAAAAATCAAACGTGTATTTCAGCGATGAAGGAATATTTTTTAATCCCGCAAGCGATGATGTTACCGGGCTTATCGTTAACGGCGTTAAAGAGCTTGTAAAGAATTATAATATCAGCGCTATTCATTTTGACGATTATTTTTATCCGACAACTGAAAAGGATATTGATGAAGCAGAGTATAAGAAATATAAAGCTGACGGCGGTAAATTGAAACTTTCCGAATTTCGGCGTGAAAACGTAAGCTCAATGGTAAAAGCAGTTTATAACGCCGTTAAAAAGATAAATAAAAACGTCCGTTTCGGTATAAGCCCTTCTGCTGATATTGAATTTAACCGTAACGTTCTATATGCCGACATAGAAAAATGGATTAGCGAGGAAGGTTATATCGATTATATATGCCCGCAAATATATTTCGGGTTTAAAAATGTTTATAAGCCTTTTATGTTTACGGTGAAAAAATGGATGTATTTAACTAAGTGCGATATGTATGTAGGACTTCCGCTTTATAAAGCAGGAAAGGCGGATAAATACGCTGCCGAAGAAAACAAAAATATTATTAACGAATTTAAGAATAATAACAATATTCTATCGCGGCAGGTTACTTATCTTTCGAAGATTAACGAGATAAAAGGCTTTTACATATTTTCTTATTCGTATTTGTTTAACGATTCCTCTAAAGCGGAGGCGGAAAATCTTATCAAAGCGATGCAAAGCATAAATCGTTAAGCTCGTCGTATTTTTTAATTGTTACCTCAAGCTCTTTCCCGAGAACGTTGTTTTCACTGTTTATGCAAACGGGAATATAGTTTTTTGTATATCCTCTGTAATTATTACCCTTTGAGCTTTCGAAAAGAACGCTTACTTTTTTTCCTTCCTGTGATTTCATAAAGTCTGTTCTGATTTTTGCAGCTTCATTTATAACGGTGTTAGCGCGCCGTTCCTTTTCCGCTTTTGAAACGCTGTCGCCTCGTTTAGAAGCGGCGGTACCAACGCGCTCGGAATAAGGAAATGTATGCACCTTTTCAAAAGCAATTTCCTTAACAAATCTAAGCGATTCAATAAAATCTTCTTCAGTTTCCTCGTGGAATCCGGTCATTAAATCGGTAGTAAGAGTGCAATCCGAAAAAACGCTTCTGAGCTTAGCGCAAAGCTTTTTGTATTCACCGGAAGTATAATGCCTGTTCATATTGCGAAGCGTTTTGTCGCATCCGCTTTGAAGCGATATATGAAACTGCGGGCAAAGCTTGTTGTTTTCGGAAAGCTTTTCTATTAGCAAATCCGTAAGGTGGTCAGGCTCAAGAGAGCCGAGACGAACCCTTAAAATATTCGGATTATCGTTGCATATTTTAACCGCGTCTGCAAGGTCAAACCCCTCGTTTTTACCGTAAGAAGAAAGATTAATTCCAACAAGAACAATTTCTTTAACACCTTGATTAGAAAGAGTTTTTACCTCTTTTTCAAGCTCTGATAAAGGCTTTGACCGCACTCTGCCTCTCGCCATCGGAATTATGCAGTATGAACAAAAGCGGTCGCACCCGTCTTCTATTTTGACAAATGCTCTGATTCTACCCGCAAAGCTGTTTATTGAGCAGGAGGAAAAGCTGTCGCCGCTTTTATGTTTATTTATAGCCACAACGCGCTCTTTTGAAATATTGTATTCGTTAATAAGCTTTAGTATATTTTCGTTATCCTTGTTGCTTAAAACAATGTCTGCCTCTGTAAGCTTAACTGCGTCCTCGGGAAAAGCTTGGGGCATACATCCCGTAAGAATTACCGTAGAATCGGGATTATTCCTTTTAAACCTTCTTACACTCTGGCGCGTCTTTTGGTCCGCAGTAGCAGTAACGGTGCAGGAATTTATAATGAAATAATCCGCCGCTTCATTATTGCTTACAATTTCAAAGCCGGCGTTTTTAAGCAATTCAGCCATATATTCAGTTTCGTACTGGTTTACCTTACAGCCGAGAGTATAAAAAGCAGCCTTCATTTTCTTCCTCCGAATTTTTTAAATATTATATCAAAAAGAAATCATTATTACAATAACTAACGAATATTTATATTACGGTGATGAATATGAAAAAATTATTAATATTTCTTCTTTGCGTATCTTTAATTTATGCGATTCCGATAAAGGCGTTTGCAAAAGAAAAGCTTGATTTTGTTCAGGCAAAATCAGTAGTTCTGATGTGTATGGATAATAACGAAGTTCTTTATGCCGAAAATGAAAATGAGCATCTTTCGCCCGCGTCGGTAACTAAAATTATGACGATTCTTCTTGTTCTTGAAGCTATTGAAAACAAGCAGATTTCATTAAGCGATAAAGTGAGCGCAAGCGCAGAAGCCGTTTCAATGGGCGGTTCGCAAATTTGGCTTGAGGTCGGTGAACAGATGACTGTTGAAGAGCTTTTTAAGGCCGTTGTTGTTGCAAGCGCAAACGATGCCTGCACAGCACTTGCTGAGCATATAGGCGGTTCAACAAGCTCTTTTGTTAAAATGATGAATGACAGAGCTAAGGAGCTCGGGTGTAAAAATACAAATTTTGAAAACTGTAACGGACTTGACGATACCGTTAAAAACCATTATTCCTGCGCCTACGATTTAGCCCTTATTTCAAGCGAAGTCATGAAGCATAAGATAATTACAAAATATACGTCAATCTGGCTTGACAGCCTTCGCGACGGTAAAACAGAGCTTAATAATACAAATAAGCTTGTTAATACATATAACGGTATAACGGGCCTGAAAACGGGAACAACATCTAATGCAGGCTTCTGCATTTCAGCAACGGCAAGCCGTGATAATATGAATCTTGTTGCTGTTGTTCTCGGCTCAGACACAAGCGAAAACAGATTTGATACCGCATCTTCGCTTCTTGATTGGGGCTTTGCTAATTATGAGCTTATTGATGCAAAACCCGATAAAAGCAAAATCAAAAGCGTTAAGATAATTAACGGCGAGATTAAAAGCATAAGGCCGGTTATTGATGGCAAAAACAAAATTCTTGTTAAAAAGGGAGAAGGGGAGTTAAGCTATAAATACAGCATTAAAACCTCAGTTGAAGCTCCCGTTAAACGTGGAGATAATATAGGTAAAATAGTAATTGAGGGAAAAAACGGAAAAGCCGGAGTTATAAATCTTGTTGCTGATATTGACGTTAATAGAATCACTTTGAGCGATATATTTATTAATATAATAAAATATATTTAATTTAATATTGATTTTTTTACCAATATGTTGTATAATTTTGAAAATTAATATAAATTATACACAAAAGAGGTCAAAATATGTTGATTAATTTTAATTCAAAATATGCTGAATCCTTTGTATCCGACGATGAACTTAACGCAATGGCTCCCGTTGCTGTTAAAGCGCTTGAAACCTTAACCGACGGAACGGGCGAGGGAAGCGACCACCGCGGATGGATAGATTTACCCGTTGATTATGATAAAAAAGAATTTGACGAGATAAAAAAATCAGCTGAATATATTAAGCAAAACGCCGACGTTTTAATCGTCATCGGTATCGGCGGCTCATATCTTGGCGCAAGGGCAGTTATTGAGGCTTGTAAATCTTCAAACTATAATCTTCTTACTAAAGATACTCCTCAGATTTATTTTATAGGTAACTCTATCAGCCCCGCCGCTCTTAATGACGTTTTAGCTCTTTGCGAGGGCAAGGACATTGCCGTTAACGTAATTTCCAAAAGCGGAACTACTACAGAACCCGCAATCGCTTTCAGGTTTTTCAGAGAGCTTATATATTCAAGGTATCCGAAAGAAGAAGCAGCAAAGCGAGTTTTCTGTACTACCGATAAGCATAAAGGAACGCTTAAAGCGCTTGCCGAAAAGGAAGGCTATAAAACATTTGTTGTTCCCGATGATATCGGCGGAAGATATTCCGTTTTAACCGCTGTTGGTTTACTTCCGATTGCCGTTGCCGGTATTGATATTGATAAGCTTATGAAAGGCGCTGCCGACGCAAGAACCGCATTTAATGAAAAGGATATTAATAAAAACGACGTCATTAAATACGCAGCTATCAGAAACATTTTATATAACAAGGGCAAAAAGGTTGAATGCTTTATTTCTTATGAGCCTTCAATGGCTATGTTTAACGAATGGCTTAAACAGCTTTTCGGCGAAAGCGAAGGCAAGGACGGCAAGGGCCTTTTTCCGACTTCATGCGTTTTTTCAACAGACCTGCATTCTCTCGGCCAGTTTATTCAGGAAAGCGGTTCAACCATTATGTTTGAAACTGCGCTTACCTTCAGAAGCTCTTTGTCCGACATTACAATAAAAGAGGATGCCGACAATGCTGACGGGCTGAATTTCCTTGCAGGCAAGCAAATGAGCTGGGTTAACGATACCGCAAGAAAGGGAACGCTGCTTGCTCATACCGAGGGCGGAGTGCCTAACCTTATTGTTGAAGCAGAGCGCGCTGACGAATACAATATCGGATATATTATTTATTTCTTTGAAAAGGTTTGCGCTGTTTCGGGCTATATTCTTGACGTTAATCCGTTTAACCAGCCCGGTGTTGAGAGCTATAAGAAAAATATGTTTGCCCTTCTCGGTAAGCCCGGATATGAAGGCGAAAAAGAAAGGCTTGAAAATCTTTTAGGTTTATGATAAACTAACAGTAAGAAACAGGTAACTGTTTCAATTGGACCTTATTTGGAGGAATATAAAATGATAAAAGTTATTATCGGCAATAAAGGCCACGGTAAAACAAAAAGACTTATTGATTTCGTTAACTCATGCGTTGAGAATTCAGACGGCAACGTAGTATGTATTGAAAACGAGCCGAAGCTTACTTATGACGTTTCGTCAAAAGCCCGCCTTCTTGAAACCGATACATACGGTGTTAAGGGTCATAAAGCTTTTTACGGCTTTATTGCAGGTATTTGCGCAGGTAACTATGATGTAACCGATATTCTTGTTGACGCAACCTTTAAAATTGTAGGAAGGGAATACGGCGAGCTTGTTCAGTTCTTTGATTTACTTTCAAATCTCAGCGAAAGCTCTGACGTTAACTTCTATTTCACCTTAAGCTGTGATAAGGAAGATCTTCCG
>ONCR01000075.1 GCA_900316345.1 uncultured Eubacteriales bacterium | reverse complement strand
TCTATTTTCTTTTTAATATCAAGCTCGGGGCTTAGCGAGACATAGTATTTTAAAGATTCCCCGTCAGCGTCAACCTCCCAGCCTTGGCAGCAGCTATCGGGGCATGCGCCGGCAATACACTTAAAATCCTTATAAAAGTTCGGTTTTATAATCTTCATATTTTATTCCTGCAAGGTAATTATTTTTATATCTGAAATCATAAGTTACGTCAGCTATTAACGTAATTTCAGGCGGAAGCGTAAAAGCTTCGTTTTCATCCTTAAGCTCCAGCTCAAGCGTTGCTCTGTCGTTCCAGAAATCATAGGTATCAAGTTCAAAATATTGCCCCTCAAATAAAAAGCAGTAACGCTGTTTTATAATAGGGTGTTTGCTTTTATCGGCAAGAGTTAAAAGCCTGTTATATTCGGTTTCATCAATTCTTTTTTCCTGCTCATAGGATGAAGCTCCGTCAATTCTTTTTTTAATCGTTTCAACGTAGCTTACGGCATTTCCCATTGTCCTTTTACGTATACGGTGAGAGCCGTCGTCAGATAAAAGATATACCTGAACGATATCGGCTTTAAACGGAAAATATTTTTTTAACGATTCAAAATCAGGATATTTAATAAGAAGCTTCTTTTCGATTTCAACGCCTCTTTTTATGAATTCAATCTCCGCTTCAAGCTCGCATATATCGTCAAGCTGCCTTAAATAAGGATGGCCTACCCAATTAATTAACACTTTTTCGGAAAAGGGACCGACTAAAAAGGCCGCATCATAGCCGCCCCAGATTTCGGGGCCGGCCTTTTCATTTGGCGAAAAGTAAGCTATGCTGCAGCCTTCAAATTTAATATCCGTTTTTTCATTGCTGATTACGGCGATATTCATTATTCACCCTTCATCTTTTTACACATCATTCTTGCAACCTTATACACGTCGCCGCAGCCGAGGGTTATAACAAGGTCTCCCTCTTCAACGTTAGCGCAAACGTAGTTGCAAATCTCTTCAAAGGTATCAAGTTGAACCGCCCCGTCAATCTTTGAGCTGAGGTCGGTTGCTTTTATGCCGATAGTGTTTATTTCACGCGAGCCCATTATTTTACTGATAACGCATTTATCGGCAATGGAAAGCACGTCGGCAAAATCATCAAGGAGTTTTGCGGTTCTTGAAAACGTAAACGGCTGGTGAACGGCCCAAACGCGTTTATAGCCCATTTTCTTAGCCGCTTCAAGGGTAACCTTAATTTCGGCTGGATGATGAGCATAGTCATCGGCAAAGGTAACGCCCTTATAGGTTCCGAGAAGCTCAAAACGCCTTGCGGCTCCGCCGAACGCTTTAAGCCCCCTGCATATACTTTCAACGTCAGCTCCGCTTTCATAAGCCGCCGCAAAAGCACAAAGAGAGTTGATTATATTGTGTTCACCGGGCACCGAAAGCTCAACCCTTGTAACAAATTCGCCGTTATGGTAAACGTCGTATTCGCTGTGAAAACCGCCGGGAATCAGAACGTTTTTTGCAACCCATTCATTGCCGTCTTTTCTTCCTACAGAGATAAGCTTCTTGCCTTCAAGCCCTTTAAGGGTATCAAGCGTATTTTCATCATCGCCGTTATAAATTACGGTTTTTGTTGTAAGCTCGGCAAATTTTCTGAAAGCCTTTTTAATTCCGTTTAAATCGCCGAAGAAATCAAGGTGGTCCTCATCTACATTGAGAAGCACGCAGATATCGGGATTCATATGAAGAAAGGTGTTATTGAATTCACAGCTTTCACAAACAAAGTTTTCACTTTTGCCGTATCTTCCGTAAGCGTTGATAACGGGAAGCTTACCGCCGATTACCGCCGAAGGGTCAAGCCCGGCTTCAAGAAGAATCTGAGTAACCATTGAACTTGTAGTGGTTTTACCGTGCGTTCCGCAAACGCCGATACAGTTAGTAAAAAGACGGCTTAACGCTCCGAGAGCCTCAGCCCTTTCATAGGTCGGAAAATTTGCTTTTGCAAATTCAAGCTCCTCGTTGCCCTTAAGAATAGCGTTTGTATAAATTACAACGTCGGTATCCTCGGCAATATTTTCCTTAACCTGGCCGAGAAATACCTTTGCGCCTTCGCTTTCAATTTTACGGAAGGTTTCGGTATCGTTATTATCAGAGCCGCTTACCTCATATCCGAGGGAAAGCATTATTTCGGCAATAGGGCACATACCCGAGCCGCCTATGCCGATAAAATGCAGTTTTTTCGCGGTTTTTAATAATTCGTCTATATTTTTCAAAGGAATTCCTCCATTGCTTCATTTTAATTCATATTATTATACATCAAATCTCATCAAAAATAAACACCTTTTTTATTTATTTCCATAAAATGAAAATGGCAGTGCTTTTAGCGTGTTAAACGCTGCCTATTCTGTTGAGGTGATATTATGAATAAAAGGTTTGTTACTCCCGATTTATCAGACGAGCGCGTTATATATGCCGCCGAATACCTTGAAGGCGAAGGCTTTATTCGCGTTAAAAAAAGTGAAAACGCTGATTTTTCGCTTCTCGGAGTTAATCCGGATAAAGCCCTTATTAATAGTAATATTCCCGTTTTTGCAGGAAACGTCAGCGCTGATAACGTTTATGATTATACAAAATCAGAAACCTTTGCAATCAGCAACGCTTATCTTACGGCAGAGGGCGCGCTTGCCCTTGCAATTAAGGAGAGCAAATTAAGCCTGATTAATTCCGAAATTATGATAATAGGCTTCGGCAGAATAGGTAAGGCGCTGCAAAATTATTTAAAAGCATTTACTTCCGACATAAAGGTTTGCGTAAGGCGCCCGGAAGCTGCGGCAAACGTAAGAGCGCTTTGCTGTGAAAGCCTATCCTTTGAGGACCTGAAAAACAAAAACGGATGTGATTTTATTTTTAACACGGTTCCGCATCCCGTAATGAACGAAAATGAGCTTTCGTCAGTTAAAAAGGACGCGCTTATAATTGATTTGGCTTCTTTTCCCGGGGGCGTTGACAGGCATATAGCCGAAAGCAAAGGCATAAGGGTTATATTTGCAAGGGGGCTTCCCTCGCTTTATTCGCCTAAAACCGCGGGCCTGGTTGTCGGTAAAACGGTATGCGAAATGATAAGGGAGGTTATCATTTGAATATAGGCTACTGCTTCACAGGCTCATTTTGTACGTTTAAAAAGAGCCTTGAGGCTATGAAAGCATTAATCGACAGCGGATATAACGTAATTCCGATAATGAGCGAAAGCTCGTATAAAACAGATACAAGATTCGGCACGGCTGAATTTTTTATAAATGAAATAGAAAAATTAACGGGCAATAAAATAATTCACACTATTGTTGAGGCTGAGCCGATAGGCCCTAAAAAGCTTCTTGATTTAATTTGCGTTGTTCCCTGCACGGGCAACACGCTTGCAAAACTTGCAAGCGGTATTGCAGACACATCTGTTACAATGGCCGTTAAATCGCATTTAAGGAATTCACGTCCTGTTGTTATAGGCGTTTCTACAAACGACGCCCTCGGAGGTGCCGCAAAAAATATAGGAGCGTTAATGAATTATAAAAACTTTTATTTCGTTCCGTTTTCTATGGATGATTGCGTTAACAAGCCGCGCTCGATGGTATGCGATTTTACTAAGGTAACGGCTACAGTTGAGGACGCGCTTAAAGGCGTAGAGCCAACATTGAAAATATTCTAAAAAATGAATCAAATTTATTGACATATTACAAAAAAAAATATATATTAATTTTATTAGTTAAAAATAACTAAAATCGGGGAGAGGCATAGCCTTGTATCAAAAAAGGAAGTGCATAATTGGAAAAGAAAATTATTGATTTAAGAAACATTACGGTAAGCTACGGCGATAACACCGTGCTTGATAATCTGAATTTATACATTAATGAAAAAGAGTTTATAACGCTGCTTGGCCCTTCGGGTTGCGGAAAGACAACCACTCTTCGCGCTATTGCAGGCTTTTTAAAGCCCGACAGCGGAGATATTATTTTTGAAGGCAAAAGGATTAATGATGTACCTGCTCACAAGCGAAAGGTTAACACCATATTTCAGCGTTATGCTCTTTTTTCTCATTTAAACGTTTATGAAAATATAGCCTTCGGCCCTAAGCTTCAAAAGGCGTCAAAGGAAGAGGTAAGGCAAACAGTTGCTAAAATGCTTGAGCTCGTTAACCTTAAAGGCTTTGAAAAGCGAGAAATTGACAGCCTTTCGGGCGGTCAGCAGCAAAGGGTTGCAATAGCAAGAGCCCTTGCCAACAAGCCGCACATTCTTCTTCTTGACGAGCCGCTCGGCGCGCTTGACCTTAAGCTGCGCAAGGATATGCAGCGCGAGCTTAAAAACATTCAAAAGGAGCTCGGCATTACCTTTGTTTACGTTACGCACGACCAGGAGGAAGCGCTTTCCATGAGCGACAGGGTTGTTGTTATGGACAAGGGTAAGATTCAGCAAATCGGCACGCCTGAGGATATTTATAACGAACCCGTAAACGCCTTTGTAGCTGACTTTATCGGCGAATCAAATATCGTTGACGCGGTAATGCTTGACGATTACAAGGTAACCTTCGGCGGTGTAAAATTCAAATGTCTTGACAAAGGCTTTGAAAAGAACGAATTTGTTGAAGTCGTAGTTCGACCCGAGGATATAAAAATTGTTGAGCCCGGCTCAAACGCAGCGCTTACGGGAAGAATTACGGGCGTAACCTTCAAGGGCGTTCATTTTGAGGTACTTGTTGACGTTGACGGCTTTATATGGATGATTCAAACGACGCAGGAAGGCCTTATGGTAGACGATACAATCGGAATGTACATCGAACCCGACGCTATTCATATTATGAAGAGAAGCGAATATTCGGGCGAATTCGGCGATTATTCAACCTTCTCTGACGAAATGGACCATATTTCAGACGCAAGTTATGATTGGGACGAGGAGAACGAAAGTGAGTAAAAGAGGTTTAAAGGGGCTGCTTGATAAGCCGTATTTCTTATGGTCGGCTCTCTTTATAATTGCACCGCTGATTATGGTTGCTTACTACGCTTTTACTGACAGAAGCGGAGCGTTTTCGCTTACCTCTTTTAATCAGATTTTTGATTACTTCCCCACTATTCTTCTTTCAATACTCTACGGTCTTGCGGCAACAATAATATGTATTGTTATCGGATACCCGTTTGCATATTTCCTTTCAAAGCACACAAAAAGAACCCAGAGAACGATGGTTCTTCTTGTTATGCTTCCTATGTGGATGAATTTTCTTATCAGAACCTATTCGCTAATGACTATACTCGGCGATTCGGGCGTAATTAACAGCTTTCTTTCAGCTATAGGGCTTTTAAAGGTTGTTGACGGCGAGGTTGTTCCCGTTCACCTTATCAACACCTCCGGCGCGGTAATACTCGGTATGGTTTACAACTTCCTTCCGTATATGATACTGCCCATTTATTCGGTTTTATCAAAAGTTGACAATTCGCTTCTTGAAGCTGCGCAGGACCTCGGTTCAAGCAAGCTTCACACAATAAGAAGGGTTGTTCTTCCCCTTTCGCTTCCGGGGCTTCTTTCGGGAATTACAATGGTTTTTGTTCCCTGCGTTTCAACCTTTTATATAACCCAAAAGCTCGGCGGAGGCCAGATTGTTTTAATCGGCGACGTTATTGAAAGCCAGTTCCAAAGCGCGAACAACTATAATCTCGGCGCGGCCTTAAGCTTTGTTTTAATGATACTGATATTTATATGCCTCGGCGCAGTCAATTATTTTGACAGAGGCAAGGAAGGCGACGGAGGTGTTGTTATATGAAAACAAAAACCTCTCTTATTTCCAAAATTTATATGGCGCTGATATTCATTTTTCTTTACGCGCCTATCTGTGTTATGACAGCGTTTTCGTTTAACGCTTCGTCAAGCACATATCAGATGAGCGGCTTTTCCGTTTATTGGTGGAAAAGAATGTTCAGCGATTCGGCAGCAATGACCTCGCTTAAAAACACGCTTATTCTTGCCGTGGCTACAACAGTATGCACCGTAATACTCGGAACGCTTGCGGGCGTAGGCCTTTTTTACAGCAAAAATAAGCCTTACAAAAAGTTAATGGCCACAACAACAAATATACCGCTTATGAACCCGGAAATAGTTACGGGTATTTCAATGATGCTTTTATTTGTTTTTGCGGGAAGCTTAATCCGTAAAAGCGAGGTGCTCGGCTTCGGAACGCTTCTTATTGCGCATATAACCTTCTGCCTTCCCTACGTTGTTTTAAACGTAATACCTAAGCTTCGCCAGTTGGATATGAATATTTACGAAGCGGCGCTTGACCTTGGCTGTAAGCCTTTTTCAGCGTTTATGAAGGTTGTTCTACCCGAAATTATGAGCGGTATTATAACGGGCGCAGTTATGAGCTTCACGCTTTCGCTTGACGATTTCATAATTTCATATTTCACAAACGGTCCGTCCTTCCAAACTCTTCCGATTTATATTTTTTCGCTTACAAAAAAGCGCGTTAAGCCCGATATGTTTGCGCTTTCAACGCTGATGTTTATTGTTATACTTATTCTTCTGATATTTATGAACATTGCGCAAAGCAGGGCGGAAAAGAAGGAGGCTAAAAAAATATGAAAAAGCTTATTTCCCTTCTTTTTTCCTTTTTGATTTTAACATCTTTATGCTCTTTTGCAATGAGTGCGCAGGCGAAGGATAAGTATTTCACCGACGAGCAAATCAGCTACTATAACGGCTTAGGACTTCAGGGCACGACGGTTAACGTTTACAACTGGGGAGAATACATCTCGGACGGAAGCGACGGTTCAATGGACGTTGTAAGAGAGTTTGAAAGACTTACGGGGGCAAAGGTTAATTATACCAACTTTGAGAGTAACGAGAATATGTATTCAAAGCTGTCCGGCGGCGGCGTTTCTTACGACGTAATTACCCCCTCGGACTATATGATTGAGAGGCTTATTGATGAAAATATGCTTCTCAAGCTTGACTTTAACAATATTCCCAACTTCAAGTATATCAAAGACGATTGCAAGGGCTTATACTATGACCCTAACGACGAATACACGGTTTGTTTTAATACCGGAAGAACGGTTCTTATTTATAACAAAAAGCTTGTTAAGGAAGAACCCGATTCATGGTCCGTTTTATGGGATGAGCAGTATAAAGGCAAGGTTCTTATGTTCAATAACTCGCGCGACGCCTTTGCAATAGCGCAGGCAATGCTCGGCCAAAGCTTAAACACAACTTCGGAACAGGACTGGTACGACGCGGCGGAGCTTCTTGCAAAACAGAAGGACAAGGTAAATCCCGTTTACGTTATGGATGAGGTTTTCAACCTTATGGAAAGCGGCGAATACGCCTTTGCTACTTATTACGCTGGCGACTACGTTCTTATGCTTGAAAACAACGACGACCTGGGCTACTGCTTCCCGAAGGAGGGTGTAAACGAATTCTACGACGCCTTCTGCATTCCCTCTTGCGCGCAAAACAAAAAAGGCGCCGAGGCTTTTATAAACTTTATGCACGAGCCTAACGTAGCCTTTGAAAATGAGGAATACATTTACTATGCTTCCGCTAATGAAGAGGTTGAAAAAAACGAGGACAGCTCGCTGTTCGGCAACAAGGCGGTATACCCTGATTACACGCCGAAATCACAGTTTTTTAAAAATCTTCCTCAGAACATTCTTGAGCTGCAGAGCACGCTATGGTCAAGAGTAAAAAGCGGTCAGCTCAGTAAAAACAGTAAACAGCAGGAGAATAATATTTATATTACTTCCGGCTTGATTGCCGCGTTTGTAATAATTATTATTATTTACAGCTTTATAAGAAGAAAGCAAAGAGAAAAGGAACAGGACATCAGTGACTTATACACAAAATAACTTAAAATGCGCCGTATTTGATTTGGACGGCACTCTTATTAACACAATTACCGATTTATCAAACGCTTGCAAATTTGTAATGAAAAAGCACGGAGTATGGTTTGAATGGAGCGATGACGATTATAAGCACTTTGTCGGCAACGGCAACAAAAAGCTTGTAGAAAGAGCCTTTAACCACACCTTAAGCGAGGACAAGCTCAACGCTTATCTTGCAGAATTCCTTGAATACTACAGCGTTCACGGGCTTGATACAACGAAGGCCTATGAAGGTATAGCCGAACAGTTAAGGCTTCTTAAAGAAAAAGGTATAAGCCTTGCTGTCGTTACCAACAAAACCGAGAGTGCGGCGATAAGTATTATTGAAGCTATGTTCGGCAAGGACACGTTTGATTTAATTATAGGCCAGCGCGACGGTCTTGCTCCCAAGCCGAGCCCCGACGGCATTTTAGCGGCGGTTAATGAGCTTGGCTTTAACAGTTCGGAGTGTCTATTCTTCGGCGACAGCAATGTTGATATGCTTAGCTAATTACTTAGCGATGTATCTTGCCTCGATGTAGTATCTCTTCTCGTTGGCTTCGCCCATGGA
>ONCR01000071.1 GCA_900316345.1 uncultured Eubacteriales bacterium | reverse complement strand
GCAAAGAAGTACCCCGAGTGGAAGCATACCGCCGATGAATAAGCCAACTACAACCTTAGCGTCAAGAATACTCATTCCGCCGTCGCTGATGCCCGTTGACTGAGCAAAGGAAGCGAAAAGAGCAAGCGCCGTTAACGCCGCAGAGCCGATAGCAAAGCCCTTACCGATAGCCGCCGTTGTGTTGCCTACAGAATCAAGCTTGTCGGTTATTTCTCTTACCTCCGGTGCAAGCTCGCTCATTTCGGCGATACCGCCTGCGTTGTCGGCAATCGGGCCGTACGCGTCAACCGCGATGGTCATACCGGTTGTTGAAAGCATACCTACCGCAGCAAGAGCTATGCCGTAAAGGCCGTAGAACTTATATGAAATAAGAATACCTATACAAATGAAAACGATGGGCATAGCGGTTGATTTCATACCGACTGCAAGTCCGCTGATGATGTTTGTAGCCGAGCCTGTTTTTGAGCTTTCGGCAATGTTTTTAACGCTCTTGTATTTTTCGGAGGTGTAAATTTCGGTAAGCTTACCGATAATTGTTCCAACGATAAGGCCCGAAAGCACGCACCAGAATGCGTCAAAGCCGCCGAGCATCTTTTTGCTTAATAATGCGGAGGCAATAATAACCATTGCAGTTGTTAAATATTCGCCGATGTTGAGTGCCTTCTGAGGGTCGCTGCCCTTGGAATTTGCAACTATAATTGTTGAAATAATGGCCGCAACGATTCCGACTGCACAAAGCGCAAGCGGGAATACCGCGCCGGCAATTCTGCTTGTTCCCGTAAAGGCTGCAAAGGCAAGAGTAATTGCAGAGATGATTGAGCCTACGTAGCTTTCAAAAAGGTCCGCGCCCATACCTGCAACGTCTCCTACGTTATCGCCAACGTTATCTGCGATTGTAGCCGGGTTTCTCGGGTCGTCCTCGGGAATACCCGCTTCAACCTTACCGACAAGGTCAGCGCCTACGTCAGCCGCTTTTGTATAAATACCGCCGCCAACACGGGCGAAAAGAGCTATTGAAGAAGCGCCGAGGCTGAAGCCGGTGAGTACATTAAGCATTCTTGCGTCGGCAACAAGGTTGTATTTCTTGTTTATTATTAAGAAAATAGCGCCGATACCGATTACGCCGAGGCCTACAACGCTCATGCCCATAACCGCGCCGCCCGAAAAAGCAACCTTCAGTGCGCCGTTAAGGCCTTTCTTTTCAGCCGCACGCGCCGTCCTTACGTTTGCCTTTGTTGCTACCGTCATTCCGAAATAGCCAGCAAGCGTTGAGAAAAGCGCGCCTGCAACGAAGCAAAGCGCCGTCCATATATCTATCATAAGGCTGATAAGAATAAAAAGAGCAACGGCAAAGATTATAAGAATCTTATATTCGCTGTAAAGGAATGCCTTTGCGCCCTTTGCGATGTTATCCGAGATTTCGCGCATTCTGTCGTTGCCGACTTCACGCTTATTCATTATCAGCGCAAGAATAACGGCAAAAGCGAGCGCCGCGCAACCTGCAATTGGTGTAAGTACCATTAATATTTTTTCCATAGATTTGCCCCCCGTAAACGAATATTTCGAGCGGCTCTTTTTGAGCCGCCCGTGCTGTTTTAATAACTAATCTCCTTCGCCTACGCCCTTGGCCGCCTGAGCGTCATTAAGCTTTTTCTGCTCCTTAAGCCTGTTGGCGCGAATGTCGGCAAGCTCAACAATCATTTCCTGCTGAAGCTTTCCGTGTATCGGGTAAAGGATAAATGAAACGCCGTAAAGTCCTCTTGCAAGCGCCGGAAGAACGCAGAAAACCGTCCATATGCCCTGAAGCATTTTCGGGTCCGTCTGTGGAATGGCGTTGCCGAGCGAATCGGTAAGCGGAACGTAGTTAATCCAGGTAAGAACCATGCCCGAAAGCCAACCCGTTACCGAAGTTGCAAGCTTGATGAAGTAGCCCTGAACGGTTGTAACAAGCGCTTCGTTTCTTAAGCCGTGCTTCCATTCCATCCAGTCAAGGGCTTCCGCGGTAAGAATCGGGTTTGCAACCTGAATAATTTTATTGGGAAGACCGCAGATTGTTAAGCCGAAAATAACGAACGCAAGGTTTGCAATCTTGTTTTGTTCAAAGGTCTGACCGAAGGGATGGTATCCTACAACGAACAGTCCCATATATGCAACAAAGCCGAAAACGCCTGCGATAATTGCCGTAAGCCTTGCGCCGAATTTCTTAACCATTTTTGCCGCAATCGGAACCATAACGTAGTTGGGAATACCGGTGAAAAGCCCGCAAATGGTCTGGTTCATAAGCGAGCCCGAGTTGTTAAGCCAGAAATACTGCTCCGACGAGCCGCCTACAGCCTTGAAGTTGTTAAAGAATTCGGCAAGAATTGTAACAAGAAGAGGTCTGTTTGAGAAAATATTTTTAATACTTTCAAGAACAGAGGTTTCGTTCATTTCCTCACGGCTCATAAGCGGAACGCGCTCTCTCATATTAAAGAAGCCGAATACCGCAAAAACGGCCGCAAGAATCAGCATAAAGTAGGCAAAGCCGCTGTAAACGCCGACCATTGTAAACTTCGGGCTGATTTTCGGAAGAAGCGTAACAAGTACGGGAACGAGCGACGGAAGCCAGGTTCCGAAAAGCTCAAAGAATTTCGTTATCGTAATAAGATTGTTACGTTCATTGGTGTTCGGGGTTATGTTGTAAATCATAAGTCCCCAGGCGCCGAAGTAGCTCATACCGAGGCCGTAAATAATAATTGCCGCTGTTGCCCAAACGATTTTTGCCGTTGAGCCCATATGGCCGCCCGGAACGGTGAACATCATATATCCGCCTATCAGCCAAAGCGGCAGGGGAAGTATGAAGAACGGCCTTACACGCCCCCAGCGGGTACGCGTTCTGTCTATAATAAGGCCTGAAATTGTATCGTCAACCGCGTCATAAATTGAAGCAAAAAGGTTAATGTTTGCATAAGCGGTTGTGTTCAGCTTAAGGAACTGAATCATAAAGAATTCCTTAAATGCCGAAGTGAACTGGCCGAGGTTCTTCTGGCCGAAGTTAACAAGAACGTAAGCGGCTATTTCCTTTGGCGTAAGGTAATTCTTTTTTGTATATGCGAGCTTATCAAGCTCCTCCTGCTCCTCAATGGTTATCTCATCGGTTGCCAAGCTATCCCCTCATTTCGTAGGAAGTCTTTATAATATCATTAATATATTATCATAATAATGTGCTTAAATCAACACTTTTTTCAGCTCCCAAACCATTTTTGCTTTGGCGTATATTTTATGTTGACAATAGGCCGAAAAAAAGATAAAATAGTTTTGATTATGATTAAATTAAGGAAGGTGTATTTATGGCAAGCACATGTCCTAACTGCGGCAGGCGGCTTAAATGGTACGACGTTAAGGCCGAATGCAAAAGCTGCGGTGTCAGTATACCCAACTTCAACTGGGAGGAAAGGCTTGAGGAGGACAGCGCGTTAGCTGAAAAAAAGTTCGCCTCGTTCTACAGAACTCTCAATATGTTTGCCTATTCAATTTGGGGAACGAAGCTCAGAATAGTAAGGATTATTGTTTCTTTTATTCCGATTATCGGTTTTATTGTTCCGTGGGCTTCGCTTAAAAGCGAGGGCGAAAGCATAGGCATTGATGTTCTGGGCGTTTTTACAAACGGTAAATCGCTTATTGACGTATTTAAAAGCTTTTTCGGCAATACCGGGCTTTATTTCCAGAATATGGGATATGAAAATCACAGCGGCCCGATAACCTATACGATGCTCGGCGTGCTGTTTATGGTGCTTTGCCTGCTTATGGCCGTAATTGCTTTCTTTATGATTTTGTTCACCAATAAACACCCGAAGTCAAAGCTTATGGTCGTTTTTGATTGCTTAAGCATTGCCTGCGCCGTTACAAGCGCGGTTATGTTTACTCTTGCAGGAAAGGCGGCTCCTTCGTTCAAGGGCTTCAATTTCGGCGATATCCCGATGTATAACGCAACCGGCGGAATTATGTGGGGAATCTTTGTTGCAATCGGCCTTCTCGCCGTAGCTCTTGTTGTTAACATTCTTGTTGCAAAAGCCCCCGCAAAATCGCACGAACAGCTTGAAGAGGAAAGGCTTGCAAAGAAGGCGGCGAAGGAAGAAAAGGAACGCCTTGCCGCAATTGAAAAGGAAAAGGCTAAAAAGGAAGCAGAAAAGAGAGCTGCAGAGGAGCAGGAGCGTATAGTCAGGGAGGCAAGGGAAAAGCTTGCCGCCGATAAGGAAAAACATAAAAAATCTAAGTGAGGAAAAACCATTGGCTGAAAAAAAGGTTAAAATGAGAAAGGACGGGCTTCCGAAAGCACCGCTGAGTATCTTTGAAAAAATAGTTATCGCTTTAAGCGTCGTTCTAATTATCGCAACTGTTGCCTGCGGCGTTTTGAGAGCCGGGCTAAACAGTATTCCCACCCTTGAATCCCTTAAGGACCTTTCGGGCGAAGGGCTCGAAATTGACGAAAAAATGCTTGACCGCCTTGATTTGATAGTTCCCGATGAGGTTGAGCTTGAATCAGGCGACGGAATAAAGTTTACAATCGGGCTTGAAATCAATAAGAAATTTGACGCAAGTCAAACTAAATCCGTTTTTGATTATCTTGATGTTTTTAACGTTTACGATTCTAAGGGAACTTTAGTAGGCAATGAAGAAAAGATTGAAAAATTCGGAATAACGGGTATGCAGCTTAAGGTTATGGCTCTGATGAAGCTTGCCGATAAGCTTGTCACCGTTAAAAAAATTGTCAATAACGTCTTTATTGTTCTGATTCTTCTTGACATAGTTGCCGCAATATTTATTGCTTACTTCATATGGAGGCGCGCCGACGACAGGCGTGAAATCCGCGAAGCTATGATGAGAGAAAACGAAACGAAAAAAGTAACGGGGCTTACCGAAGAAGAGGCTCAAAACGCAAAATCGGCAAAGAAGAAAAAGAAGAAAAAGAAATAAAAAACCGGCTGTCTTACAGAAGTGAATCTGCAAGACAGCCTTTTTGTTTTACCTTATTGCCGAATTGTTATTTCGGCTTTTTCATCGTAAGCGAAATGCGCTTTCTTTTTGTATCAACCTCAAGAACCCAAACGGTAACAATATCGCCAACCTTAAGGATTTCAGAGGGATGTTTTATATATTTATTCGTTATCTGGCTTATGTGAACAAGTCCGTCCTGATGAACACCGACGTCAACAAATGCGCCGAAATCGATTACGTTTCTAACCGTGCCTTTAAGCTCCATACCCGCTTTAAGGTCGTCTATACCCATAACGTCGGTTCGAAGTAAGGGCTGGGGCAGCTCGTCTCTCGGGTCGCGTCCCGGCTTTGAAAGCTCCGAAATTATATCGTTAAGCGTCGGTTCGCCTATGCCGAGCTTTGCGGCAAGCGCCGACGTCCCTTCGGATTTCACCTTAAGCTTAAGCGTTGCAATGTTGCCCTGCCTTACGTCGCTTTCGCTTATGCTGCAAAGCTTAAGCAGCTCGTTTGCCGCCTCGTAGCTTTCGGGGTGAACGGCCGTATTATCAAGAACGTTTTTGCTCTCTGCAACTCTTAAGAAGCCCGCGCACTGTTCAAACGCCTTCGGCCCTAATTTTGCAACCTTTTTAAGCTGCTGACGTGAGGTGAACATACCCGCCTCCTCGCGGAAGGCAACGATGTTTTTAGCGATTGATGAATTTATTCCCGAAACCCTGCCGAGAAGCTGCGCCGAAGCCGTGTTAAGGTCAACGCCGACGGAGTTAACGCAATCCTCAACAACGCCGTCAAGCGCGCTTGTAAGCTCCTTTTGCGGCATATCGTGCTGGTATTGCCCTACGCCGATTGCCTTCGGGTCAATCTTAACAAGCTCCGCAAGAGGGTCCTGAAGTCTTCTTGCTATTGAAACAGCGGAACGAAGGCTTACGTCGTAATCCGGAAATTCCTCCGCCGCAAGCTTTGACGCGCTGTAAACCGAAGCGCCTGCCTCGCTGACAACCATATATGTTATTCCGCAGTCAAGCTCCTTAATAACCTCCGCCGCGAAAACCTCAGTTTCGTGCGAAGCCGTTCCGTTGCCTATAGCAAATATCTGAACGTTGTGTTTTTTAACAAGCTCCTTGATTTTCTTTTTAGCCTCGTCAACGCGTTTGAATTCGGGAACGGGGAAGATAACTCCCGTATCAAGAACCTTTCCCGTTGCATCAACAACCGCAACCTTACAGCCTGTTCTGTAGCCCGGGTCAAGCCCGAGGGTTACGCGCCCTTTAACAGGCGGCTGCATAAGAAGCTGCCTTGTGTTTTCGCTGAATACCTTTATTGATTTTTCACAGGCGGAATCTGTAAGCTCATTTCTGATTTCGCGCTCGATTGAAGGGAAAATAAGCCTTGTATATGCGTCGTCAATAGCTTCGTTCACCTCGTCGGTGCAGGCGTTGTTGTTTTTGCAGTGAAGCGAGGTAAGAAGCCCGATTGCAATGGCTTTGTCATATTCGATGCTAACCTTGAGAAAGCCCTCTTTTTCGCCTCTGTTTATCGCAAGAACTCTGTGCCGCGCTATTTTGCTTACGGGCTCGCTGTATTCCTTGTACATCTCGTAAACGCCGAGCTCCTCTTCCGCACCCTTTACGGTTAAAACGCCGTTGCTTTTAAGCGAATATCTTAAAAGCTTTCTGCCCTTCGGGTCGTCGGAGATAAGCTCTGCAATAATATCTCTCGCTCCCTGAAGCGCGTCCTCAACGGTCTCAACCTCGTCGTTAAGGTAATCCTTTGCAAGAAGCTCGGGCGAGGGCGTGCCTTTTTCCTGGGCATAGATAGTATCCGCAAGCCCCTGTAGCCCCTTTGCTTTTGCAACGGAGGCGCGTGTTTTACGCTTCGGGCGGAACGGACGGTAAATGTCCTCAAGCTCCGTCATCGTCTGCGCCGCTTCAATGGATTTCATAATCTCATCGGTCATAAGCTCCTGCTCTGTTATGGAATTTATAACCTTTTCCTTTTGTTCCTCAAGCGAGCGCAGGTAAGCAAGCCTGTCGTTAAGCTCGCGCAAAAGCTGGTCGTCAAGCGAACCCGTAGCTTCTTTACGGTAACGCGCAATAAAGGGGATAGTGTTACCCCCGTCAATAAGCTCAAGCGTATTTTTTACCTGCCACGGCTTAAGCTTAAATTCGGTTTCAAGTTGTTTTGAAATGTCCATAATAACTGTCCTTTGCAAATGGTATTTTTCTATTTTAACAGATTATTAACAAAATTTCAATATATATTGAAAAGATAAAAATTTTATTGACAAAAAACACTATATCTGCGATAATTATGATTGATAAATTTATAATATCAACGCGTTTTAAACGTATACTTTTATGAATGGAGATTAATTATGTGCGGAATTATAGGCTATACAGGCTATAGTGAGGCAAGGGGAATTCTTCTTAAAGGCCTCAAAACTCTTGAATACAGAGGTTACGACAGTGCAGGCATCGCCGTATACCACCCTGATTTCAACGAGGTTCTTGTAACCAAATGCGAGGGCAGGGTTGAAAAGCTTATGGAAAAAGCTGGCGACGTTAAAGGTACCACAGGTATCGGCCATACCCGCTGGGCAACCCACGGCGGCGTGTGCGACGCTAACTCTCACCCCCATAAATTCGGAAGCGTAACCCTTGTTCATAACGGCATCATTGAAAATTACGCCGCTATAAAAAATCAGCTCGGCATCGCGTCAAAGCTTCGTTCCCAGACGGATAGCGAGGTTGTTGCCGCTCTTATTGATAACTATTATGAAGGCGACCCGAAGAAGGCAATTATCAGCGCCGTTAAGGAGCTTTCGGGAACCTTCGGCCTCGGCGTTATGTTTGACGATATTCCCGGCGAGCTTTTTGCCGTTCGTAACGTTTCGCCAATAATTTGCTGTCAGAATGAGGACGGCTGTTATATCGCGTCGGATATTATGGCTATCGGCGAATACAGCAGCGATTACTTTGTTCTTCCCGAATTTTCAATCGCAAGAATTACAAGGGACAGCATTGAGGTAACCGATTTTAACGGTAAGGTTATTGAGCCCAAAATGCTCACCCTTGACTGGGATATTAAAAACAGCGGTAAAAAAGAATATCCGTTCTATATGGAAAAAGAGATAATGGAGCAGCCCGAGGTTATAACAAAAACCATCGAAAGCCGCATTAAAAACGGTATGCCCGATTTTACCGAGGAGCAGGTTGACGATTCCATCTTTACCGAATGCGATAATATTACCGTTATCGCCTGCGGAACCGCTATGCACGCAGGCCTTATCGGCAAGCATATTATTGAAAAATACTGCGGCGTTCCCGTAACCGTTAATATGGCGAGCGAGTATATGTATAACGACCCGATTATCAACGAAAAAACGCTTGTTATCTGCGTTTCCCAAAGCGGCGAAACAATAGATACCCTTGAAGCGTTAAAGTACGCAAGAAGGCGCGGCGCGCGCTCGCTTTCAATAGTAAACGTTAAGGGCTCAACAATAGCGCGTGAAAGCGAAAACGTTATTTACACCAACGCCGGCCCCGAAATCGCGGTTGCCTCAACAAAGGCATATACAACCCAGGTTGCCGTTTTCTATCTTATCTGCGCTAAAATGGCGTTCTTAAGGGGAAGGCTTAACGAAAGCGAAACTGCCGATTTTATGGCGGAGCTTGCAAAAATCCCGTCAGCCGTTCAGTCCGTTCTTGACAGGCGCGACGCCGTTCACCACCTTTCAAAAGGCCTTCTTACTGCGGAGCATACCTTTATGATAGGCAGAGGGCTTGACTATCCCTCGCTTCTTGAGGCCTCATTAAAACTTAAAGAAATCTCTTATATCCATTCCGAGGCTTTCGCTTCGGGCGAGCTTAAGCACGGAACAATCGCGCTTATAACGGACCAGACACCCGTTATCGCGCTTTTAACCCAGGAAAAGCTTATGAGCAAGCAGGTTTCCAATATCCGCGAGGTGCAGTCGCGCGGAGCTAAGGTTATTACTTTTATCAGAAAAGCTCTTGTAAGCAAGGACGTTGAATGCTCCTTTGAGCTTCCCGACCTTAAGGATGATTTTATGGCGGTTCCCGCAATAGCGGCAATGCAGCTTCTTGCTTATTACGTTTCAAGCGATAAAGGGCTTGATGTTGATAAGCCGCGTAACCTTGCAAAGGTTGTAACTGTTGAATAATTAAATCAAAGGCGGAGTGCGTCTCCGCTCTTTTTTGGAATACAAACCGCGAAAAATATGAAAGGCTTACTTAAAATATGAAGGCTAAACTTACACTTGCTAAGGAATTTAAAATCGGCGATATTGACAGAAGAATTTACGGCTCTTTTGTTGAACATCTCGGAAGAGCTGTTTACGGCGGAATATACGAGCCCTCCCATCCTCTTGCCGATGAGGACGGCTTCAGAACGGACGTAATTGAGCTCGTTAAAGAGCTTAACGTTCCCGTAGTGCGATACCCCGGGGGAAATTTCGTATCGGGTTATAATTGGGAGGACGGAGTCGGTCCCGTTGAAAAAAGGCCGAAGCGCCTTGACCTCGCCTGGGGAACAACCGAGCCTAACACCTTCGGAACAAACGAGTTTATGAAGTGGTGCAAAAAGGCGAATACGGAGCCGATGATGGCGGTTAACCTCGGAACAAGGGGAGCAGAGGAAGCAAGGAATCTTGTTGAATATTTAAACCATAAAAAAGGCTCTGCGTGGGCTGACTTAAGAAAGGCGCACGGCTATGAGGAGCCGTGGGGAGTTAAACTTTGGTGTCTCGGCAACGAAATGGACGGCCCTTGGCAGACCGGTCACAAAACGGCTGCGGAATACGGCCGCCTGGCGCATGAACGGCCGCCAGAAGCTGGACCTCAGCTGGAACGCTGCCGGCGGCGAGTCGGAGGCGGACGGCGGGGGAGAGGGCGGCGCCGGCCTGGGCAGCGTCGCGCACTGGCTCTTGTCCAAATGGGACTTCAGCGACGCCGGCTATCTGCGCCTGCTCGC
>ONCR01000039.1 GCA_900316345.1 uncultured Eubacteriales bacterium | reverse complement strand
TTGGAGCTGGTGGCCGGACTCGAACCGGCGACCTGCGCATTACGAATGCGCTGCTCTACCAACTGAGCCACACCAGCATATTTAATTATGAATTCGGATTTCGGAATTCGGAATTTATTGTTATTACAGCGGCGGATACTTGTACCGTCGATGAGAGGAGAAACATATGCAGTGATTGTTAGCAAAGCGCTTGCGTTTTGCTTTAATCACGGAATATGTTCGGACGAGAGCCACACCAGCGGATTATTTATTTGACATCGGCAATTATTAAACTTTACAGGCTACAGATTTCCTTAGCTTTCTCGTAATCATTTTTGTTGACATAAACGATATAAAGATAATCTGTCGGGTGTTCGGTCCATGTTGCGGGAACGCCGCCCATATTAAACTTTGTATTTGACCTTTGGGTAAGCATTCTTTTAAATGATGAGGTGCCTGTTTTGGTTGCAACTTCATATTTAATACCGTTTTCCCTGAGCTTTGACCATGCAGCGGCAACCGCCTCTGCATTAGTATCCTGAATAAGGACTTTTCTGTTAAATACGGTAATCATAGCTTCACCTTCTATGCTCAAATGCAACATTGATATAATACATTATTAAAAGTAAAAAATCAAGTGTTTTTTAGTAAATCAATAAGGGTTTTTAAAACAAATTCAACCGATGCGCCTCTTACCTGCTGACGACCTGTTTCTCCAAACAGCTTTGTATAAGTTTTTACATTGCCGTTTATTGAAAACCCGAAGCAGACCGTACCTACGGGCTTCGTTTTTGTTCCGCCGCCCGGGCCGGCTATACCCGTTACGCCAACGCCTATCTCCGCTTTTGCCGCCTTTGCCGCGCCGAGAGCCATTTCCTTAGCAACCTCCTCGCTAACGACGCCGACGGCGCGTATTGTTTCTTCCTTAACGCCGAGGTATTTTATTTTTGCCTCATTTGCATAGGTTGTAAACGATACGTCAAGCACCTTTGAAGCGTTTGCAACATTAACAAGCGTTGCGCAGCAAAGCCCCGCTGTACAGCTTTCCGCAAAGGCAATATGATATTTCTTTTGAATCAACAGATTAACAAGCTTTTCTTCAAGCGTCATAAAAATCCCTTTTCGTATTGAACGGGAAGGCTTTACGCCCTCCCACAATTTATTTTTTAATTCTGAAAGTACGGATTATTGTTTTTGCCTTTTTATACTTACCCTTAAACTTGATTTTTACCTTATACCGCCCTGCTTTTTTTCTTCCCTTAGGATAGATAACAGTATAGTATTTTTTGCTTACGGTATTGCCGTAAACGTCAACAACTTTAATCTTCGGGGTTTTAACCTTGCCGTCATACTTATAAACCTTCTTTAAAAGCTTCGCGTTTTTTATATAGAGATTAATATGTATATCATATTCGGGAAGATATTTTCCCTTATCAAAATTGCGCGCTCTGAAAATGACCTCGTTATCATAAACCTCCATCATATAGCCGAGGCCGTTATCGTTACACCTGCCGTCCTGATTGTCAATAGCTACTGAAGGAACATTAACTGAATGGATATTTCCGATTTTCTGATAATTATATTTTCCGAGCCCTGTATGAAGATGGCCTGTAATAAGAACCGTGTTTTCGTATTTATTCAGGATTTCTTTTATCTTATCGGACTGCGGGCCTACCGAACCTGCGGTTTTTATTGAGCTTCCCCATGTATCGGGAAGGCCGTGAGTATCCTTAAGCGGCTGATGAAGAATAACGAAGGCAGGGTGATTTTTCTTATACGCATCCTTAAGCTCGCTGTCAAGCCACTTAAGCTGTTTAGCGCTTATTTCAGCCTCCTCAAGCGTTGCCGCTTCGCTTCCGAGGATAATGAACTTATAGCCGTTTACGGTATAAGAATAATAAACCTTATTAACGCGAAGCTTGCTGTTTGCTTTTCGGTTAAGCCTGTTGGTAAATGAAGTGAAGCTGTCAACGGCAATTTTATAATCATGAACGCGAACATCGTGGTTGCCCGTAGCGTTAATATAGTTTTTAACGCCCATTTCGCATATATCGTCATAAACCCAGTTCCACTCGTCGTTAATGCAGTTTTCGGTTATATCGCCTGCAAGAACAAGGGCGTCTATATCGGATTTTGCATTATTTTTTACGTCATTAGTGGACGAGATAACATAGGGCTCGCGCTCCTTAAGATAATGCGAAACCTGCGGGTCGCCCCAGACAACGCAGTGAAGCTTAACCTTTTTGGAATTAAGCGGTTCAATCGACTGCGCCGCAAGGGCGGTCAGCGGAAACGAAGCCGCAATAAGAAGCGTTAATGATAAAGCTGCCGCAAGAAGCCTTTTAAACATTTTCATCTTCATTTTCCTCAACATTCTTTTTTGTTACCGTTGCAAACTGAATAATATGGTTTTTAACGGAGCGAACCGAAATTATAAGCCTGTCCGTTTCGCATTCAAATACCTCGCCGTCATTCGGCACGCGCTGTATAACGGAATAAACATAGCCGTTGAAGGTGTCGTACAAGTCCTCGTCGGTAAGGTCAACGCCAAGCGCTTCGGAAACCTCTTGAATATCGGCGGAGCCCTTAATTCGCCAGCTGTCGTCGGTTAGGTGCTGAATGTCGTTTTGAACCACCTTTTCCTCAGGCTCATAAATATCGCCGACAAGCGCCTCCATTAAATCGTGAAGGGTTATTATTCCCTCAAAGCCGCCGTATTCGTCAATGATTACGGCAAGGTATTTACGGCTTATTTTCATCCGCGAAAACAAAACGTTAGCCTTCATACCGGAGGGGATATAATACGGCTCGTCAAGCGCTTTGGCAATAACGTTCTGCTTGTTCTTATTTTTAAGGCGGAAATAATCCTTAGTATCAAGAATACCGATAATATTTTCGTTATTCTCTTTAAATACAGGATAGTATGAATGGCGCGTTTCGTATATCATTTTATTCCAGGCTTCGGTTGAACCGTCGGCGTCAAGCAAATCAACGTCTACGCGGTGAGTACAAATCTGGTCAACAGTTGTATCGTTAAACTCAAATACGTTCTGAATAATCTCGTTTTCGTATTCCCTGATTGTCCCCTGCTCTCTTCCCTGGGAGAGGAGCATTCTTATTTCCTCCTCGGTTACGACCTCATCGTTTTCATTGGGGTTAATGCCGAAAAGGCGAAGAACAAGGTTGGTCGAGGCGGTAAGAATAAACACAATCGGCTTAAAAACTACCGAAACGCCGTAGAGCATTGTGCTCATACCGAGAGCCATTTTTTCGGCCCTTTTCATAGCTATTCGCTTAGGAACAAGCTCGCCGAAAACAAGGTTAAAATAGGCAAGAATAATCGTAATTACAACAAGAACGATTACGCCGAGCGTTTTGCTGTTCATATTAACGCCGAGCGAAACAAGCCATTTAACTACGGGTTCTGAAAAGCTGTCCGCCGCGAAGGCGCTTGAAAGCAGCCCCGCAAGGGTTATTGCAACCTGAATTGTTGCAAGAAAGCGCGACGGCTGTTCAACAAGCTTTGAAAGGCGAACCGCTTTTTTATTGCCCTCGTTGGTAAGCTGGCGAAGTCTTGCGTCATTCATAGAAATAACCGCTATTTCCGCGCTTGCAAAAACAGCGTTTAAGAATATTAAAACTAAAAGTAAAATTATTTTTCCTATCATTTTATTTTATATCGTTCTGAATTTTCGCCGCAGTAAGCGTATTGCGCATAAGCATTGAAATTGTCATAGGTCCTACGCCGCCCGGAACGGGGGTAATGAAGGAGCATTTATCTTTAACGTTTTCAAAATCAACATCGCCGCAGAGCTTACCGTTTTCATCGCGGTTCATACCTACGTCAATAACTACGGCGCCCTCCTTAACCATATCGGCGGTAACGAATTTAGCTTTGCCGATAGCGGCAACAAGAATATCCGCCGTTTTTGTAACCTCTTTAAGGTCGGCTGTTTTTGAATGGGTAATTTCAACGGTAGCGTTTGAATGAAGAAGAAGCATTGCCATCGGCTTGCCCACTATATTGCTTCTTCCTATTACTACGGCTTTTTTACCGCTAATATCAACGCCCGTTGATTTAATAAGCTCCATAACGCCTGCAGGCGTGCAGGGTAAAAAGCTGTAATCGCCAATCATAATAGCGCCTACGTTTACGGGGTGAAACGCGTCAACGTCCTTAATCGGGTCAATACGGTTAATAACCTCTTTATCGTCAAGATGCTTCGGAAGCGGAAGCTGGCACAGAATGCCGTTAATCCTGCTGTCCTTATTAAGCCTGTCAACGAGGGCGTTAAGCTCTTCTTGCGTTGTATTTTCGGGAAGGGCATATTTTTCGCTGTAAAAACCGCATTCCTCACAGGCGCGCTCCTTGTTTCTTACGTAAACCTGCGAGGCAGGGTCATCCCCGACAATGATTACCGCAAGGCCGGGCGTTATGCCCTTCGCCTTAAGCCCGTCGCATTCATTTTTAACCTGTTCTTTAACAGCAGCGGAAACTGCTTTTCCGTCAATAATGTTCATAATTATTTATCCTTTTTATTTAACTTTAACGGATTTAACCTTACTCCATTTTCCATACCGTTTGTTTTTTGAAGTGCCGTTAAATGCGCGTATTCTTATATAATATCTTTTGCCGCTCTTTAGCTTACGGACAGTCTTTTTGACAGCCTTTGCATTTTTTACCGTTACGGCAGCAGTATTATACTTTTTGCTTTTTTTAAATTTTTTACTTAACGAATACTGAATTATATACCCTTTGGCGCGCTTTGCTTTATTCCATATTACCGTGAATTTTCTTTTGCCGGGTTTAATCCTTTTTATTTTTACGCGGGAGGGCTTTTTGTTTTCAACCGCAGGAGAAACAGGAGTTTCGCCACTCGGGTTTTCAGGCTCTTCACTACCCTGCCCGTCCGATTCGTCTTCATTCGGGATGTACGGATGCTCGGAATCGATTGTTCCGTCGGTACAGTGAATCGTTGCACCGGTTAAGCATTCGTTTTCAAGATGTGTTGTTATTTTGCTCCACTGTTTTCTTGTGCCGTTATAATAAACATCTTTAATAGCTGTACAGTTGGCGAAAGCAGCGTATTTAAAATTCTTTATACTTTCGGGCAGCGAAACAACGTTTAAATTATTACAGGCGCTAAATGCTCCGACACTGATAGTTTCAATACCGTCTGACAGAGTTAAATCCGTTAATCCCGGACAGCCGCCAAACGCCAGCATTCCAATTTCCGAAACGCTGTCGGGAATTGAAATTTCGGTTAAAGAAGCACATCTGTAAAGCGCATATTCGCCAACGGCTGTAACACTTTCGGGTATTGAAAAAACAGTTAAATCGCTTGACATCGGAAACTGAATCAGTTTAGTTTTATTCTTATTAAAAAGAACACCGTTTTGCGAGCAATAAGCATTGTTATCGGGCGAAACATCAATATACTTAAGCTTTGAACATAAAGCAAACGGAGCTTCGCCTATATATGATACATTTTCGGGAACAGTAATGCCCGTAAACTCATTACAACAATAAAACGCGTTAGTACCGATACTTGTTAATGAGCTCGGCAAAGCAATATCGTTCATTTTCTTGCAATAACTGAAAGCGTTATCCCCGATGAAGGTTACGCCTTTACCCATTTTAAGCTCCGTTAATTCGAAACAAAAATTAAACGCATAGTTCCCGATATATTTAACACTGTCCGGAATTGCTGCACTTGTTAATTTTACCGAATTGTAAAAAGCATAATCACATATCCTCGTTACACCGTCCGGAACGGTATAATCTGTTTTACTGTCAGCGTAATTATACTGGATTAATTCGGTTTTATTCTTGTTAAACAATACCCCGTCCTGTGAGCAGAAAGCGGTGTTTTCCGAATCAACGGTTATTTTATATAGATTCCAGCATGAAGCAAACGCTCTTTCGCCTATTTCAGTTACGCTTGCGGGAATAGTTACGGATGTTAAACGCAAGGAATAATAAAACGCGGATTTATCTATTTTTTTAACGGTATCAGGAACGGCATAATTCGAAATTTCATTATCACACGGGAATTTTATTAATTCGGTTTTGTCTTTATTGAACAAAACGCCTTTTTTTGAAGAAAAAACGGAATTTTCGCTGTCAACGTTTATATTTGCAAAATTGCTGTTATCGAGCGCATAATCACCGATGCTCACAACGCTACGGGATATCGTGAGTGTTTTCGTAGAAGAATTATCGTTAAAAGCATATTCATCAATCTTTGTTACGGTATTCGGAATTGTATATTCCGCGTTGTTGCTTTTTATCGGAAGCAGAATAAGCTCGGTTTTGTCCTTGTTAAACAATACCCCGTCCTGTGAAGAAAATGCGGTATTATCAGAATCAACATCAATAGTAATTAAGTTTGAACACTCAAAAAATGCTAAACTTCCGATTCTTATTACACTATCGGGAATTGTAACATAATTCAAGCTGACGCAGTTTGTAAAAGCATTATCGCCTATACTTGTTACGCCGGAATTAATTGTTGCGGATTTAATGTTGTCGTTATAACAAAACGAAAACGGTGAAAGATTATCTTCTTGTAAAAACGCGTCATCACTCCCGTAATCATACATTTCGCCGCTTCCGCTGATAGTCAGCTCTCCGCTTTCGGTATCAAGTGAAAAAGTAACATTTTCGCCGCACACACCGGTTATAATATCGCTTGCGTGCACTGAAAAATCCAAGCCTGCAGTCAGGCTCAGAAGAATTATAAATGATAATAACAATGACAGCGTTTTTTTCATATTAATCCTTGTCCTTATTTATTAGTGCGGAGCGTCGGGGGCGCCGCTCCCTACGATTTTTTTGATTTCTTTTTTTGCTTTTTTCGGATTTGGGGCGCTCGGCGGGGATAATCGGGAGCATACGCTTTGGGAGCTTGTTTTGCTTTGCCCTTACCATAAAGTAGCTGAAAAATGCAAGGGCGACAACAACTATTATTGCCGAAAGGAGCTGAGAAACCCTTATTGTTGTTGAGCCGATATAAAGCGAATCCGTCCTCATGCCCTCAACAATCATACGCTCCGCGCCGTAAAGCACGCCGTAAAGCATAAAGATTTCGCCCTTGAATTTACGGAATTTTGTTACTACGATATGAAGAATTAAGAAGCTTAAAAGGCACCACACGCTTTCATATAAAAAGGTTGGATGAACGGGGAGCATAGGGTCAACCTCCATTCCCTTTGAGGCAAGGGTTTCGGCAGAGGCTTCAAGCGTATGCTGAATTTTCGGCGACCACATTCTGAAAAGCGCCGTTGTAGTATTTGAACCGAAGGCCTCCTGATTAAAGAAATTGCCCCAGCGACCTATACCCTGACCTATAAGAAGGCCGAGCGCGCCTAAATCGAGCAGGTTAAGAAAATCGATTTTACCGATTTTACAGCCGATTGCCGCGCCGATAAGCGCGCCGATAATTCCGCCGTAAATGGCTATGCCACCGCTCCAGATAGCGGGAATCTCGTTAAGATGCTCACTGTAATAATCCCATTCAAAGGCAACGTAATACAGCCTTGCGCACACAATTCCGAAGAGAGTTCCCCAGATTAAAACGTCAGTCATACCGTCAAGGCTCATCTTCCACTTCCACGCTCCCCTTCCGCCGTAGAGCACGGCAAGGGCAAAGCCGAAAGCAATAATAAGCCCGTAAAATTTCACGTCGTGGCCGAACACGGTAAACGCTACGGAGGGAAGATTAAACTCCCAGCCGAGGCCGTCAAAATAAACAGTAGTAAAATTGCTCATATAAACTTCCTTTCCCGCAAGGCGTGAGCGCCAAGCCTTCTAAACTATTACTATAACATATTATTACTATAATTTCCATATTTAATTAAATAAAAAATAAAGCACCGCCGATATAAGGCTTTCGTCAGCCGTTTCGCTTGAGGTAAGATACATCATCGCAATAACGAACGCCTTATCCCTGTTTGAAGAAAGCCCTGCGATAAACGAGGCGAGGCTTTCGTTTGAGGTTGAGGTCTGTTCCTTCGCCCTGCTCTTCATTTCCTGAACCCTTCTTTTTGCCTCGCTTATATCCGAAAAGTTGTAATCCGCCATATTATCACCTTGATTTAAAAAATTATTTGATATATAATTTTTATGTCAGGCAAAGGGGGTATATACTTGAGAATAGTTGTTACATCCGATTCACACCGCGATTCGCGCAGGTTTTTCAAGGTTATTGACAGGCATATAAAAAACGCGGCGATTTTTATTGACCTCGGCGACAGCGAAAACGAGGTTGATATGCTTGAAATGCTTCGCCCCGGGGTGGTTATGAAAAATGTTCGCGGAAATAACGACTGGAGCAGTACGGCCCCGAACGAGCAGCTTATAACCTTTGACGGCAAAAAAATATTTTTTACGCACGGCCACGGCTACCACGTTAAATACGGCTACGGCGAAATTATCCGCAGGGCAAGAGAACAAGGTGCTGACATCTGCCTTTTCGGGCATACTCACACGCCGTATTTTGAAATAGTTGACGGTCTTTACGTTATGAATCCCGGCGCAATCTGCGAAAACTCATACGGGATAATAGACATAGAAAAAAGCGGAATTATGGCATACACAACGAAAATTGATAACTGAATATACCGACGAATAAAAACCGATGGCTGAAAAATCAGCCATCGGTTATTTGTTTATTTAACCGTAATTTTTACGGTTACGGTTTTGATTAAAGGTTTATACTCGGCGTTGCCTGATGCGGTAATTGCAATTTTCAGTTTATAAGTTCCCTTTTTCAGGCCCTTCTTTACGGTTATTTTGCCGTTCTTTTTATTTACGGTAATCTTTGAGTTGCCGCCTTTTTTGGCATAGGTTACAGTTCCCTTGGCATTAGAAACGGTAAGCGCGTTTTTGCGGGCAATGCTCTGATTCTTTTTCTTAAGCTTCGCAAGATTAACAATCGGCTTCTTAACCTTTACGGTAAGCGTGTTCCGTTTCTTTTCAAGCTTGGGGATAACTTCGGTTTTCATCGTTTTACCGCAGACGGTGCATTTATAGGTTTTTATTCCCGTTGCGGTATAAGTTGCTTTTTTCGTTACCGTGCCTTTATCCGCCGTATGATTGTGAACAACGATTACCGTCTGTTCCGGTATAGACTTCAATAACTGCTTATCAGTATAATCGTTTTTAATAGCAGTGTAGCTTATGACAGCTTTATAAACCGCATTCTTTTTAAACGCTGACCAATCTGTAATTTTTACAAAGAGTTCAAAGGTCGGGCTGCTTTGAGCGTTGTTGAGATAACATACGTCCGCAGGAAGCAGAATGTTTATTTTGCTGTCTTTATCACCTACGGTAAGCGTTCCCGTATAATAGGGATGTTCGCCGCCGACATAGGTTGCCTTTGCCTTAATAGCATCTGAAAACGCCTTTATAACGCATATTGCAGGTTTATTTGACGAATAACCGTCAAGCAGCATACCGATTTCATTATTGCTGTTATTAACAACAATTACGGCAGCCGCGCCTGCGTCAGCCGCGTTCTGGCATTTTTCAGAGAAGGAAATACCACCGCGGTCAAGAACAACAATTTTACCCGGAATAACCTCGGCAAACTCCGCTAATTCCTCTTTGGTTCCGCTTGCAGGAATATATACAAAATTCCTCTCGCCTGCAAGAGTTGTAACGGGTAAATTACTATATAAATTTTCTACATACGTAAAGTTTTCGCCGCCGAAGGAAATATAACAGCGGTTTTCCTCGCCCCTGTAGAGCGCAAGCGGATGAGAATCGGTTGCATCGTTCACATTTACAAGCTTTGCCGAAGGAACATAGACGTTAACTCCAAGCTCGCTTACGGCGTTGGTTTGCATTTCAAGGCTGCCGATTTTCTGAAGCGATGTATTGCCGTATTCAGGATATACATTCCCCGGCACGTTCACGTTAAAATCGTTAAATATTACAATCGGTTCACTGTCAATATAATCGTTTTCGCCTGTTCCGTAATAAGAGCGAATAAAGGAATCCGTTTCTTTTTCAGTTAAAACAAGCGATTCCGCGTTATTGGGGATTTCGCGGATAAGCTCATCCCAAACGTAGTATAATTCCTGTTTAACGGGCTTGAAATTTGTTTTCCAGCTTACGGTAAGGCCGTTTTGATTTATGGCGATAACGCCGCCCTGCGGCTGAGTTTCAAATTTCGGAGCAGGCTTCGTTACCTCAAAGGTTAGCGTTTCGGTTAATCCGTGAGGAGTGGTAACAAAATCAAAGGTATCCCAGCTGAAATTATCACAGATATAAAGGAAATAATCAATATCACCCGTTGCGCCGGGTTCAAGGTCGCCTGATGAAAGAAGGAAGCCGTGCGGGTCGGAGCCAAAGCCCCAGTCTTCAACAGCATTATAGCCAAAATCGGAAGCATTACCCTCGGTTACGGAAAAGCCCGCAGATGAGAGCATTCCGCCGGGATAACAGTCTGCCCAGCCAGCTATCGGAGCATAGCCGTGGTTTACATTTTCATCAAGAGTAAAAAATGTTACAAATACGCTTTTGCCTTTTTCAAGCTTATAGGGCTCTGACGGGTCAACCTGAACGCCGTCAACATACGCAAACAGAGTCGGCTTCCAGCCTTCAATCTCAACGCTGATATCCGAGCCGACTGTCATCTGATTTACACTTTCAGCAAGCGCGTCCATATCGATGACGGGCATACTTTCGGCATCCGCCTGGTAAAGATTAATTGAACCGTTTCCGTTTACCGTTCCGCTGTTTATAAACCAGCAGGTATCAGTTCCTTCAAAGCCGTAACAGCCGCAGTTAAAGGTTCCGTCAAGAGTGAGCGTGGCGTTACTTTCGTTAATAACCTCGCCGCCCATCTGGCTTTTCAGCTCTGCGCCTTCGTTTACGGAAAGCTCGTTTCTGTTAATGATGGCTCCGCCCATTGTTGTTGAAAGCTCACCGCCCGAAAGAACGTTTACGCAACCGTCGTTTTCCATACCGCAGGAAAGAACTGCGCCGTCGGCTATCGTAAGCGTAATTCCGTCGGGTACGATAAACTTCGTCATATACTCAATGCTTTCGCCGGAGGGAATTGTGATGTCATTTGCGAGCTCAACAATCACATCCATATTGCCCTCGACATGTTCGCCCGCTACGGTACGTTCGGCAGGAAGCGCAGATTTCAGTTCGTTAAAATCAGATACTTCAAGCTTTTTGAAAATGTTGATATCGTCCCAGTTTTCAAAGCGCGTTGTCTGACCGAGCTCGTCCATTATTACTTCAATCAGACCATCCATATTGCCTACGGGGGCGACTGAACGGTCTGCTTCATAAATAATTACCGAGCCGTTACCGTTTACATTTCCGTTGTTTTCAAACCACGCGATGTCATTGCCGTCCATACCGAGACAGCCGCAGTAAAACGTTCCGTCAAGATTGATAACGCCGTTTACTTCATTGATGATTTTGCTGCCGAAGCGGGATTCCATAACGGCGCCGTTTTCAATATTTACCGTGCCGTTATTAAAGGCGTCTCTTCCCATTGAGGTTGCATAATGTCCGCCGTCATTAACGGTAACGGTTCCGTTATTCTCTTCGCAGGCAACGGAAAAACCGCCGTCTTTAATAATGATTTCGCCGTTATTTGTGTCTAAATCGGCTTCTATTGCACCGCCGTTTTCAACGATAATCTTACCGTTATTTATAACCTTACCGTTCGGGAAAGGGGGTGTTTCCCCATCGCCCTCGTAAGACGGCCAGAAGCTGCCGAAAATACCGCCGTTTCCTACGGTAAGCGTTACGCCTTCTTTTACGGTTACAACAGTATCGCTGTAATAGTTAATATGCGCTGCGTCATATTGTATTGTACAGTCGCTTTTAACTGAAAAACCATTTGTAATGTTTATTTCGTCAACAACCTCGCTTTTATTCAGCGCGGCAATAAGCTCCTCTTCGCTTGTTACGGTTATCGATTCATCTGCATAGACCGTTTGAGGCATAAACGAAAACACAAAACACATCAAAAGTATAATTGACAAAACTTTTTTCATAATTAACAATCCTTTCAAAAATTAAATATAATCCGCCGACTTTAATATAACACACAAAAGCTTATTTGTAAAGACGTCTGCTTTTTGCGCAGGAACAAAAAAGGAAGGCTCGGATACCGAGCCTTCGTTATGTTAATATCTTTTTTGAATCATTCGCTGACAATTCTTTTATACTGCAACAATGTTTACGAGCTTGCCGGGAACGTAGATTTCCTTTTTAATCTGCTTTCCGTCGATAAGCTCTTTAATCTTTTCATCCTCTTTAGCAAGGGCGATTACTTCGTCCTTGGGCATATCAACGGGGATAGTAATTCTTGACCTTACCTTGCCCATAACCTGAAGAACGATTTCAACGGTATCGTCAACGGTTTTAGCCTCGTCGAAGCTTGGCCACTGCGCCTCGTTAAGCATACCGCCGAAGCCCATATTTTCCCAGATTTCCTCGGTTACGTGAGGAGCAAACGGGTTGATGATAAGGATTAAATCGCGAAGCTCTGCTTTGGTTATTGAGCCTTTATCGTAAATCTGATTAAGAAGCGTCATAACAGCGGCAATGGCTGTATTGAACTTCATTGCTTCAATATCCTCGCTTACCTTCTTGATTGTTTTATGCATAGCGGAAGAGAGCTCGGAAGAATATCCCTCGCCGTCAGCGACGATTTCCTGAAGCTTCCAAAGCCTGTCAATAAAGCGTTTACAGCCCTTTACGCTACTTTCGCTCCACGGCGCAGCCTGCTCATAGTCGCCCATAAAGAGAACGTAGGTACGAAGAACGTCCGCGCCGTAAACGTCAACAACCTCGTTCGGGTCAATAACGTTACCCCTGGATTTACTCATCTTAACTCCGTCAGGGCCGAGAATAAGTCCCTGCGCGGTTCTTTTAAGATAAGGCTCTTTAAACGGAACTGCGCCGATATCGTAAAGGAAGCGGTGCCAGAAACGGGAATAAATCATATGTCTTGTAACGTGCTCCATACCGCCGTTATACCAATCAACGGGTCCCCAGTATTTAAGCTTATCCATATCCGCAAGAGCGTGATCATTATGAGGGTCAATGTACCTTAAGAAATACCACGAGGAGCCTGCCCACTGGGGCATAGTATCGGTTTCACGCTTAGCATCGCCGCCGCATTTCGGGCACTTGCAGTTAACAAAGCTGTCAATCTTTGCAAGCGGACTTTCGCCGTCCTGACCCGGTTCAAAGTTTTCAACCTCGGGAAGACGAAGCGGAAGCTCTTCATAAGGCACTGCAACAAGGCCGCAGTTCGGGCAGTGAACAATCGGAATAGGCTCGCCCCAGTAGCGCTGACGGTTGAACGCCCAGTCCTTCATCTTATACTGAACGCCGCCTTCACCTATGCCCTTTTCGGCAAGGAAGTCAATCATCTTAGCGATTGAATCCTTCTTATTATCCATACCGTTAAGGAAGCCGGAATTAACCATTTCGCCGTCGCCTGTATAAGCCTCAACTGAAATGTCGCCGCCCTTGATAACCTCAATAATATCAATACCGAATTTCTTTGCAAATTCGTAGTCGCGCTGGTCGTGAGCAGGTACAGCCATAATTGCGCCCGTACCGTATCCCATCATAACGTAATCGGAAATATAAACGGGTATATCTTTTCCGTTAACGGGATTTTTAGCGGTTAAGCCTTCAATTCTTACGCCCGTCTTATCCTTAACAAGCTGTGTACGCTCAAATTCCGTCTTTTTTGCGCATTCCTTGCGGTAATCCTCAATAGCGTCCATATTGGCGATTTTATCGCTGTATTTATCAATAAGCGGATGCTCGGGCGCGATAACCATAAAGGTTACGCCGAAAAGAGTATCGGGACGCGTAGTATAAATTCTTAACTCCTCGGGAGCTTCGTTAATTGAGAAATTAACAAACGCGCCTTGGGACTTGCCAATCCAGTTAATCTGCTGAAGCTTAACGTTGGGAAGATAGTCAACTTCCTCAAGTCCTTCAAGAAGCTTATCGGCATATTCGGTAATGCGAAGATACCAAACGTCCTTTGATTTTTGGATTACGTCGCTGTGGCAGATATCGCACTTGCCGCCCTGGGAATCCTCGTTTGAAAGAACAACCTTACAAGAGGGACAATAGTTAACAAGGGTTTTATCCCTGAAAGCAAGCCCGTTTTCAAACATTTTAAGAAAAATCCACTGTGTCCACTTATAGTAGTTTTCATCCGTTGTATCGATGACTCTGTTCCAGTCAAACGAAAAGCCTACTCTTTTAAGCTGTGACGTGAACTTTGCAATATTCATATCCGTAACCTTACGGGGATGAATTCCTGTTTTAATAGCATAGTTTTCGGTAGGAAGGCCGTAAGCGTCAAAGCCTATAGGGAAAAGAACGTTATAGCCCTGAAGCCTTCTTTTACGGCTTACAACCTCAAGGCCCGAATAAGCCTTGATATGGCCTACGTGCATACCTGCGCCGGAGGGATAAGGGAATTCAACAAGGGCGTAAAACTTTTTCTTATCCGAATTATCAACGGCGTTAAAAGTTCCCTTTTCCTCCCATTTATCCTGCCACTTTTTTTCAATTGTTCTGAAATTATAATCCATAAGATATCCTCCTTTTTGCCTTCCCCCTCGGGGGAAGGTGGCTGCGCCCGTGCAGTCGGATGAGGGGCAACCGATTCCTCGCCGAGTTCGGCAAAATCAACTATATTTTATTCTTTAATAAGCAAATCGTCAATATCTATTTTTTCTCCGTCCTCCCAAAGGCGCTCAATCTGGTAAAAATCGCGCTGCTTGGTAAGGAAAATGTGAATTACAACGCCCGTGTAATCAAGGCAAACCCATTCGCTTCTTTCGCCCTCAATATGGTGAGGCTCAATTCCCTGCTCCGAAAGCTTGAATTCAACCTCGTCGGCTATTGCTTTAAGCTGTGTATTTGAGCCTGCGGTTGCAAAAACGAAATAATCGGTTAAAACGGTTATGTCCCCTACTTTTATAACCTCAATATCCTGTCCTCTTTTGCCGTCGATTGCCTTAACGGCGGTTTTTACGATTTCAAAATAATTATTCTCCATAAAAATCCTTTCGATTTAAATTATTTACAACATAGTTATAGCAGCTGAGAGTGTCCGGATGGAGCAGGCGTTCCTGCTTAACAACGTCGCGGATTGTATATTTAAGCGAATAGAGCATTCCGTTTAAAAGCCCCTTTTCGGTTTCGGCGCGCATTGTTTCAACGTCGGGATAATCTCGGTCCTCGGAGGTGAAATCCGCAAGATAAATCAGCATTTCAAACAGCGTCATATTATCGCGGCCCGTCGTATGATAACGAATTCCCGAAACAATGTCCTCATCCTCAATGCCGAGAATATGCCGAGCGTAAACCGCGCCGCTCATCTGGTGAAGAACGCGGTGGTTGCCCCTTTCAACATAGGTAAGCTTTCTTTCGTATTTTTCAATAAGCTCAATTTGTTTGCCGTTAGGCATTTCCTTGGTTATATCGTGAAGAATGCCGGCAAGGAATGCCTTATCGGGGTCAGCTCCGTGCTTTAAGGCAAGCTCCCTCGCCTTGTTCGCAACGCACATACTGTGATTAAAGCGGTACGGTGAAAGCGTATTTTTTATAAGCTCCTCATATTTTTTAAAGTCATACATAAAGCCCGTTCTCCTTAATATAAGCTTCTACGGAGCTCGGTATAAGGCCGCTTACGCTTTCGCCGTTATTTATCATTTCCCTTATATCGCTTGAGGATACCTCAAAGGGCTCAGTTAAAACCAAATCGGCTTTGACATCGCTTGTTTCAATAAAGCGCTTCAGCCTTTCGTTATCCTCTTTACACCTTGAAAAGCCTACAATGCGAACCATTTTCATTATCTTTTTATAGTTATACCAGCTGTTAAAATTAAGAAGCTGGTCTGAACCCATAAAAAGATAGAAGTTATCCGTAGGATAAAGGTTTTTAAGGGTTATTATTGTGTTATATGTATAGCTTTTGCCCTCAAGCTGAAATTCAATATCGCTTATTTCAAGCTTATTATAGCTAACCTTTGGGTTAAATATCTCATTATCCTTAAGCGCAAGGCGAAGCATTTTTACCCTGTGCTT
>ONCR01000072.1 GCA_900316345.1 uncultured Eubacteriales bacterium | reverse complement strand
GTAGGGCACGATGCCCACATCGTGCCGCGGCAAGGTGTAGGCACCTTGCCCTACAAAAACCATAAAACTTCTGATTTGTGGAGATAATTAAATACGGCGGCTGAGTTAAAAAACTCAGCCGCCTTCCTTATGACTTGCGCTCCTTGTGGGGCTCTTTATTTTCGGTTCATTTTTGCCATTGAGGCGAGCGTGGGGATACTCATAGGGCAAACCTCAACGCAGGAAAGCGACTTTGAACAGCCTGACGCAAAATGCTCGGAATAATGCTTTTTAATTTGCGAAGCCTTTTCGGTATTCCTTGAGGAAACCATATAGCAATCGTTTGCAAAAAGCGCGCCGAAAAAGCTTTCGCCGTTTGAATAATTAGGGCAAACCTCAAGGCAAAGCCCGCATTTAAGGCATTTTGAAGCGGCGTACTGATGCTCGTGTTCCTTCTGCCTTTTTGACGGCTTAAGCTTTTCTGACGGCTTGTATTCGCCGATGAATATGCCTGTTTTTTTCAGGTTTTCAAAAATCACCGACCTGTCAACAACCAAATCGTGAATTACGGGGAATTTTTGAAGCGGCTTTATTGTTATTGTACCGTCCTTTGAACCTGCAACAAGGTCCTTTACAAAGGTTTCGCACGCGAGCGAGGGTACGCCGTTTATAACCATTGCGCATGAGCCGCAGATTCCCTGAAGGCAGGAGCATTCCCAGCCTATTCTCGTTGTTGCCCTTCCCGTTTCGTCAACAATATCGTCGTTATAATTCAGATAATCAAGAAGCGCGGCAACCGAGGTTTCGGGAGGGACGTCGGCGTTAAAGGTTTCCCAATAGCTTTCTGAAAACGGCGAAACCTGCCGTAAAATTTTAACTTTCATAATCACATTCCTTATCAAGATGAACGCGGTATTTTCCGCCGTCGTATGAAATAATGCTTGCAAAGCCGAAATCGCCGTTGGTTTCGGGGTAATCCTCCCTGAAATGCGCGCCCCTGCTTTCGCGGCGTTCAAGCGCGCAGGTGAGGGTTGCTCTTGCAAGCTGAAGTATTGCGCAAAGCGAATAAAGCTCGTGCATAGGCACGCTGGAGTCGTAATTTATACTGTTTGCAACCGAAATATAATAATCAATACTTTCAATACCGCTTTTCAGCGACGCCTCGTTTCGGGAAATGCCGAGGTCGTCGCGCATGATTTCGGCGAGCATATCGCGTATATAGCCTGCAGGGAACCTGCTTTTTTTATTGCTTTTAAGGCGTTCAAGCCTCTCCTGCTCGGCTGAAAGCTCAGCTGAAAAATCGGGCGTTTCAAAGGGCGAAAAGTCCCTTTGCGCAATCTCCTTTGCCGCTACGCCGCCGCTGTACTGCGCCGACAGCAGCGAATTGCCTCCGAGGCGGTTAGCCCCGTGATACATCGAAGCGCATTCGCCTATTGCAAAAAGATTTTTAATATTTGTTTCGTGGTTCAGGTGAACGGCAAGGCCGCCCATAAAGAAATGCACCGACGGCGCAACGGGAATCGGCTCTGCGGTTATGTCAATGCCTTTGTATTTCAGGCAAAGCTCATAAACCTCGAAAAGCCTTTTTGTTGTAAAAGAGCCTTCCTCCCTCTCCGCGCACCGCTTCCGAGATAAGCATTCGCTTCTGCCTTGTTTCAACGGTGGTAGGGTGGTACTGAATGAATTCAAGGTTTTTAAGCTCCGCGCCCTGCGTAAACAGCTTGCCCGCGGCGTAGCCGTCGCACTGTGTTGAGCCCGTTGTTTTGCCGAACATTGCGTTTTGGCCGCCTACCGCCATTACAACGGCGTCGGCAGTTTCGGCAACAAGGCCGCCCTTCGCTTCGTCAAAAAGAATAACGCCGTAACAGGTTTTGTTTTTTATCAGCGCGGAATAAAAGCAGGACCAGAGCCTTCTTTCAACAAGCCCCTCCGCCTCATATCTTCTAAGCTCCATAACAAGGGCTGAAACGATGTGCTTTCCTGTTGCGGAGCCGCAGTAATAAGTTCTTCTGAACGACTGTCCGCCGAACGCCCTTCTGATAAGCCTTCCGCTTTCATCAAGCGAAAATACCGTTCCTATTTTCATCAGACGGTTAATTATTTCCTCTGCGCCGCGGCAAAGTCCGCTTACCGCCGCCTTTCCCGATATGCCGCAACCGCCCTTTAAGGTGTCGGCAATATGGCATTCAACGGAATCGCCGTTTTCGCAATCGGCAATAACGCCGTTAATTCCCCCTGCAGCCATAACGGATTGGGAACGCTCCGAAGGGAAGGGCGAAACGACGGTAACGTGAACGCCGCTTTCCGCAAGGCGTATTGCGCAGGTCATTCCGGCAATGCCGCTTCCTATAACAATTACCTTTTTCATACCTTACCTCCGAAGTTAATGAAGAAACATAATAAGCTGTCCCTTAACAACGGCGAAAACCGAAAAAGCAAAGGCGAGCGTGCAGATTATATAAACCGTTTTATCTGTTGCTTTTTTAACCTTATCCGATGAAAGAAGGCCGAGCGTTACAAAGCCTCCCGTAAACGATACCGCAACGTGGGTTGTTACAACGGCGAAGAACAAAATCTCGGCAAGTATAAGAAGAAATATAAATATTTTTAAGCCCTTTTCTGCGCTTGCCTGCATAAGCGAAAAGGTTTTAAGGTGAAGAATTAAAAGCGGAAAAATAAGCGCGGCTGAAATGCGCTGTAAAATTGTACGCATATTCTGCTTCGGGTATAAATCCGCGCGAAGCGAATCCCTTTGAATAAACAGTATTGACATACCGCATACCGCGTGAAGGCAAACAAGAATAATAAACGGCAGGGAAAATACCGTTTTTAAAACGGGGTTATAATACATCGTTAAATATGCAAAAGTGCTGTAGGCGATGTGCGTCAGCATAAACAGAGCCGAAAGCAGGCCGAGCAATGCGTTTATTTTTTTAAGCTTCATAATTACTCCTTTTTGATTATTGTTTTTAACGGCTTTTTTCAACCTCGGTGTGATACCTTAACGAATCGTTTTCCCAGTGCGCCCTTTGCGTTTCGGTAAGCACGCTCTGCTTAAGCCCGAAGCGCTCGGTAAGAAGCCGCGCATAAGCGGAGGTAACCTTCGCCGCGCCGTAAACGTTCATATGGTCGCCGCCGTCCTTTGAATCGTGCGCCCAGTCAATTTCGCTGTCAAGCGTGCCTTTAAGGTTAAAATCCGTAAAATCAACGGAATATTCCTTTGCAAGGGAAGCAACGCTGTTATGGCGCGATGTGCTCCAGTTAGTTCCCGACGGTACGGCAACAACCGAAAGAACGGTTTTGTGCTCCCTGCAAAGCTCATAAATTTTGCCGAAAAAGAATTTGTTAAAGCCGCTGATTTCCTTCGGGTTTGAGTTTTCGCTGTCCATATAGCTTTCGCCCTTTGAAAACGGCTTTGCTCCCTTTCCGTAAAGAAAGCCCTTTGAAACATAATAATATCTCTGCTCGGGGTGAAGAAAATCGTATGAGCTTATGCTCTGCCAGCGGTCATGGTATTTCATTAGCGACGCTTCGTAGGCTATTTTAGTCATTATCGCGTCCTCAAGCTCGCTGAGCCTGTTTTTAAAGAAGTCGCGTTCGGGAAGCTTAAGCGCGGTGTTAAGCTGAATATTCATACCGTACGGCGCGCTTGCTACGGGTATTGCTCCGCGTTCAAGACCGTTGGTGTCAAGGTAAAGGTAAAGGCAGTTCGCTTCAAGAACAACCTGCTTGGGGCTCTGCGTTTTATAAATATCTTTAAGATAACGGTAAACCTCGTCCGTTCTCATCATCGGCCCTCCTACAACGCAGGAGGTTATTTTTTTCTCGTCCCAAAGCTGATTGGGGTTAAACGCGCGGTAGGCGTTTGAATTACCTATAAAAACAACGTCAATAGTGTTTTGCGCCTCAGCTCTGTATGCGGTAGTTATGTTTTTACTGTAGCCCGAGCTGTCGCTTCCGTCCTTCGGGTGAAATACGGTTGAAACCGAGGAGAAAAGAGCAACGAAAACAGCGCAAAAAGCCAAAAGGCGAATAAATCCCTTTTGGTTAGAGCTTAGCTTTCTTCTTTGCCCTTTCTTTTTCATACCTCTCCTTAATGCTTTTCAACCTCTTCGTGGTATTTTTTTGAATCGGCGTTCCAATGAGCCCTCTGGCTTTCGTTCAGCTTGCTCGGCGCAATTTTAAAATGCTCGCTCAGAAGCTTTCCGTAAGCGGCGGTAACCTTTGTTGCGCCGTAAATGTTAAGATGGTCGCCGTTGTCCTTCCTGTCCTTAAGCCAGTCAAAGCCGTCAAGCTTATCAATTTCGGTGTTGTAATCCGTAAATTCAATTCCGAGCGAATCGCAGGCGTTCTGAACGCCGTAATGCTTTGCGTAGTTCCAGTTCTGCCCCGACGGCGCGCATACAACCGTGAAAACCGCGCCCTTTTCGTCGCAGAGCTTTTTCATTTTTTCAAGGTATTCAGCCGTTTTGCTTTTAAGCTCCTTCGACTTTGCTTCGGGGCTTCCCATATACGTGTCGCCATGGAGGAAGGGTTGAACGGCCTTGCTGTATAAAAAGCCCTTGGTAATAAGGTAATACCGTTTATCGCGCTCGGTAAAATCGTTTAAAGTAAGGCTCTGCCAGCGGTCGTGATATTTCATAAGCGACGCTTCGTAGGCTACCTTTGAAAGGATTGCGTCGTTCAAATCGTCAAGCTTGTCGGTAAAAAAATCCTTGTTGTAATCAACCGTAACCGTTTTTCCGCTGCCGGCGGCATTTGCCGTGTATAACGGTAACGCAGTTTTTGCCATAGCGTCAAAGCGGTTTCTGTCCGAATACGGATAAAGGCAGTTCGCTTCAAGCGCAACAAGCTTTAGGTTCTGCGTTTCAAGCATATCCCTGAGGCAGGAATAAATTGCACCCATGCTCAGCGCAGGCCCTCCTATATCGCAGGAGGTTATGCCGTATTCGTCCCAGAGCTGTATAGGGTTAAAGGCTCTGTAAACGTTTGAATTGCCTATAAACGCTACATCAAGCGTGTTCTTTTCCTCGCCCCTGTAGGCGTATGTAACGTAGTGGCTGTAGCCCTTCGTGTCCATTCCGTCCTTCGGGTGAAATACGGTTGAAACCGCGGTGAATATAACTATAAACACAGCCGAAAACGCAATTAACCGAAGCGAGCCCCGCTGATTTGAAGTGAGAGTTCTTTTTTTATCAGAATTCCGCATAAATCATACCTGCATTTTCAAAGTTTCCGCCGTAAATTCCGAAGATAATTGCGGAAAAAATAAGTAAAAGATAAACAACCCATCTTAAGGCAAGCGGCTTTGAATCAAGGCTTTCGCGGACGTTAACGCCCTTCTCCTTAAGAAGCCCTATAATAAGCAGGGCGGCAATTCCGACGGCAAGAACGATGTAATCCTTGTAGCTTATGCCCTCAATTCCGATTGAACCGTTAAATAGCTGCGAAAAGCTTACGCTTGAAAACATCTTTATAAGAAGCGACGCAAATTCGCCGAGCGTTGCGCTTCTGAAAAGCAGCATTCCTACATTAACAAGAAGGAAGGTTCGTGTAAGCTGAAACGCCTTGCAAAGTCCGCCGTCCCTGTTAAGCCCCGTCTTTTTATAAAAGCCGTTGAAAACCGGCGCCATAAATTCGCCGAACATCATAATAACGTAGTAGTATAAGCCGTAGGCTATGTATTTACCGCTTGCGCCGTGCCATAAGCCGTTGCAAAACCAAACGAAAAACAGCGCGTATGCGGCGGGAAGAACGCGCTTCAGGTTATCGCTTTTAAAATGCTTTTTTGCAAAACGCGTAATATTCTTTGTTCCCGAGGAGGGAGCAACGGAATAAAAAACGTAATCCTTTAAAAACGTTCCGAGCGTTATGTGCCATCTTCTCCAGAATTCGTTAACCGAACGCGAGAAGAAGGGTTGCCTGAAGTTTTCGGCAAGCTTAATTCCGAAAAGCTCCGAGCTTCCGCTTACAATGTCAATACAACCCGAAAAATCGGCGTAAAGCTGAAGCGTGTAAATAAGCATTCCGAGGAAGATTGCCGTTCCGCCGAGGGAGCCCGACTTTTCAAATATCCCCGAGGCGATAACGCCCGCGCGGTCGGCTATAACAAGCTTCTTGGCTATGCCGAACATAACGAGCAGCGCGCCGTTTTTCATCTGTTCATAATCAAATTTGTGCTCCTGTCTGAATTGGGCGGAGAGCGCGTCGTACCTGTCAAACGGGCCTTCGGTTATATGCGGAAAATAGCATACGAAAAGAAGAAGCATAAAGAAGTTCTTTTCCGCGGGGTAACGCCCCCTGTAAACGTCGGTAATATAGCTTATGCTCATCAGCGTGTAGTAGGATATTCCGAGAGGAAGCAGCAGCGAAAACACGGGAACAACGTTTCCCCTGCCGAAAAGCGCGGTTACCGAATTGACTATCGAGCCGAAAAGGTTACAGTATTTTAAAACCGCAAGCATTGCAAGCGTAAAAACAACAACCGCCGTTAAAACGCCCCTTTTACTTTTTTTGCTCTTTTTCTTAAGCTCTTTAAACTCTGCTTTTTCAAGCGAGCCTTTTGCCGCCTTAACCCTCGCGTCAATGCCCTCAAGCCTTCTTGCGCCGAGGTAAACGGCAAGCGTGCAGGCAAGCATAAACGCAATCAGCGCGCCGCTGAAAATAACGTAATACGCAAGCGAAAGCGCAAGCAGCACCGCCCATTGGCATTTTTTAGGCAACGCGTAATAAAACAGCATTCCTATCAAAAGAAAAATGATGTAAACAAAAGATGTAAATTCCATAAATTAACCCGATTTATTCCTTAACTATTTCTTTGTGAAAAATTTTTGAATCCTTATCCCAGCTCTTTTTCTGCTTTTCGCTTAGTGCGGTAGGTTGAAGAGCGAGAAGCTTAACAAGATGGGCCGAATATGCGGCGGTAACCTTTGTTGCGCCCGAATAATTCATATGGTTTCCGCCGTCCTTGGTATCCGTTTCCCAGTTGAAGGAGTCAAGCAGCCCGGGGTTACGGTTATAATCGACGAAATCAAGCCCGAGCTCTCTTGCAAGCCCTTCAATTGCGTTATGCTTTTTAACGCTCCAGCTTGAGCCCGACGGGATTGAAAGAAGCGTAAGCGTTATACCTCTTTCCTTGCAAAAGCTTACGATTTCGTCAATTCCGCTACGCTTTTCACCGCTTATTTCGGTTGCAGCGTCGGTTTTATCGCTCATATATTCATTTCCGTATTTAAAGGGCGTTACCTCGTTTGTATACATATATCCTTTTGCGGAATACTTAAAGCGTCCCTGTAGATTGGTAAAGTCTTCGGCGGATAGTTCCTTCCACCTGTCGTGGTACTTCATAATCGGCCAGTAAAACGCAAGGCCGCTAACTATCTGTTCGTCAAGTTCAGCCGGCATTTCGCCGAGCGACGGCGCTTTGCTTTTCTTTTTTTCGTATTCCTCGTTAATCAGCTTATAGTATTTGTTTGAAGCGCCGAAAAGGCAGTCAACCTCAAGAACAATTACCTTCGGGCTTTGGTTTTTACACGCGTCCTTTATGTGTTTAAAAACGGTTTTGTAATTTACAGCCGGCGGCCCCGAGGTGCAGGAGGTTATTTTATAGTTATCCCAGATGTAAATCGGGTTAATCCCCCTTGCAACGTCCGAATTACCTATAAATATGATATCAAGGGTATCCTTCTCTTCGCCTCTGTAAGGGTAAAGAATGTTGTTTGACATTCCCTCGGGCTCGTCGTCGCGCTTCGGGGTGAACACTGCAGAAAGCGAAAGATAAACCGTTATAAAAATCAAAAGAAAGCCTAAAAACCGAGCCGTCAGTTTAAACGCCTTTGCTTTAGTTTTCATTTCATATCTCCGTGGTTATAATTAAACAATATTATACCATAAATCCGAATAAATTTAAACAGTATATACTGATTAATTACTGCTGTACTTTTTTCTTCCCGTATGATATAATTAAATGAAATATGTTTTATATGGGAAGGAGAATTTTATATTATGTTTTGTCCTAAATGCGGAAAAGAGGTTGCCGAAGGTACGGGCGTATGCCCCGTTTGCGGCGCAGACTTAAACGCGGGAGCAGTTCCCTTAGGAGAGCCGGTTGTTGTTCCGGTTGAGCCTCAAGGCGTACCTGTTGAGCCGCAGGGTGTTCCCGTACCTCAGGGAGTTCCCGTTGGCGGCGCTGCCCAGCCGACGCCTGCTTATGCTCAGCCGGTACCGGCTTATGCTCAGCCTGCTCCGGCAGCGTCCAAGAAGCCGGTTAATAAAAAGCTTATAAAGCTTATCTGCATTATCGCAGGCGCAGTTGTTGCCGCGATAGTTGCAATTATTGTTATTGTAGCGGTAAGTTCAAAGGTTAACGCCGAAAAATTTGTTAACGAAAAGCCTGCGTTTACGGGCGTAAGCGGCTACGGTGAAGTTGATTATGATTCGCTTTACGATTACAAGGGCCTTGAAGAGGCGCTCGGCAAATCAAAGCTTTACAGCAGCAGCGCTGAGCTCAACGAGCTTGTTGAGGCCTTCGGCGGAATAGGGCTCAGCAATTATATTGACGTTGACGTTGATAAGAGCGACGAGCTTAAAAACGGCGACAAGGTTACAGTAACAATCAAGGTTGATTATGACGGAATCAACAAGCTTAAATTCCAAAAGAAGCTTGTAGGCGACGAGGTTATCACCAGGGAATACACCGTAAGCGGCCTTGAAGAGCCCGTAAGCTATGACCCGTTTGAGGCTGTAACCTCCGTAAGCTATGACGCAACCTCGTACGGCAGCTCAAAAATCACCTTTAAAGACGATTACAGCAAGGACCTCGGAAACGGCGTTACCGTTAAGCTTGTTAAGGAGGAATACGGCAGCTATCTTCAGCTCACAAAGGACGGCGAAAACGTCGGAACAATTAATTTTGAAGTTGACGACGAGAAATTTGAATCAACCAAAAAGGTTGTTATAAAAACCTATAACGACGCTGACGATTTCTCGTTCCAGGGCGTTATTTTATCCGTCCTTGAAAAGGAATTTGACCCCGACCTTATTGAATACCTTACAAAAGCGGACACAATCAGCGACGAGGAATTTAAAAAGCTTAAGGCTGAGGCTGATAAGAAGTTTAAGGAAAATTACGGCGACTGTAAATATAAGGATTGCTATTTCGGAACAAGCAGCGACGCTGCCGACGGAAACGGCCTTTACTTCGTTTATTCATATAAAGGCTTCTCTGACGGAAAGTCCTTCGGCTACGTTTATTATCAAGACCTTAAAACCGACAAATCCGGTAAGATAATCAATATTGACGACCTTTACAGCTATTCAAACGGCTACTACGATTCAATTAAGGATATAGAAGAATCGCTTAACGGTGATTGGGACAGCTTAAGTAAAGTAACGCTTAAAGAATAATAGGGTTTATTAAAGGCGTGCGGATTTTCTGCACGCTTTTATGAACAAAAAAAGAGAAATTATGAAAAAGCTTTTATCTATGGCGATTTGCCTGATTATACTTTTAATACCGTCGTTTTCGGCCTTTGCAAGCCAGGATATATATCTTGAAGAGGCGGAGGTTACCTTCTCCCTTCCCGACGATTGGATAGTCCTTACAAGGGGTATGGCCGATGACGACCCTAACGTGCTTCGGGGCGGTTACAACGCCACGGAGCTTAATAAATATTTTGAGGAAAATTCAATTTATCTTAACGCAGGGCCCGAGGGCTTGCCCTATGAGCTCGTTATTACAATCAGCGACAGCGAAATTCAGGATTTTTCGTTATATTCCGAAAGCGAGCTTGAGGATATAGGCGCGGCAATTGACGAGGATTTTGCAAGCAGGGGAATCCAGGTGAATTCATATCACCTTGAAGACGCAGGCAACGAGAGCTTTATAGTTCTTTATCACAGCCAGAACCACGAGGATAATCCGGTTTATTCAAAGCAGTATTATACAACTAATAATTACGTTGCTATAAACTTTACCCTTCATTCATATACGGGTACGCTTGAAAGCTATATGGAGCAAGAGCTTGACGATATTGTTAACAGCGTTGATTTTGCAATAACCGTTGACCCCGAGGAGGATACGGATTACGCCCCGACGCAAGCGCAGGAGCCTTTCGTTCCCGCCGCGGACGTCCCGTCAGACGGCGTTGCCGATTCTGCAACTGCACAGGCAAGCGCCGAATCAGCTTCGGGCGGCTCGTGGATAGTAATTGTTTTAGTCGCGGCGGCGGCTGTTATTGCCGTTGTTGTTATAATCGCGGTTGTGTTAAGCAATAAGAAAAAGAAGCAAACTCCCGTGCCTCAGGGCTTTACGGGCGCGCCGCCGGCGCAGGTTAACGCGTTTTCGCAGCCTCCCGTTCAGCCGCCTGTTCAGCCCCCCGTTAATCCTCCCGTTCAGCGTACTGCGTATATGAACCAGAGCGTTCCTCAGATAGAGCCTGACGACAGAACGATTATCCTTGTTGATAACCAGTATAACGCGCTTGATAATAATGTGCAGTACGGCGAAACAAAAGAGGAAAGAATTGAATATATTACTCGTCTGAAAAATTCGGGAATTATATCCGAGCAGGAGTTTGAATCCTTCAGAAAAACAATTCTTGAACAGTAATGCAGTACGAATTAATAAGAAGCAAAAGAAAAACCGTTTCGCTTGAAATAAAAACGGGCGGAAGAATAATCGTCCGCGCGCCCGAGCGAATGAAAAAAAGGGATATAGAAAGCTTTGTAAGCGAAAAAACGCCCTGGATTGAAAAGCACCTTGAAAGGCTTGAGGAGGCTGAAAAACGCGTTAGCTCAAAACCGCTTACCCCTGACGAAATAAGCCTTCTTGCACAGCGCGCAAAGGATTATATCCCCAAGCGCGCAGAGCATTATTCAAGGCTTTTGGGCGTTGAATATAAAAGCATAACCGTCCGCTGCCAAAAAACGAAGTGGGGAAGCTGTTCGTCAAAAGGGAACCTAAATTTCAATTGCCTTTTGATGCTCGCCCCGAAGGAGGTTATTGACAGCGTCGTTGTTCACGAGCTTTGCCACCTTAAGTTTATGAACCATTCAAAAAGCTTTTATAACGAGGTGCTTTCCGTTTTTCCCGAATATAAAAAATACAATAGCTGGCTAAAAGCCAACGGCCCCGCCATTATGGCAAGGCGCCCGAACTGAAAAAAACCCGAGGCAATTTTGCACAAGTCCGTAAAAAGTGGACAATAGAAAAAAGAGCCCCCTTGATGTAGAATATACATCAGGGGGGATTTTTAATGCCAAGAAGTTACAGACATA
>ONCR01000070.1 GCA_900316345.1 uncultured Eubacteriales bacterium | reverse complement strand
TAAAAATTCCCTGCATACGCAAGTATGCAGGGAATTTTGTAATACCTTTATGAACTAAAATTACTTTGTCAAAACTGCTTTGCATCCTAAAATCAGCAGTTTTTTTGTCAGAACAAAGCACAAATGTCCATTTGGGCTGACGCCCTATTGGACATTTTAATGTAGTTATGGCGGAAAAGATGCGATTTTAGGACTAACCTTCGTTATCGCACCTCGCCTTTTGTTGGACATTTGTTGGACACTATATTATATAATATCTAAAAATCGGAAACGGAGGATTTATAATGAAGAAAACAATTAATATCATTATGTCTGTTGCTGCTGTTGTGTTCGGTGTAGTATTCGCTGTCACCGGTATTAAGACGATTTCCGAAAAGGATTTATATGATACGCAGATTACGGCAACAGTAGTTGATGTGCAGGAGGAATGGGAAAACTCAGCAGACCCCGATGAGCCGGACCGTCTCGTCAATAACGCATATATTGATTATGAGTTTGACGGTAAAAAATACGAGCACGTGCCTGCTCCCGAACAGGATGACAACACTAAGGTTGGCGATTCGGTAGATATTCTTGTCCAGTCTGAGAATCCCGAAAAGATTTCAGGCCTTAATCCTACCAAAGGCGGTGTTATCTTTATTGTTCTCGGGATTTTAGTGGCAATTGCCGGTTGTGTTTCTTCAGTCAGATTATTCATTAAGAAAAGATAATATTACAAGGAGGAATTATTATGAAAAAGCTTAGTAAAATTTTAGTAGCGCTTGCACTTGTTGCAGCTATGGTTATGTCTTTTGTAGCCTGTTCGGGAAAAAAGAGTGAAGCGCAGCCTGATTCTTCAAAAGCCGACGGGAGCACTACTGCCGCCGCATTTGACAGTGCTGCTACTCTTAATGGTATTCTTGATAACTTTAAGGCTGATAAGCGGTATGGCGAATACAAGGCAATGTTCCAAAATACAACCTTTGAGGAAAAGGTTGACGGCGACAGCATTCTTCTAAGCATCAGCGGTGATGAAGGCGTTTCGGGTAACTATGAATTCAAGCTTAACGGCGACTATCTTACCTATACTCAGAAAACGGATTCCGAGGATTATGTAGGCTATTCCTTCTTTATGTATCTTAAATCAGCAGCAGATAAATATCTTGGTATGGATTCTAATCTCACTACCGGTTATATCAGCGGTTGTGAGGCGTTTGGCGTTGAAAATAAGTATTATTTAACAGAAAACGACGAAGCGGCAGGAACAACTACAACCAAGCTTTACGTTGCAGGTAAGTGGGATATGCCCGAACTTGATACGATGTATGTTAACGATAAGGCGCTTGAGTATACAGAACCGCTTAATAAAGACGATATTAACGGCGTTATCAACTGCGGAAAAATCAGAGTGGTTTACTACGGCAATAAGGATTCCGTTGATATTATTGTAAGCGAATACGGCAAAAGAAGCGACCTTACCTATCAGTCCGTTATCAATACCGTAAAGAAGCTCCAGCCTTCGAATATCAGCGTATTTGAAAAGTATTTTACCGAGCTTAAAGAGGGCGAGGACGACGGTTTTAAGGTTACCTTCGGCCTTGACGAAAGCCTTAAAGCAGAGCATGAGCTTGAAGTAATCGACGGTGCGGAATACACCGTGGTTCACTTTGGCGCATAAATAGCAATAGAATTTATAAGTGCAAAATCAGCCGCCGCAAAAGCGGCTGATTTTATTAAAAAAATTTTTTATTGGACTTTTGTTCGCCGGATAAGTATAATATATACAAATAAGAAGTATAGGTGTTTATATAAAAGGAGTTGAGTTTATGACGCTTATTAGAAGAACGCTTGCAGTTATAATGTCTGTCATTATGCTACTCGGTATGCTGCCGATGACAGTGCTTGCTGCAGACGATGAAGAGTATGAAGGCGCGGAAATCATCGCCAGCGGCGAATGCGGACTCTACGTTGACTGGAAGCTCAACAGCCTTGGCACGCTTTTTCTTGAAAGTAACGGCTCAAACGCCGCAACCTATGATTACCCATATGATAAGAGCAGCCCGTTTAGGAATGATTCAAGAATTAAAAAGATTATCGTTGGGGAAGGGGTTACCTATCTCGGCCGTATGGTATTCAGGGACCTTTCAAATCTGACGGAGGTTGTGATTGAAGAAGGCTTGAAGGAAATGGAATTCGGCGTCTTTTCAGGCTGCCCGTTACTGACGGAGCTTGAACTGCCTGCCTCCTTCAATAAGTTTACTACGGTTTCTCCTTTTTATGAGAGCGGTATAAAAAAGCTTACATTCAAGGGGAATTATCTTAATACGAATACTGAATCGGGATATGCATGGGACAGATTTTTCAGCAATGTTGATATTTATGTTCCGCTGCCCTTTACCCTCAATGGCGTTGAACTGAACACCTATGAGAAAGCGGCGCAAGCGCTCGCCAATAACGGCAATACGGTATATTGTGTAAACGACAATGCTACAGTTAAGTGGAAAAACTACGACGGCGCGGTGCTTGAAACAGACGAGAATGCTGCGCAGGGTGTTATTCCGACCTTTGACGGCGCAACGCCGTCAAGACCTTCTGACCCCGACAACGCTTACTATTTTACGGGTTGGACGCCTGAGCCGCGTGAAGTCACCGGCGATATGGTTTACACGGCAACCTATGGCTCGTACGGAAAGTCAACCTATATTGACGAAAACGGCGAGGAGCAGGAGATATTTGCCCGTCCGCTTACAGGTACGGAAACCGAGCTCCCCGGCGGCTGGTATGTTGTTAATCAGGATATCACCTACAGCAATGAGTTAAAAATCACAGGCGAGGCGAGTATTATTTTAGCCGATGGCGCAACGCTGAATATAGAAAGCGGTTATATTCTTAACGTTGATGAAACCAAACCTCTGAATATATACTGTCAGAAAGATAAATCGGGCGTTTTATCTGCCACCTCCATAGTCGCTGGTAGCATAAATATATATGGCGGTAATCTCAATGTGTCGTTTATGCTGGCGGCTAAGAATGTAGTCAATATATTTGACGGTAATGTCAATGCAGGCTATATCTGGGCGATTGAAAACGGTGGTAAAATCAAAATACTCGGCGGCAGCGTAAATGTTGAAATCCAGCTTGCAGCCAGAGAGAATATTACGCTTGGATACAAAAATCCGACAGACAGTATTTATATCAAGAATTTTGACGATACAGCTCCTGTAATTAATATTGTCGAAGGGCAGTCCTTTGCAAATGCGGCTGATTTGTCCCAGCTGTACAGCGGTACGGCTGCGTACGCCGACATTAAAGATAAAAAGCTGGTGCCGTATGCGCACAACTCGATTACTTATGCGCGCAGTCTGGACGGTACGGTAACGGGCGTAAGCGAAGCGGATTACGGCGACGAGATTACGCTTACCGTAACGCCCGATGAAGGTTATGCGCTCAATGAGCTGACAGTAACGACTGAGGATAATAAAAATATAGAGGTTGTCGATAATAAGTTCATTATGCCTGCAACTGCCGTTACGGTATCGGCAACATTTATTAGCACAAAAAGATATACTGTTAAATGGGTGATTGACGGAGAAGTCGTTGAAACGGACGAGAATATACCGTTTGGCGCAACGCCTGAGTATAACGGCGAAACACCGCACAAGGCGCCGACAGCGCAGTTTACCTATACATTTGAGGGCTGGTCGCCCGCAATAACGCCGGTAGCGTCTGATGTTACCTATACGGCGCAGTTTGGCATCACGATTAACGCCTATACAGTCACTTGGGTAGTGGACGGCGAAACGGTTGAAACCGATGAAAATGTTTATTACGGTATGACGCCGGAATATAACGGCGCAACACCATCCAAGCAGCAGGACAGGTATTATACCTACTCCTTTGCAGGCTGGTCACCTGAGATTTCCGCCGTAACTGACAATGTCACGTATACGGCGCAGTTCACGAAAAATGCAATTTCCTTCAAAATCTTTGTTAAAAAGCTTACAGGCCAAACAGTAACCTTAGATAGCGTTACGGGTGAAACCGCAATTGCAGACATTAAGGAAATGCTTGTAACCGAAACAGGAATTCCCGCTTCTGCGCAAAGGCTGATTTTTGCAGGCAAGGAGCTTGCAGATGAAAAAACTCTTGCAGAGTGCGGAATTGAAAAGGAATCAACCGTTCATCTTGTTGTCAGAACCTATACAATTACCTGGAAGAACGGCGACGAGGTTCTCGCCACCGATATTGTTCCTTACGGCGATATGCCTGAATATAGCGGCGAAACGCCGATAAAAGCAGAGGACGGCGAGTATACTTACGATTTTTCTGGCTGGTCTCCTGAAGTCGCCGCCGTTACAGGCGACGCGGTATACACGGCACAGTTTACTGCAAACAAAAAGGCAAGTGATAAATACAACCTAACCGTTGAAGAAAACATAGACGTCAATATTCTGGTTGACGTGAACGGTCACGCGGCAAACGGTGAAGAGATAGAAAAGATAGAATACACATATCCGGATGTAACAACTCAGGAAAAGAAAACCGTTACGGAAACGGTTAATGCTACTGATATCGTGGCGGACGCAAGCGGCTACTTTGCAAAGAGCTTCACACTGGCAATCGCTCAGGCGAACGAGCCGATTAACGCAACCATTTATTTCACTAACGGAACAACAAAGGACATTACGGTATCTGTTGCCGCTTACTGCAACTACATTATTGAAAACGCAGAAGCAAACGGCTATTCCGATAAGCTTGTAAATCTTAGCTATGCCGTGCTTGATTACGGTAAAAACGCAGCGGATTACTTCAGTTATGAATATGCGGCATATCCCGAATATACCTTACCTTCATACTTTAACGCTGAGCCTGAAATAGAAAGCAAAGCAGGAATTAAGAAAGGTGATGTAGTAACGGGTATCGCATCAACGCAGATGTTCATTTTGTCAAAAGCAACGATGCGCCTTACCTTCAGGGACGACCTCAGCTCCGTTGAGGTAGTCAGCGCAAAGATAGGCGAGAAAGTGCTTGCAGCGGCAAAGGTTGATAACAACGGCAAGGACGCAGTTGACATCAGCGGAATCACGGCAACCGAGCTGAGCAAGCCGATGCTTCTTGAACTTTCAGACGGAACGAAGGTTCAGTATGCCGCAACGGATTGGGCAAAGAGCATTCTGACATACAGCACTAACGCCAAATCCAAAGCGCTTGCAAAATCGCTTTACTATTACAGCAAGGCTGCTAATGATTACTTTGCATAAGAGGTGTTTATGGAAAAATATATGAAACCCGAAATAACGGTAGATAATTTCCAATCGGTTGATGTTTTAACGACATCAACCGATATGAGTGGCGGTTCATCAAATGACCCTACAACAAGACCGAACAGTACACCGTACATACCGATACCGTAACGGAGACAGTTATGAAAGAAAAATATGACAAGCCAAGCGTAAAGCTTAATGAATTTGAAGCGCAGGACGTGCTGACAAACTCAGGCGAAGAAAACACAAAACCATGGGGCGGCGAGGAAGTTTCCTTTGGATAATGGAGGTAAAAATGGAAAAAGATTTTAAGTATCAAGACCCGGAATTCAAGGTTATTCAATACAAGAGTCAGGATGTTATTACAGCCTCCGACACTATTGACCCGTGGGGCGGCGAAGAAGTAACAAACCCCGAATTCCCCGAAACGGGGCTTTAAAAGAAAATCGCATAAACAATTACTTACTGCAATTAAGAGCTTGTAGCGCAATGAATAGGTGCGGTAAGGAAAGTTTTAGGAATAGCGATACAGCTTAGCGGCTGTATCGCTATTCTTTTAATTGTACGTGTTTTTTAGTGTTGCCGTATGGCAATGAAGTTCTATAACAAGCATCTCATTGAATATACTTTCAACAGCAGGGGAGAGAGTATATTATGAAAGCGATAGTCTATCTGCCGAAAGACGAAGAACAATGGAATGAATTTGAAAATCAAGCCGGATATATCGTCGGTAAGGCTCTGCTTGAGAGATTAAATTCCTTTCCGATATCGTATGCCGAGAAAACGGAAATACTCAAAGAACTGAAAAATGAGCTGTAAAAACCGTACTCAATTTTGCCGAAATGCACTCTTTAAAGCAAACAATTTGATTAACGGCGGATAAAGCTATCCCTTCGTCAATCAGCGTAACAGGGAACATGTTTTGAGCGAAAAGACCTTCAAAAGTATCCGCTGTGTTAGTATAGCATTTTCAATACAGCGCGAGGCGTAGGTTGAAAGCCGTGTTCCCTTTGTATAATCAAAGCTGTCAATCGCTTTAATTAACCCTATTGTTCCTATTGAAATAAGGTCGTCGGTATCGTTTGTTTTTGAATAGTATTTCTTAACAATGTGGCTAACAAGGCGAAGGTTCCTTTCAATAAGAACGCCCCTTGCGTTTGAATCTCCGTCAGCCATCAGCTCAAGATAATGCTTTTCCTCTTTGCCGCTCAGCGGCCTCGGAAAGCTCCCCTGGTTTTGAATATGAAGAATAAAATAAAGAAAATTTGCGCTTAAAAATGAAATTATCGCCGAAAACATATAATCACCCTTAAAGTATATGCTGACGGCTAATTGTTTTATTCGTAAATATAATATATAATATTTTAAATTGTCATTATAATGTAAATAATATATAATTGACTTAGTATAACTAAAGTGTTATAATTTACTATTATAGTGAATTATTATGGGCTGTTGTATCCATATTTTGAGAGAGGGGAACGGGAATAATCGGTCTTGTCGAAGGAATAATGTATTTTTCTATGTCAGACTATGAATTTGATAAAACATATGTAAGAAATACAAAAGGAATGGTTCTAATTCCATTGTTTTCGGGTTAATGGATATTTCCCTTTTTTATGTATGCTCGCGCATAAGGAAGGTTAAAAATATGTGAGCAGAAAGGCACAGGTACATATTTATGAAGATTTGTACTAATTGTAATTTAGGTTATCAGGACGATGTTAACGTTTGTCCTAAATGCGGTAACAATAATTTAGTTTACCGCCCGGACCAGCAGGTGGCTCCTCAGCCTCAGGCGGCTCCACAGCCGGCTCCTCAGGCAGCTCCGGTATATGCGGCTCCGAAGCCGAGCAACTTCAAGTTCGTAGATTTCTTTAAGGAGTATTTTAAATCGCCCCTTCAGGCACGTCAGAATGCGATTGCCCGTAAGGATATCGGAACAGCTCTTATTTGGGCAGGTATTACCTTTGTTCTTTATTTTGTTTTTGCGCTTTGCTTCCAGGGCGGCTTAATGATTAGATACGACTGGCCGAAGATTTTGGTTAGCTTCAGCCTCTTAATGCCGATTATGGTATTCATTTTTGCATTCGGCTTCCAGTTCCTTAATATCTTCCTTTACGGATTATATTCTAAGAAAAGAGTTGCAAATCAGGGCAATCTTCCCCTTGCTATAATTATAACTATGGGCAGCAACCGTTTGTTCTCATCAATGGTATTCTTTGTTGCTTGTCTTTTCTCAATCTTTTCCCCGATTCTCGGCGGCGTTTTAATTGCCGTAGTTGTAGGAATTGATATTTACACAAGCGTTATGGCTAAGCTTAACTTCGGCGTTAAGCCCCAGACCTTTGTTGATTCCGTAATGTTTGCCCTTACCGGTATCGGTTCGTTTGTTCTTGCATACGGCTTTACAGCCTTGTTTGCATATCTTTGCGCAAGAATGGCTGTTAGTTCTATGATCAGCTCATTTTTCTAAAGGTAACGTTTTATGAGAATATGTTCTAAATGCGGTATGGCGTCTGATGCGTCGGTCTGCCCTAATTGCGGTTCAACCCAATTCAGCATTATAGGCGCTTAGAATAATCAAGCTTATAAACCGAATAATAACGGCAGGCCTCCCGTTAACAATTACGCTCAGCCCGCTTATCAGCAGCAACCCGTTTATCAGCAAAGACCTCAGCAGGTTGTTTATCAGCCAAAATAACCGAATCGCTTGATAGCGGAGTATTAATCAATTTTAAGGCTGATACCTTTGATATTCCCGTTGGTGAACAAAGGGAAGTTAAATTTACCGTTCAGGCTGAAGGCGAATCAGTCGGGAGCGTTAACCTTTGCCTTGATAACCGGACCGTAGGCGAAATGAAGGATGACGGCACTAACGCCGCTATAGCGTAAGCTGTAGCGGCATTTTTTCTCTTTTGCTTGACAAATTGTTAAAGCAAGTATATAATTACTACATAATTTTAAAAGCAGTGACGAAGAAAAGTAGTACGGAAAAGTGCTTTAAGAGAGCGCAGGGCGGTGAAATCTGCGCAGTAACAGCCGTATGAAGAACACTTAAGAGCTTCAAGCTGAAAGGGTAACCGAGTAGGTGCGACGGTGGCTTTCCGTTATAAAAGCAGGCCTTTTAAAGAAGGCTGTAAGAGGCTCGTATGAGCAAAAATAGGTGGCACCACGGGTAACAGTCGCTCGTCCTATGTCAGGGACGAAACGGCTGTATTATTATTTTACGGAGGATTTGCTATGAAACACACAGACATTAAAGAGATTTTAACCACTGATGAATTTACGGGTAAAGAAGTAACAGTATGCGGCTGGGTTCGTACCGCAAGGGACAGTAAAAACGTTGCTTTTCTTGCCCTTAACGACGGAACAACGCTTAACCATCTTCAAATAGTTATTGATAAAAACAGCGAGCTTGAGGTTTCGCCTGAGGCTATGAAGCTCGGCGCTTCGCTTAAGGTAAAGGGCGAGGTAGTTAAAAATACGAATAACGGAACAAACGAGATTAACGCTTCCGAAATAGAGGTACTCGGCGTTTGCCCGGCGGATTATCCGCTTCAAAAGAAATTCCAGAAGCTTGAAACGCTTCGCGAAATGCCCCATATCCGCGTAAGAACTAACACGTTTAACGCCGTATTCCGCGTTCGTTCGGTTATTGCCGCGGCTATTCACCGCTTCTTCCAGGAAAGAGGTTATGTTTATATTAACACTCCGCTTATTACCGGTTCCGACTGTGAGGGCGCAGGCGAAATGTTCCAGGTTACAACTATCGGCTACAGCAAGGATTACGACAGCGAAGAGGAGTATTATGCCGATGATTTCTTCGGCAAAAAAACAGGACTTTCCGTTTCGGGCCAGCTTGAGGGCGAGGTTGCAGCTATGGGACTTGGTAAAATATACACCTTCGGTCCGTCCTTCCGTGCGGAAAACTCAAATACCCAGCGCCACGTTGCCGAATTTTGGCACGTTGAGCCCGAAATCGCCTTCTGCGAGCTTCCCGACCTTATCGAAATCGCAGAGGATATGATTAAATATATCATTAAGGATTATATGGAAAAATGCCCTGATGAGCTCGCTTTCTTTGAACAGCGCTTTGAAAAGGGTTTAACCGAAAAGCTTCTTTCGGTTGTTAATAATGAGTTTGCTATCGTTGATTACACCGACGCTATTGAGCTTCTCAAAAAGGCTGACGTAAAGTTTGAATATCCCGTTGAATGGGGCTGCGACCTTCAAAGCGAACACGAAAGATATATTACCGAAAAGGTGTATAATAAGCCTGTATTCCTTATCAACTATCCTAAGGGAATTAAATCCTTCTATATGAAACAGAATCCCGACGGCAAAACCGTTGCCGCAACGGACCTTCTTGTTCCCGGCGTTGGCGAAATCATCGGCGGAAGCGAAAGGGAAGCCGATTATAATAAGCTTGTTGCCGCAATGGAAGAAAAGGGAATGAGCAAGGAGGGCTACGAATTCTATCTTGACCTTCGTAAATTCGGCTCAGTGCCTCACTCAGGCTTTGGCCTCGGCTTTGAAAGAATGATTATGTATTGCACGGGCATGGCCAATATCCGCGACGTTATCCTTTACCCGAGAACAGTAGGTAACATTAAATAAAAGGTGATAATACTATGATTTATCCGAAAGGCTACAAAAGTAAATTAACTCAAAGAGAAACGCAGTATGCAATAAAAACTGTTAAGGATACGTTTCAGCTTAAGCTGTCAAAGGCGCTGAACCTTGACCGCGTTACGGCGCCGCTTA
>ONCR01000095.1 GCA_900316345.1 uncultured Eubacteriales bacterium | reverse complement strand
CCAATTCTTTTAATATGTCAAAAAGAAAGGGGCTATTTTAATATAATGTTAATATTTACTAAAATGCAGTTCACGCATTCCCTCAACCTCGTCGCAAATCGGCTTCAGCCTGCACGCGGAGCAGTCAAGAGGAAGGTCCTTCATAATATGATTAAGCGCTTCGGTAATCTCATAATTGCGCTCGGCGATTTTTTCAAGGGAATCAAAATCCGCGCTGCTGTCGGTAACGTAAAATATCCTTGCGGCAACTACGTTTTCATTTTCAAGGTACTTTGAAGCAAGAAGGCTTCCTACCTTTTGAAAGCTTATTCCCTTTTCAAGCGCTTTTTTTGTTACCCTTGCCGCCTCTTTATGAGAGGTTGAAACCGTGCGAAGCATAAAGCCCTCGGGAAAATAGTGGTATTTGGAATATTCAACCTTGCGTATAGCGTTATAAGCCGACTGTTCATCTTCAAATTCAACGGTCTGAATTAACGAAATACGGGCAAAGCGCCTTTCGCTTTTAATATCCTTAAGGTCGCTTCCGATAACGGTTACGCCGCTTTCGCCAATCGGATTTGAGGTTACAAGGTTAAAGCCCGTTCCGTCAAGCTCAAAGGCTTCGTCGCGCTTTAAAACAAGGGTGTTTCGCCCGACGTCCTCCCATGGGGAGCAAAGCGGATATTCCTTTTTTACAAGCTTTGAAAGAAGCTTACGCGTTTCCTCAATAAGGCTTTCAAAAAAATCCATTACAGCTTTCTGTCCTTTTCAAGATTATCATAGTGAGGCTGAAGCTTTTCATAAACCGTTCTTATAAGCTTCATATCCGCATTAAACCAATAAATTGTAAAGGTTACGGCAAAAAGCGAAGCAATAACGGCAAGAAGCTTTAAAATAATTTTAACTGCTTTCATACCTTTCCTCCTATGCCTTTGCAAGGCCCTTTTGCCTTGCATATTCAGCCGCGCCGAGAGCACCCATAAGCTGAGGGTCAATATCAAGGTCAACAACCTTAATTTTAAGAACCTTTTCAATAGCTTCCTTTAGGCCGTCGTTTTTAGCGCAACCGCCCGTAAGGGTAATACTGTCCGTTGCGCCCGCCTTTTTTGCCATAACAAAGCAGCGCTTTGCAACGGCAAGCTCAATACCTGCGGCGATTTCATCCATCGGCTTGCCCTCGCCTACAAGGGAAATAACCTCGGATTCCGCAAATACCGTACACTGCGCGGTAATCGGAATTGTATTCTTCGCCTTAAGCGAAAGCTTTGAAAACTCGGGAAGGCTCATCTCAAATGCGTTTGCCATAGCCTCAAAAAATCTTCCCGTGCCTGCGGCGCATTTATCGTTCATAGCAAAGTTTTTAACCGTACCGTCGGTATCAATAGCAATGCCCTTAACGTCCTGGCCGCCGATATCAATAATGGCTTTAACGTTGGGGTTTGTTACGTGAACGCCCATAGCGTGGCAGGAGATTTCGCTTATATTTTCATCGGCAAACGGAACCTTGTTTCTGCCGTAGCCCGTACCGATAAGGTAGGTTAAATCCTTTGCCGAATTAAGCCCGTCAACCTTTTTAATCGCGTCGTCAAGGGCGATTTCCGCAGACTGAACGGGGTTTATTTTACTTCTGTTTGTAACATCGGCAACGATTTTGCCGTTTTCATCAAGAATAACGCATTTTGTGTAGGTTGAGCCTACGTCGCATCCGCCAAAATATTTCATCATTTACTCTCCTTTACTACCAAGCTAAAGTATCGTCAAATTCAACAAGCGTCGGGTCTACCGGCTCTTCCTGAAGAACTGTTGTCATATATTTATTGATATGCTCGCGCATATCGCGGCGTGAAATTGTTCTCGGGTCCATAAGGTCCTGCGGAACCCAGATAAAGTGAACGTTATGCTCCCTCGCCTGGTCGTCAAATATACCGTTAAGGCCGTCCATACCCTTGCAGGAAATCTGGTCATACATAATAACCATATCCGCATTGAATTCTTCAACTATACGCCAAAGCTCATCAACAACGTTTTCATAGCCGCCCTTTGTATGCTTACGCATTGTTGTTCTTTGAAGCGTTTTTGCAAAGGTTGCAAGCGCCTTTTCCTTATCCTCGGTGTCGTACATATAATAGGAAATCATCGTTTCCATATCCATTACAACGTTAACGCCCCAGCAGTTTTCAAGCCAGTTTGCAAGGCTTGTATAATAGTTTGCGGGGCAGGACCATACGATAGCCCTGTGGCGCATTTCCTTTGAGCATTTAACCTTGTTTTCGTAGGCGTTAAGCATAAGGCGGTTAACCTTTTTATCAACCTTAAGAAAACGCTTATCCATACCGCCCGAAATGTGGAAATAGAAAAGCCTGTAAAGCCAGAAGGTTGCGCCCGTCATCTGGGGATAATCGGTTTTATTGACCTCCCACTTCTGAATTTCGTATTCGGTCTGTTTATTATAAGTTTTCATTGCGGAGAAGAAAGCGTCCCAATCCCATTTTTCGCCCGTCTGTTCTTCAACAAAAGCGATTGCTGATTTAACCTCGTCAACCGCGTACTGCTGAACGTCCTCGCCGTTATAGCGAAGCGGAACGTTTATAACCTGGGTAGGGATATTAAACCTTCTGTCGATATAAGAGGAATTCATAATTGAACCGTCGCAGGGCATATTGCAGGTAAGCGAACAAACGCCGACGAGCGGGTAATCGTCGTTAATAGCAACGCCTGCCTCAGCGCTCGGAAGCGGACAAACGTCAGCGGGAACGCCGTAGCCCTCGGTAATATCAAGGTAAGGCGGCGTAATATTCTGGTCAACCATTGAGGTTAAGAAAATCGGAATGGTTGTTACATGGTTATCCCTTAGGTTCGGGAAGCCCGCAATAAATTCGGAGGAGAATATTTCGTCAACGTTAACTATTCTGTCCGCCCATTTGGGATTTTTATGGAAATGCCTGTCGTTTGCAAGAAGGAAGTTGATTAAATCCGTAGTCGGCTTAACAAGCATATTCATATGTAAATGGGTTATGCGCAGCTGTGGGCCTCTTAAGCCCTCGGTATGCCTGTCAACCCAGGCGGGAGCTGAAAGATAGCTTGCCATCCAGCGGTAGCTCCATATTCCCTTAACGGTTGAAACGGGAGCCTTTGCAACCATTACGCTCATATCCTTCCAGGTAATAAGCCAGCGATAGTAATCATAAAGCGTGTCGGAAAGGCCGCGCCATTCCCTGTGTTTAAGAATACCCGTTTTATCCTTATGAAGAAGGCCGAGGTTTTTCGGCTCATTTCTCCAAAGCTCTTTTAGTTTTGTTTTTAAGCTCATTCGGCGTTTTTCCTTTCCTTTTGAATTTTCTTTATTTCAAGGCTTTCAACGAAGGCCTGAACTCTTGTTCTTAACTGACCTGAAGCGCTTGCGGTATACTGGCGGTCAACGCAAACGGACGGAATGCCGAAATCGTTGGTTACTATATGCGAGGCAAGCGCCCTTTCATAGCCCCAGTATTCGCAGAACTTAAGCTGTTCGTAAAGCACGCCGTCAGCATGGTAATCGTTAACAAGCTGACGAACGTATTCGCGCCTGCCGAGAACCTTATCCTGCGCCATATAACGCGGGCACTGGCAGGTTTTCATATAGTGAAGAATAATCTGTTCAAGAACATTGTGTTCATCATTAAGTTTTATTTCTTCCCTTCCCGGAAGAGCTCCGAAGCAGTAACGGTCCGCAACAACAAGAGCGCCGCTGTCTTCAATCAGCTTAGTAAAATCGGGGTCGTCCATTTCGGAGCCGACTACAACAATCTTTGCCCTGTAAGTCTTCTTTTCATCGGGAACTCTTGTTTTAAGCTCCTCAGCCGTTTCTCTTAGCTTATCAATGATAAGATACTTCGGGCAGCAGTATGTAATAAGATTAAGAACGTGGTATTCATAGCCCGTTATTCTCGGGTTCTCCTCTTTTCTGTACTCTCCGATTTCGGTTATAAGCCTGCAGACCTCGTTATGCTCCTCAACGGCTTTTCTTAAAGCCTCCTCGCTTATATCAACGCCGTAAACCTCGTTAAGCTTATCAAGAACCTTTTCCTGCATTTGCTGAACATAATGCCTTACGGTATGGGGCATAATCTTGAAGGGAACGTCGGAAATAGTTACGAAGAACTTTTCATTGTCAACAAGGTGAAGAAGCTCAAAATGCTCGTAAGCTCTGTTCATCTGTGAGCAGGTTTCAGAGCCGAAAAGAGCGTCAAGATGCTGATAACCGCCCTCTATTCCCCTTTCAACAAGCGCCTTTGAAAAGCCGCAGAGGAAGGAGCTCATATAATATGTTGAAATATCAAGCGAGCCCGTTCGCGGAGCGCGAAGCCTTGTTGAAAAACAGCCGGGAAGGTTAAGCAAAACCTCGGGAATGTGATAACAGGTGTAGGCAAGGCAAAGCTTACCGTCAGCCTTTGCCTGCTGAACGAGCTCGTTATTAGCTTCCTGCAGCAGGTTTTCAAAATAGAATAAATGCTTTAAATCTTTCATAAAATTACTCCAAAAACTTATAATAATTCAAGCTTTTCAAGCGCTTCTCTTGCACCGGAAACAACATTGCTGTTCTGCGGTAAATCAAGAATGCTCTTGCCCTGAATATCAAACACGGCAAGGTTGCCGTCGTTTTCAATGTAGGAAAGAACGGGAATACCGTTAGTATCAATATAAGGAATAACCTCTTTATCGGGAAGGCGGTTAACGACAGCCCCGAGCTTTTCATACATAACAAGCTCATCGGCAACGCTTTTAATTGTTGTAATAACCTGCGTTCCCTTTTTGCTTGCGTCGGTTACAAGAATAAGGTGGGTAACCTTTTCCATAACCCTTCGGTTAATCTGTTCAATTCCTGCTTCGCCGTCGATTACAACATAGTCAAAATCGTTAGAAATAAGGCTGATTACCTCTTTAAGATAAGAGTTGATTTTGCAGTAACAGCCTGCGCTTTCCGGCCTGCCGACAGCTATAAAGGCAAAGCCCTCGGTTTCAACAAGCGCGTCAAAGATTTTATACCTCGCATCGCCGAGAAGCTCAATTGCCGCCTTCGTCTGACCGTCCTCAACGGTTTCAACAATCTCTTTACGAATATCGTCAATCGTGAGCTTAACGTCAACGCCGAGAGCTGTTGATAGCCCTACGGCAGGGTCTGCGTCAATAGCGAGTATTCTTTTATCCGGATAGCTTTCGGAAAGGAGCTTTACAATAGCCGCCGAAACCGAGGTTTTGCCGACTCCGCCCTTCCCCGCAAGCGCAATTATTTTTGCTTTGTTTTCCATAAACGCCCTCCTTCTTTTCATATTTAAATTTATTATATCAAAAATAATAATTCTTTTCAACAAAAATGAATATAATCAATTAGTAAAATGCAAAGGACGGGTTAAAAATAAAAACACGGATTATTATTTCGGTTTTTACGGCGGCGGTAATAATTGCCATTCTTGTTATCGGAAATAAATCTGGCTTTAAAAATGAACCTACCTATTCAACCGCCGACATATGGGAAAAAACCGAATACATCAACGCTGACCTTTCGTCGCTGAAAACAGAAGAAGCGTTAACGCTTCGCCTTAAAGTAAAAAAGCGCTTTCCAAAAGGCACTCAGCTAATTATTAACAAGAAAGACCTTAAGGTTACTGCGTTTACAAAAAACAAAAAGCTTTATGAAAGCGGTTTAAGCTGCGGCAGGCTTTATTGCTTAATTCCCGTTGAAGAGGCGGTAAAGGGCGAATATATAACGCTTCATCTTGAACCGATAGAAGAAAAAACGGGAGAGATTTCAGGCACGGTAAGGCTTGAAAGCAAAAACGATTTTTACTTTTTTCTTCTTTTTGAAAACAGGGCTTACCTGCTTGTTATTGCCGTTTTGAGTTGCCTTGCAGTGTTTTCAGCGGCAAGAAAAAAATATTCAATTTCACTTATGCTGTTAAGCTTTGCGCTTTCGGCCGTTCTTTACAGCGGACTTTGGCAGTTTTTAACGGGGCTGACGTGGGTAAGATACGCGCTTTTGGGGCTTCTGACGACTATATCCACATACTGCGCGGTACGTAACATTGTTGTTGCAATAAAGCGCCTAATATGTTAAAATAGTCAAATGAGGAGGAATACCCATATGAGAATTTTAATGAGAGGCGCAACAGACCCCCTTGTTGCAATGGACCCTGCAAAATTCATAATTGAAAACCACACGGGCGGGCGCAGCGACGTACAAGCTGTCAGCGGTATCGTGATCGGTGATGTTTCCGCCCCGGT
>ONCR01000053.1 GCA_900316345.1 uncultured Eubacteriales bacterium | reverse complement strand
CCTGCAGAACCTTTCCGCGCTTTATTTATGATTTCGGCGGAACAAGGGAAATCGGCGTTTCTTTTTCATGTCCCGTTGCGGCCGATATGATGTTTAACCTTGATAAATGGGAATTTCACGAGGAGCAAACAGACGAGCTTCCGAGCCTTAATGATATTGACCCTCAAAGATTTATTGCCCTTAAAAATTTAAGGAATAAGATAATAGACACTTTGCAAAACAGGGAACTTACCGTTGCTGATAGGCTTGTATCAATGCTCTCATTTGCCGAGCCTTATATTATTGAAAAAAATACAGATGATATTTCCTTTATTGACGTATTTAATAATCCGGAGCTTATAAATCCCGAATGGGAGGAAAAGGTAAAAAATTATAAATTCAAACAGATAGAAAATAATGTTTTTAATGAGAATACGGCAATCTATTTTATTTATAAATATCTTTTATCTTCCGTTTTTGAAGGAGTTGAGCAGACCTCTGCGGCTGTCAAAATGGCTGTTGTAGGCGTTCTTATTAATACTTATTTCGGCGGTGACGCGTGGACGCTTCACCTTTGGTCAAAGGAAACCGAGCATTCCCAGTATAATATGGACAGGTATAAGCGCTTACTTTTTGAAGCAAAATGCCTGTCGGTAAACGAACTTAAAAGGATGATTAATGCGAATTATTAATAATTCGCATTTTTACTTGACAAATGAAAAACATTGTGTATAATTAAATTGTGCACAATTAATAGGAGGTAATTATTATGACAATTTATGATTTCAGTGTACCGAAGGCAAAGAATGAAGGGGAGCTTTCCCTTAAAGAATTTGAAGGCAAGGTGCTTCTAATCGTTAATACTGCAACGGGTTGCGGCTTTACTCCTCATTATAAGGATTTAGAGGAGATGTATGAAAAATATCACGACAGAGGCTTTGAAATCCTCGATATTCCATGTAATCAGTTTGCTGGTCAAACACCGGGTACTGACGAGGAAATTCATGAATTCTGTACTCTTAAATATAAAACTCAGTTTCCGCAGATGAAAAAATCAGATATTAACGGTGAAAATGCACTTCCGCTTTACGCTTATCTTAAGGAGCAGCAGGGATTTAAGGGCTTCGGTGCCGGTCCTGCAGCACTTGCAATGAGCGCAATGCTTAAAAAGCAGGATAAGAATTATAAGGAAAATCCCGATATTAAGTGGAATTTCACTAAGTTTGTAGTTGACAGAGACGGCAACGTTGTTGCCCGTTTTGAACCAACCGAAAGTATGAAAAAGGTTGATAAATGCGTTTCATCGTTACTTTAATCTCAAAAGGCTCCTGTTGTACAGGAGCCTTTTTTATATTGACTTATTATATATAATATATTATAATAGATTAGCTGATAAGAGGTGATGGGTATGTACAAAGCATTTTTTAAAAGAGCGTTTGATATTTTGTTCAGTTTTATTTTGCTTTTACTTCTTTCACCTCTCTTTCTTATCGTTTCGGTTGCAGTTAAGCTTGACAGTAAGGGTCCTGTGTTCTTTAAGCAGGAACGTATAGGCCTTAATGCAAGGGTGTTTAAAATTTATAAATTCCGCTCAATGTGCGTCGGCGCCGAAAGTATGGGAACGGGGCAATATTCTTTTTCGGGCGACCCGAGAGTTACGCGCGTCGGGAAAATCCTTAGAGCTACAAGCCTTGACGAGCTTCCGCAGCTTATCAACATCATTAAAGGCGATATGAGCTTTATCGGTCCCCGTCCACCGCTTACGTATCATCCCTGGGAAATAAGCGAATATACCGATGAACAGCTTCGTATGTTTGAGGTTCGTCCCGGTATTACGGGCTGGGCGCAGGTTCACGGAAGAAAAGACGTTGAATGGCATGAGAGAATCAGGCTTAACGTTTGGTACGTTGATAACTGTACGTTTTTGCTTGATATCAGAATTTTCTTTAAAACCATATTCAGCATTGTTAAAAATGAGGATAACGTAAATGTCGGCGAAACTGTTGTGAACAGCGCCGAGGAAAAGGAAAACGCCGAAATTAATGCTTAAATATTATTACATAACTAACAGACCCGAGGTTGCCGAGATTGCCGATAATAACGGTGTTCAAAGAATATTTGTTGATATGGAATACATCGGCAAGGATAAACGGCAGCCTATGGATACCGTTAAAAATCATCATACCGTTGAAGATGTTCGGAAGGTAAGAAAAGCTGTTAAGAATAACGAGCTTCTTGTAAGAATTAATCCTTTGTATTCCGAAACCAAGGATGAAATTGAAGCTGTAGTTGACGCAGGAGCCGATATAATAATGCTCCCGATGTGGAACACTGCTGACGATGTGGAAGCCGTTTTAAATTTGATTAATAAACGAACAAGGCTTATTCCTCTTCTTGAAACGCAAAGCGCGGCTGACGCACTCGATAATGTTCTTCGCCTTGACTGTATTGATGAAATTCATATCGGGCTTAACGATTTATCTATTTCGCAACACAAAAAGTTTCTTTTTCAGCCGCTTGTTGACGGCACGGTTGACGCATTTGCAAATAAGATACTGTTAAGCGGTAAAAGCTTCGGAGTAGGAGGCGTCGGAGCAGTAGGCAACAAGGTTGCTCTTCCTGCCGAAAATATTCTTGCCGAGCATTACCGTTTAAAATCAAATGCCGTTATTCTTTCACGTGCCTTTTGCAGTGCAGAAAACTATGAAAGCATTTCTGCGTTTGAGGCTGATTTTGTAAAAAGAATAAATGCAAACAGGGAATATGAAAATATGCTTTCCTCAGCCGACGGTGAATTTTTAATCGGAATGCATAGTAAAACCAAACAGATTATAAGCGAGCTTGTGAAATGAAAATTCTTTTAACTGGAGCTTTCAACTACTCCGAAAGTCAAATTGAATATATTAAAAAAATGGGCCATGAGGTTACCTTTGTTCAGGATGAGCGTATTAAGCTTCCGATTGACGTAAGCTCTTTTGACGCGGTTATCTGTAACGGCCTGTTTTTAAAAAATGAAATTGCGGATTTTAAAAGCCTTAAGTATATTCAGCTCCTTTCCGCAGGGCTTGACAGAGTACCGCTTGATTATATTAATACGCATAATATCAGTCTTTTCAACGCAAGGGGAGTTTACAGCATTCCGATTGCAGAATTTACGCTTCGCGGTATTCTCGATTTATATAAAAACTCAGCCTTCTTCATTGAAAATCAGAAGAATAAAGGCTGGAACAAATACAGAAGTATTAACGAGCTTTACGGCAAAAACGCCTTGATTGTAGGCGCTGGGAGCATCGGAAGTGAAATTGCTAAACGTCTTTGCGCTTTCGGCGTAAAGGTACGCGGTGTTGATATTAATTCGGGGCCGTCGGAAGTTTTTGAAAGTGTTGCTCCTTTAAGCGAGCTTAAAGCCGAACTGAATAATGCCGATATTGTTATTCTTTCACTTCCGCTTACGGATAAAAGCAGGGGGATGTTTAATACTTCGCTGTTTAACGAAATGAAAAAGAGCCCCGTATTTGTTAATATCGCAAGGGGAGCGCTTGTTAATGAGAGCGCTTTGATAAATGCGCTTGAAGGCGGACAGCTAAGCGGTGCGGTGCTTGACGTATTTGAAGAGGAGCCGCTGTCAAAGGCTTCTCCGCTTTGGGATATGGAAAACGTTATTGCAACTCCTCATAACTCCTTTATCGGCGAAGGCAATAACAAAAGAATGTTTGATTTGATTATTGAAAATTTGGAAAGATTTGCCAATGAGTAAAAAAGTTCTTATAACCGCAACGCTTCAGAGCCATATATGCCAGTTCCATAAGCCTCTTATGAAAATGCTTAAGGAAAACGGATATGAGATTTACGTTGCCGCAAGGGATAACCTTGCCGAAAAAAACGGCTTAAAAATGGAATATGCCGATAAGGTTTATGATATACCGTTTAAGCGTAGCCCGTTTCATCCCGGTAATCTTAAGGCTTATAAAATGCTGAAAAAGGTTTTAAAGGAAAACAGCTTTGACGTTATTCATTGCAACACTCCCGTTGGCGGAATACTCACAAGGCTCGCCGCTAAAGGACAGCGTAAAAACGGAGCTAAGGTATTTTACACTGCGCACGGCTTCCATTTTTATGACGGCGCACCTAAAAAGAATTGGATAGTTTATTATCCTATTGAAAAGCTTTTTTCGCGCTATACGGATAAGCTTATAACGATTACAAAAGAGGATTTTGCCCTGGCTCAGGCGAGATTCAAATGCAAAACCTGTTATATTCACGGCGTTGGGGCAAATTCGGAAAGATACGTTCCTCATACAGAGCAGGAAAAAACCGAAATGCGCAGAAAGCTTGGCTTCAGGGATGATGATAAAATCATTATTAACGTTGGCGAGCTACTTCCCAATAAAAACCAAAAAACGGCTGTTCTTGCCGTAAGGGAGCTTGTTAAGCGAATTCCTGACGTTAAGCTGCTCATTGCCGGTAACGGGGTTGAAAAGGATAATCTTGAAAAACTTATTTCCGATTATCATCTTGAAAAAAACGTAATACTCCTCGGATATACTATGGAGCTTCCAAGCTATATTACTGCAAGCGACGTTCTTATTTCCTGCAGCTACCGTGAGGGGCTTCCGATGAATATACTTGAAGCAATGATGAGCGGCAAGCCGATTGTTGCCTCAAATAACAGGGGCCACCGTGAGCTTGTTAAAAATGAGAAAAACGGTTACCTTGTTAAGGCCGACGATTATGCCGAATACGCTTCAAGGCTCGCAACAATTCTTCTTCATCAAAATGATTTTGCCGCGGCTTCGCTTAAAATGGCGGAACCCTTCAAGGATTATAACGTTGTAAATGAGCTTAAATTAATATACGAAGTTGACTGATTATGAGAATTTTACATATGGTGCCTGATATAGGCATATCTAACGGCGTTATGAGCGTTGTTCTTAACTATGCAAAAGCAATGCCCAAGGGCGTTATCTTTGACGTAATGTATTTTCAGGAAACGCCCGAAAACAGAAAAGCGGAAATTGAAGCTCTCGGCGGAAGGGTTTTTAAGGTTGATAAGCCTTCGCCGAAGGACGTTGTTTCAAAAAAATACGATTCATTTTTCACAGAGCATAAGGGAGAATGGGCAGCGCTTCACATTCACGCACCTCATTTTGCCGTTTTCATCGCCCCTTCCGCCAAAAAAAACGGTATAAAAAAAATATGCGTTCATTCTCATACAACAAGTTATTCATTAAAAAGCAGTTCAATAAGAAATAAGCTGCTCAGTCTTTACGCAAAATACCTTGTCAAGGATAAATTTGCCTGTTCTTCCGAATCAGGCAAAATCTGGTATGGCAATGCAAAATTCACCGTGCTTAAAAATGCTATTGACTGTTCCGCTTATTCTTTCAGTCCCGAAGAGCGCAGAAAAGTAAGAGATGAGATGGGAATTGCGGATAATCTTGTTATCTGCAACATAGGAAGAACAGATATTCCACAGAAAAACCATACTTTTATATTCAAAGTCTTTTCCGAGATTAAGAAAACTGCTTTGAACGCGAAGCTTCTTCTTATCGGCGCAGAGGAAACGGAAAGTCTTAAAAGCCTTTCACTTCAGCTGAGTATCGCTGACGATATAAGCTATTTAGGCTTCAGGAGCGACGTTGCAAGCCTTCTTCAAGGATGTGATTTATTTCTCTTTCCGTCAATAAGCGAAGGCCTTCCGGTTTCAGTTGTTGAAGCGCAGGCGGCAGGATTACCTGTACTTATGTCAGAAAGTATTACTAAAGAGGTTGTTCTGCTTGATTCAACTGTTTCCTTGTCGCTTGACAAATCTGCCGAGGACTGGTCAAAAACAGCAATCAGCTTAACTGATGTTAAACGAACGAACACATTTGATATACTCCAAAATAAAGGCTGGGATATAAACGCTCAAGCCAAGTTTTTGAATGATTATTACTGTGAGGTTTAATTATGGACAAGCCCTTAAGGGTGCTATTGGTTTTCGGAAAACTGAACAGAGGAGGGGCTGAAACCCTTGTTATGAACATTTTTCGTAGTGTTGACAGAACGCGTCTTGTCTTTGATTTTGTCGTTCACACAGACGAAGAGTGCGATTATGATAATGAGGTAATACAGCTCGGCGGAAAAATTTATCATTTCCCGCGCTATAATGTGTTGAATCATTCCTTATACTGTAAGGAGTGGAATGATTTCTTTGTTAATCATCGTGAGTATAAAATTATTCATGCCCACAGTACGGGCTCTGCATCCGTAATTTTCAGAATTGCAAGGAAGTACGGTCTGATTACCATTGCGCATTCCCATACCGTTTCTCCGAAAAACGGGCTCAGGCAGATAGCAGTTAATTCATACCGCCTTCCGCTGAAAGGATTAAGCGATTATATGTTTGCCTGCTCCGAGCAGGCAGGGCGCTGGATGTTCGGCGATGATGTTACCGAAAAGGAAAACTATAAAACCATTAAAAATGCTATTGACCTTGACAACTTTTCTTACTGCGAAGCAGACAGAATTGAAGTAAGAAATCAGCTCGGAATCGGCGAAAACGGTTTTGTTGTCGGCAATGTTGCAAGATTCAATCCTTCAAAAAATCATCCCTTCCTTATAGATATATTTAACGAGCTGCTCAAGTTGAAGCCCGAAGCTAAGCTTATGCTTGTAGGAACGGGAGAGGATGAAAATAAAATAAAAACAAAGGTCAACGAATTAGGCATTAATGATAATGTACTGTTTCTCGGCTCGCAAAGCTGGGTAAACAAGCTTCTTAATGCAATGGACGTTTTTGTTCTTCCGTCGTTTTATGAGGGAATACCGCTTTCTGTTATAGAAGCCCAGGCAAACGGCCTTTCGGTTCTTACTACTTCAAGCATTTCCAATGAGGTATTATGTACTGATTTAGTAATACTTAAATCTATTGAAGAGAGCGCTTCTGACTGGGCGCGCGAAATAATATCGTTAAAAGCCGAAAAACCGCGCGAAGCTTATAAGGATGAGCTTAAAGCAAAGTGTTATGATGTTCATTTAACCGCAAAATGGCTTACGGAGTTTTATGAAAGCTTAGCGGTAAAGAAAAGCGAAGTGTATCCCAAAAGAGTTTTACTTGTTTTCGGTAAAATGAACAGGGGCGGCGCTGAAACGCTTGCAATGAATATTTTCAGAAATGTTGACAGAAGTAAAATAGTTTTTGATTTTATTGTTCATACAAACGAGCATTGCGATTATGATGATGAAATAATTAAACTCGGCGGTAAAATATATCACTTCCCGAGATACAATATTTCAAATAATTTGCTATATGTAAATAAGTGGAAGGCTTTTCTCGATAAGCATAATGAATACAAAGTGCTTCATGCTCACAATACCGGTTCGGCGGCGGTATTTATACCGCTTGCTAAGAAGAAAGGGATTTATTGCATCTCACACAGCCATATTGCAAAATCCCAAAGCGGGCTCAGGCAGAAGATGGTTGATTTATACCAGCTTCCGCTTCGCAATATATCCGATTATCTGTTTGCCTGTTCAAAAATTGCAGGCGAATGGCTCTTCGGTAAGGATGTTGATACAAGGGATAACTACAAGGTTATTACAAACGGCGTAGATTCCGAAGCATTCAGCTATAACGAAGAATTCAGAAACGGGATAAGGTATGAATTAAACCTCGGCAAGAGCCTCGTTGTAGTTAACGTTGCAAGATTTCACATTCAGAAAAACCACGAATTTCTTGTAGACATTTTTTACGAAATTCTTAAAAAACACGAAGATTCAAAACTTCTTCTTGTCGGCACTGGCGAGCTTGAGGAAAAAATCAGGGAAAAAGCAGTTTCCCTCGGAATTGCTGATAAGGTGATATTTACAGGCGTAAGAAGCGATGTAAATAAAATTCTTTCAGCCGCAGATGTTTTCTGTATGCCTTCTTTCAGGGAAGGGCTTCCCGTTTCTCTTGTTGAAGCTCAGGCGGCAGGGCTTCCCGTTGTTGCAACGGATACTATATCCGATGAAATAGTACTTACGGATTTGGTTAAATTCCGTAGCCTCGACGATTCTCCTGAAAAATGGGCTGATACCGTAATTGAGAGTTCAAAAACCGAAAGAACCGACAGAAGCGAGGAAATAAAGAAGGCTGGCTACGATATAAGAACTACTGCCCGCTTCCTTCAGGACTTCTATTTAGAGAAATATGAGTAAAAAAGTTTTGGTTTTAACCGATAAACTGAATATTGGCGGTTACGATTTGGTTGCTTACAATTTTGCAACTAATATGAACAGAGAAAAGTTTGAGTTTATTTTTCTTGTAAGAGGCAAAGAAAAAGGGCTGCTTGAGGATACCGTTACTCAAAAGGGCTTCAGGGTTATTCATCAGAGCGATGAAACAAAAAGCTATTTTAAAAGCTATTTTTACCTAAAAAAGCTGTTTAAAGAGGAGCGTTTTGATATTGTTCATTCACACTTGAATTTTTTCAGCGGAATCGTAATGCGTGCGGCATATAAAAGCGGAGTAAAGGTTCGCGCCGCCCACGCACATTTTACCGACCCGTGTATTGAAAACCGAAGCCGCCTGAAAAAAGCGGTAGCCGATATATACGAAAGCATAATGCGCAGATGGTTTAAACGTTACTGTAATCTTAAAATCGGCTGCGGATATGAAGCAGGTTGCTATCTTTTCGGCAAAGATGAGTTTGAAAAAAATGGAGTTATACTAAACAACGGCGTTGACACAAAGAGATTTTCATATAACCCGGAGTTAAGAAAAGAAGCAAGATTAGAGCTTAATGCCGAAAATAAAACCGTAATCGGCCATTGCGGACGCTTTAATTATGTTAAAAACCATAAGTTTTTGGTCGATATTTTTAATGAATATAAAAAACTTCATCCGGATTCTTTATTGCTTTTAGTCGGTGACGGCGAGCAAAGAGAAAACATTTTAGGTAAAGCCGATGAGTTAGGAATAAAAAAAGATATAGTTATTACCGGGCTTGTTAACGATACAGAAAAGTACTATAACGCTATGGATTGCTTTGTTTTTCCTTCAATTCACGAGGGCTTTCCGCTTACGCTTGTTGAAGCTCAGGCAACAAAGCTTCCTTGCCTGATTTCAAGCGAAGTAACTAGAGCTTCGGGAATTAACGAAAATACGGCATTTTTGCCGCTTAATCAATCACCGCAAAGCTGGGCGATAAAAATTGATGAATTACTAATTCCTGAACGTGAAAAGACGGATTTATATAAAATTTATACTGATTTCAGCATTAAAGGCTGCTCAAAAAAGCTTGAGGAGCTATACGAATTTTAAAATTCTTGAAAGGAGGGATGGCTTTGTTTTTCGGATTTAGCGCTCTTTACAGTTTCATAATCATAATTGGTATTTTTGTTGTATCCTATTGGCTGCTTCCGAAAAAGTTTAGCTGGCTTTCTTTTCTGATTACAACATATCTTTTAGCGGTTCTTGCTTTCAGGTTTGAGCCGAATATCGATGACGATTTATCCCGGTATTTCAGCACTCTTGATTATCTGAGAAACGGCGGTAAGGCAGCTCTCGACCACGCTATCGAAATGCATTGGAACAGTTGGCATATTTACAGAGTATGCGGATGGTATTTCTATGGGATAAGTAAGTTATCGAATAATCATTATTTGCCTGCTATTACTATTTTTATAGTATACGGGTTAATGTTTATGATAATTCACAGGCTTTCAAAGCATTACAATGCCTCAAAGTTTGATACATTTCTCGGCTCAATGTTCTTTATTTCAACCTATTGGTATTACGATTTAGCCAGCGGTATACGAAACGGTTTGGCTTTTGCGGTTGTATTTGCCTGTGCTTATTTCCACCTTCTTGAAAGAAGAGGAATCCCGTTTTGTATTGTTGGTTATGTTCTTGCATGTCTTACTCATTCGGCGGCGATTATGCCGGTTGTTCTTGTAATAGTTACCGCTGTTACGCTTAATAATTCGGGTAAATTTATGAACTTCCTTCTGGTTTTCGGTATTATCGGAGGCGGCGCCGGTATTCAGTTTTTATCAAACGTTTTTCCAAACAGCGATTTTATGCAGTCGATTGCCGGTAGAGCAGAAAGAAATGCTATTGAGGATACTCTTTATACGGATACACTTTATTTAACAAATATTGCAACCGTTGCAGTATGCGCAGTCATTTTCTTTTATTTTTCTTATTATATTATCAACCGGGTTTTAACTGCTGATTTTAAATTCTATTATAAGTACCTCTCAATACTGATGTATTTTGTTGTGGGTTCTGTATATACAAGTCTAATATTTATGAGATTTGCAAGATGGATTGTTCCGATAATTGGTGCAATTATCATTATTGTAGGAAGAACGGCACAGGAAGACGAAATATCTGATAAAGGCGAAGCGTTCCTAAAGTATTACGCGCCGATTAACGCCAGAGCAAGATTCTTTTTAAAACCGGTTGTGTTGGCTGTTACTGTTGCATATATCGGTGTACATTTCTGGTATCTATGTGCCGGAAGCTCGTTAAACTGGATTCATTTTTAAGTAGGCGATATAATGTTAATTTCTATTATCGTGCCTGTATATAAGGTAGAAAGCTATATACGACAATGCGTTGAAAGCATAATCAATCAAAGCTGTCGCAATCTTGAAATAATTCTTGTTGACGACGGTTCTCCCGATAACTGCCCTGAAATCTGTGATGAATATGCAAAACAAGATGAAAGGATCAAAGTTATTCATCAGGAGAACAAAGGGCTTATTGAAGCGCGTAAAAGCGGATTAAGGGCTGCGACAGGGGAGTATGTATGCTTTGTTGACGGCGACGACTGGATTGAACCGGAAATGTATTCAGAAATAGCCGATGCCATAGATAAGCATTTACCCGACTGTGTAATTACTGAATTCTTCTATTCATATCCCGATAAAGAGAGCCCGAGTAAATACTGCTTTGACAGAGAGTTTTACAGCCGTGCTGAACTTGAAAATGAAGTATTCCCGATTATGCTTTTTAACGGAACCTATTATAATTTCGGCGTTTATCCGAATTGCTGGACTAAGGTTTTCAGAAAAGAAATTCTTGAAAAGCATCTCTATTCGGTTGACAGTCGAATCCGAATCGGTGAGGATATTGCCTTTACATATCCCTGCCTTACAGAGTGTAACTGCCTTTCTTATATTGATTTGCCGCTTTATCATTACAGAATTAATCAGTCTTCAATGACTAAGTCTTATGATTCATCGCTTAAAAGCATTTATCTTCTCCCTTACGAAGCTTTGTTAAAATGTGAAACGGATAATAATATCGGCTTATCAGCTCAACTTCCGTATTATCTGCTCTACCTGATTAATTTTCTATTAAGGAACGAAGCTTTGAAAAATGAAAAAAACAAAGACGAAACAGCTTCAGTTATAAAAAGCATAACCGAAAATGAAGCTATTCATTCTGCCGTTAATAATATAGATTCTTCACTTCTTCCTAAACATACAAAGCTGTTATTAAAGGCCTTGAAAAGCAGAAATCCCTTCTTCGTAAAACAGTACATTAACTTATTAAGGAAGGTTTTATGATGAATGAGCTTATAAGCATAATCATTCCTGTATTTAAAGTTGAAAAGTATCTTGACAGATGCCTTGAAAGCGTTACTGCTCAGAGCTACACAAATCTTGAAATAATCCTTGTTGACGACGGTTCTCCCGATAAATGCCCCGAAATGTGTGATTTGTGGGCAAAGAAGGACAGCCGGATTAAGGTTATTCATAAAGAGAATGACGGCCTTGCTAACGCAAGAAACAGCGGAATAGAAGCATGCACAGGCGATTATGTTATGTTTATTGACAGCGACGACTATATAGAATCGGATATGGTTTAATTTCTGTATAAGCTTGCTAAGGATAATAACGCCGATGTTTCAAGATGCGGCTTTTATGTTAATAATGAAAATGATAATTCCGAAGAGGCGAATACAAATGACGTTCAGCTTTACCTTTATAGTTTTAATGAAAGAGCAATGGCATGTTACAAAAAAGTAGGCTTTAAATGAAATGGCATCCACCACCTAAATCTCCCTTATCACGTTCATAAGGTACTAACGATTACTAAGCATTTACGAAATCTACTTTTAGTATTATTATTAAATCGAGGATCGTGGTATTTCACATTCAGACCCTCAAAACTGTCAATTGAATATTATTCTACATTAA
>ONCR01000050.1 GCA_900316345.1 uncultured Eubacteriales bacterium | reverse complement strand
CAATTATATTTGTAATATGCGATGAGAAGGTTGAAAGGCTTTGGTCAATGCTCTGTTCATCGCCTATATCAACAAGGAGCTTATCAAAAATTGATATTTTTGATTTATCCGAAGCCGGAACAAGAAGTCCGCACATCGTCATAAGCGTTAACAGCCCGAGAGTTTTAATAGATACGGTTTTACCGCCCGTATTCGGGCCCGTTATTACAAGCGTATCAAAATCCTCCCCGAGCGAAATATCAACCGGAACGACCTTGTTTTTATCAATAAGAGGATGACGGGCTTTTTTTAGGCTGATTACTCCGTCCGTATTGACTATCGGTTTGTTTGCTTTCATCTTAAAGGCAAGATGCGCCTTTGCAAAAATAAGATTAAGCTGAACGGCCGAATTGTAGCCGACCTTTATTCCTTCGGCAAAGGTGCCTGCTTCGGCGGAAAGCTTATAAAGAATTCTTGCAATTTCCTCGCTTTCCCTGCCCTGAAGCATTTTAATATCGTTATTCGCTTCAACAACGCTAATCGGTTCAACAAAAACCGTTGCTCCGCTTGACGAAGTATCGTGAACAAGACCCGGTACATCGGCTCTGTGTTCAATTTTTACGGGAACAACAAAGCGTCCGTTACGCTGGGTTACTATAGGCTCCTGAAGAAATTTTGTATAGTGCGGCGAATGAATCATACTATCCATTTTTTCGCGCACGGAAGCGGATTTTGAACGGATTTTTCGCCTTATATCCGCAAGCAGCTCTGACGCGTTATCCGAAATTTCCTCCTCGCTGACAATGCAGGAAAAGATTCTGTCCTCAAGATACTTATTAACCGTTATTGAGTCGAAAAGAAAATCAAGCGAGGTACTGACGCCGCTGCAGTGCGAGCGCCATTCGCAAAGCGTTCTTATTGAACGAAGCGTATGGCCTATTCTTAAAAGCTCCGCTTGTCCGAGGGCACCGCCTGCGTTAGCCCTTGCAAGCGGACCGTTAACGTTAACAAGGCCGCTGAATGAAGGCGCGCCGTAGCCCGATATCAGCGAGCAGGCGTCCTGTGTCTGATTAAGCAGCATACAAACCTCCGCAAAATCGGTTGATGGAACAATTTGTTCGGCAAGCTCAGACGCGTCGTCGCAGGTTGTTTCACTTTTTAAAAGAGCAAGAATTTTATCAAGCTCAAGCGTTTCATAATGCTTATTCATTGTTAGTTAAACCTTTATAAAATTCAAGTGTAGTAAGCCTTCCTTCAACACGGGAAAGCAAGTATTTTTCGCAAATATCGCAAAGTACAGTAATGTTATCATCGCTCAGCTTAAACGAGAAAACCTTTGAAACATCCTCGGTTAAACAGATATATCTTATTGCAGTAATTACGCCGAGAGGCGCTGTAATTGCGTTGTTACGAAAGCAATCCTTACAGTAAATACAGCCCTCCTGAACATCAAAATACATCCGGTCGCTTTCAAAAGCGCCGCAGCGGTAGCAGGCAAGGATATTCGGCATATAGCCGCCGAGACAGAGAAGCCGCATTTCATAAGCCGCTTTAATCAGCTTTAGGCTTTTACTTCCCCTGCAAACAAGATGAAGCGCATTTAAAACAAGGCGCAGCATTTCGTGCGACGGCTGCTCCTCCTGCCCGAGATAATAGATAAGCTGGGCAAAATACTGGGCAAGCGAAAGCCTTTCAATATCGCTTCTTAAATCAAAAAACACTTCTATCGGAGAAGCGTTATCAATTACATATGCGTCCTTTCCTTTATAGAGCTTGAATTCGCCGTAAACAAAGAGAGAGGTTGATGAAAGATTTTGATTTTTATAGCTTTTTGCCCTTCTTACAAAGGCCTTGATAAGCCCGAATTCATCGCTTAAAAGAGTAACCAAACGGTCGCTCTCCCCTATCGTCTGTTCTCTTATTATCAAGCCCTTTACTGTTGTCTGCATTTTTTAAACTTTCTTTATATTTGATATAATCAAAAACGCTTCCGCTTTGAATAAAAGCATTCCACAGCTCGTCCATATAATCACCCTCACAGATATTTTAACCTGCGAAGCGATTATGATTATTAGTAATTTAATCCAAGCCGAAATTGTGAATTAAGCCCTCGCGGTTGCGCCAGTCCTCCTTAACCTTAACCCAGGTCTGAAGGTTAACCTTTATTTCAAAAAAGCGTTCCAAATCCTGGCGCGCGAAGGTTGAAATCTTTTTGAGCATCGCGCCTTTTTTACCTATTACCATTCCCTTATGGCTTTCTCGCTCGCAATAGATTGTTGCTTCAATATCAAGAATATCGCTGTCCTCGCGCTCGCGCATTTTTTCGATTGAAACAGCGATTCCGTGGGGAATCTCTTTGTCCATAAGGCGAAGAATTTTTTCGCGGATAATCTCCGCGGCAAGAACTCTTTCGGGCTGGTCGGTAAGGGTATCGTCGGGGAAGAAATGAGGCCCGTCAACCGAAAGCTTTTTCATTTCGTCAAGAAGCTCGTCAATATGCTCGCCCGTTGCGGCGCATACGGGGACAATCGCCTCAAAATCATAAAGCGAATTAAGCTGAACAATGCGTTCAAGAAGCTCCTTTTTATCGCCGAGCATATCAATTTTATTAATCGCAAGGATTACGGGCACGCCGAGCTTTTTAAACTTGCCTATAAGCTCCTGCTCGCCTTTTTTTATCTCGCCCTTTGATTCAACAACAAACAGGCAGGCGTCTATGCCGCCGAGGCTGTCGCCTACCGCTTTATTCATCTTTTCGCCGAGCTTGTTATGAGGCTTATGATAGCCGGGGGTATCGGTAAAAACAAGCTGAACCTCGCCGTCGGTAAGAACGCCCATAATTTTTGTTCTTGTAGTCTGCGGCTTTGAGGAAACGATAGCGATTTTTTGGCCGAGAAGTTTATTTAAAATTGATGACTTGCCGACATTGGGGCAGCCCACAATTGCGATAAAAGCATTTTTACTCATTAAATATTATTCCTCTTCCATATAATAGGAGTTATCACGCTTTAAGCCGATTTTTGTTAAAACGGTTTCCTCCTTTTCGCGCATATGAACCTCTTCAATACCGCCCTGTTCATGGTCATAGCCAAGCAGGTGGAGCATTGAATGAACGGTTAAAAAACCGATTTCCCTTTCAAGCGAATGGTTATATTCATCCGCCTGCTCCATAGCCTTGGGAACCGAGATTACTATATCGCCGAGGAGCTTTGCCCCCGTATCAAGATTAGTATCGTAGACGCCGTTTTCGCCGAGAGGAAACGAGAGGACGTCCGTTTCTCTGTCAATATTTCTGTATTCCTTATTGAGGGCGTGGATTTCGTCGTTATCAACAAAGCTTACCGAAACCTCGGCGCTGTCCGTAAACCCTTCCTCTTCAAGCACTGCGTGACAGCAGCGACGGATAAGCAGTCTTATTCCCGAGGGAATTTTTGCAGCCTTTTGATTGTTTGAAATATTTACCTTAACCTGATTCATTGCCTGTGTTCTCCGTTTTTGCCTTTTTCCTCTTCGTATTTTTCATATGCCTTAATAATATCCTGAACGAGCCTGTGGCGGACAACGTCCTTCTGATTAAGGCGTATAATTTCTATATCTTCAACATTCTTAAGAATGTTAAGAACCGTTTTAAGCCCCGACCTTTTGCCGTCGGGCAAATCAATCTGGGTTATATCGCCCGTTACAACCATTTTTGAATTGAAGCCGAGGCGCGTTAAGAACATTTTCATCTGTTCCGCGGTTGTATTCTGCGCCTCGTCAAGAATAATGAAGCTGTCGTCAAGCGTTCTTCCGCGCATATAAGCAAGGGGCGCAACCTCTATTGCTCCGCGTTCCTGATAGCGCTGAAAGTTTTCCGCCCCAAGCATATCAAAAAGCGCGTCGTAAAGCGGCCTTAAATAAGGGTCAACCTTGCTTTGCAAATCGCCGGGAAGGAAGCCGAGCTTTTCGCCCGCTTCAACGGCCGGGCGCGTCAAAATTATTCGGTTAACCTCTTTTGCGCGGAAGGCGGTTACCGCCATAGCAACGGCAAGATAGGTTTTTCCCGTACCGGCAGGGCCGACGCCGAAGGTTATTGTATTGTTCTTAATAGCGTCCGTATATTTTCTTTGGCCTAAGGTTTTAGGTTTAATCGGCTTACCCTTTGAGGTTATACAAATACTTCCCGTGGGCATTGAGGAAAGCTGCTCCTCATTGCCTTCGTTAACAAGCGAAAGCACATAGCGAACGTTCTGTTCGGTTAAAGGCTCGCCGCGCTGAATATAAACCAAAAGCGAATTGACGGCTCTTTTAGCCTTATCAACATTTTCCGCTTCGCCCATAATTTTTAAGTCAGAGCCGCGCGAAACGATTGAAACGGAAAACTCCCTTTCAACCATTCTTATATTTTCATCAAAGGAGCCGAAAAGCGAAACCGCCTGCTCCGTTGCTTCAAGCGTAATAATCTGTTCTGTCATTTACTGTCCTTCAATCAGTTATTTTTTCAGCCTTAATTTCCTCAATTCTTCTGTCCTCAACCTTTAATACGGTAAATTTTATTCCGCCGTATTCAACAGAAGCGGAAGCGCTGTCCTCGCGCGGAAGATAGCCGAGAAGGCTTATAACAAAGCCTGCAAGGGTATCGTATTCACCCTCGGGGAATTCCGTTTCAAGCGCCTTTTCAACATCCTCAATATCGCAAATACCCTCTATGATATAGGTTTTATCGTCTATCTTGCGGATGCTCTGTTCCCCGTCGTCATATTCGTCCTCAATTTCGCCGACAAGCTCTTCAATAATATCTTCAAGAGTTACAAGCCCTGCCGTTCCGCCGTATTCATCAACAACGATAGCGAGCTGAATTCTTGTTTCGGTCATTCGGGCAAAAAGCTTTCCGATAGGGATTGATTCGGGAACGTAAAGCGGTTCGCGGATATAATCGGTAAGCTTTTCGTTTTCGCCGATTTCCTTTCCTACGAACTTAAGCAAATCCTTAACATAGATTATGCCGAGCACGTTATCCAAATCCTCATGAAAAACGGGGATTCGTGATACACCCTCTTTAAGCGCAGCCGAAGCGGCGTCGCTTATGCCGTCAATATCCTCAACGGCTACTATATCGGTTCTGTGAGTCATAATATCCCCTGCGTTCAAGTCGTCAAACTCAAAGATATTATTTATCATTTCGCGCTGGGATAAGGCAAGCTCGCCCTCGTCCTCATCAACTAACTGTTTAATTTCCTCTTCGGTTGAGCTTTCCTTTTTAAATAATCTTTTCAGACCGCCTGCCATAAAGGCTTTCCCTCCGTTAAATAAAGTACTTCATTTTCACATTATATATTATTTTTATTTATTTGTAAAGTATTTCAAAATATGTTAATATATACACGGTGATTTTATGCTTGAATTAATAAAAGAACAGAATGTCTGGAATACGCTGAAAAACGACAAAAAGCCCGTAATTCTTTACGGAATGGGGCTCGGCGCGGAAAAGATAATGGACACCCTTGAAGAGTACGGCGTTAAAGCTGACGGAATTTTTGCGTCAGATGAATTTGTTCGCGGCCATTTTTTCAGGGGCTTTAAGGTTATGAAATACAGCGAAGTGTGCGAACAATATGACGATTTCAACGTAGTTTTATGCTTTGCAACTCACCTTGATTCGGTTATTGAAAACATAGTAAAAATCAACGGTGAGCATAAGGTTTTTGCGCCCGACGTTCCCGTTGCAGGCGGAGGACTTTTCAGCAGAGAATTTATTGAAGAAAACGAGGATAAATTCGATACCGTTTACAATGCCCTTGCGGACGAAGAGAGCAAGCGCGTTTATCTTGATATTATCAACTTTAAGGTAAGCGGAAGGATAGAATATCTTTTAAAATCCTTTGCCGATAAGAGCAGTATTTACCGCGATATTCTTAAGCTTAACGAAAACGAAAATATAATTGACCTCGGGGCGTACGACGGCGACACGATACGCGAATTTCTTGAAGCGACAGACGGAAAATATGACTATATTACCGCCCTTGAGCCCGACGAAAAGAACTTTAAAAAGCTTTTGAAAAACACGGAGGAGCTTGATAACATAGCCTGCCTTAATATGGGCGCGTGGGATAAGAAGGACACCCTTATTTTTGCCAAAAAGGCAGGGCGAAATTCAAAACTTTCAGCCGAAGGGGTAAGCGTTGAGGTTACGGATATTGACAGCCTTGAGCTTTCGCCGACGTTTATAAAAATGGATATAGAAGGAAGCGAGCTTAAAGCGCTTTGCGGAATGGAAAAAACGATAAAAAAATACAGCCCGAAGCTGTACGTCTGCGCTTACCACAGAAACGAGGATTTATTTGCTCTGCCGCTTAAAATACTTGAGCTTGATTCAAATTATAAAATCTACTTCCGCCACAGCAAATATATCCCCGCGTGGGAAAGCAATTTTTACTGCGTGAAGGAATAGACGGGAGGGCGCGGAGACCCTCCCCTACAATGAACGCGAGTTGACGAGGTCATAAACTCCTACAAACGTAGGGCACGATGCCCACATCGTGCCGCGAAACATTGCGGTTTCGGATTACGGGCGATTCATAAATCGCCCCTACATTGGGAGGGCGCGGAGACCCTCCCCTACACTGTAAGGCAAGGTGCTTTTACTGTATAAAATACTGAATATCGAACGTCAAGCTGCTTAAAAACATAAAGGATGTGTGAAATTCACACATCCTTTGTTATTATTTTACGTCGTCGGAGATGCAGGAATCGAGGGCTTTGATGATTTCCTCTTTATGCATTCCCCTGCCGATGAATACAAGCTTATTCATTCTGTCGCCGTACTGCGGATGCCAGGAGGCGGCGATATCGGGGTTGAGGTCAAGAATCTGCTTTCTTTCGGCAGGCGGGAAGGCCGCAATCCACGGGCCGTCGTCAACAGCGGTTTTCTGTTTACCGCTCTGCTCGAAGATATAAGCCATATCGGGGTCCTCGGCAATCCAGAAGAGGCCCTTTGCGCGGATTACTTCCTTCGGGAATTCGTTAGACATATAATCTTCAAACTTGGTTTTTGAGAACGGAAGAACGTTTTGATAAACGAAGGTTGAAATTCCGTATTCCTCAGCTTCGCCCTCATCGTGATGATGATGGTGATGGTGGTGATGACCTCCGTGATGATGCTCGTGCTCGTCATCGTCATCATCGTGATGATGATGTTCATGCTCGTCATCGTCGTCATCGTCGTCGTGGTCGTGGTCATGGTCATGGTGGTGATGTTCGTGTTCATCATCGTGGTCGTGGTGGTGCTCTTCGTGATGCTCTTCTTCAAGAGTTTCGGAGTTTTCGCCCTCAAGCTCCATTGCCTGAACCCAGCCTGCGCTGTTAAGAATTTTTTCATAATCAAAACGGCCTGTTGAAAGAACGTCCTTAACGTCAACCTTACCGAAATTGGTTTCAATAATCTTTGCTTCGGGCTGAAGCGCCTTGATAACGGAGATAACGTCGGCCTTCTCTTTTTCACTTACCAAATCTACCTTATTAAGGATAATAGTTGTGCAATATTCAATCTGCTGAATAAGAAGGTTTTCAATATCCTCTTCATCAAGATTATCGTTAAGAAGCGAAGCGCCCGAGCCGAATTCATCGGCCATACGCTTTGCGTCAACAACGGTTGTAACGTTATCAAGATAAGCAACCGCCGGGAGCTTTGCCTGCCTGTCAGTACCGTCAAGCATACAGATTGAGCCTGCAATCGGGCCCGGCTCGCAGATACCGGAAGCCTCGATAAGAATATAATCAAACTTCTTTGACTTGGCGAGCTCAATAATCTGGTTCATAAGGTCAACCTTAAGAGTACAGCAGATACAGCCGTTTTGAAGCGGAACTAGATTATCGTCCTTCTGGGTTACCGCACCGCCCTTTGCAATAAGGGAAGCGTCGATATTAACCTCCCCTATATCGTTAACGATAACGGCTACCTTATAGCCCTCCTGATTTGCAAGAACATGGTTTAAAACCGTTGTTTTACCTGCGCCGAGGTATCCCGTAATAAGTGAAACGGGAATTCGTCTGTCCTTTGTTTTAAAATTCATAAATAACACTTCTTTTCTTTAAAATTCAATAAGTAAGGTAACACAATAAAATCAAAGTGTCAAGTAAAAAATAACGGGCGGGCGCTGAGACCCGCCCCGTTAACAAGAGAGGCAAAAAGGACGGGGCGGTAAACCGCCCCGATTGTATTATTCGCAAATAAGAACGCCGTAGCCGCTCTTTCTTTTATAAATAATCTTTGTTTCGCCGTCAACGCCGAGATAAACGAAGAAGGAATGGCCGAGCATTTCCATTTGTACCGCCGCTTCGTCATCGGTCATCATATTGGGCGTAATGGTTTTTGTTCGTTTAATATCAACCGAAGAATAATAGAGCTCGTCAAAATCGTCCATTGAAACATCGTCTGTGCCTTCAAGCTCTTCAAAGGCTTCGGCAAGCTCATCAATACCGCCCTTACGCTTTTTATCAACAAAATAGGTTTTAAGCTTACGCAGCTTTCTTTTAAGGTCGTCAACCGCCGCATCAATAACCGGTTCAATTTTTTGTTCAAAAGCTTCGCCTCTTATAAATGAACCGAAATGCTTAACCGTAATATCGCATTTATAGCCTTCCTTCTCTTTTTTAAGGGTTACGTCAAAAACCGCGTTTTCGGGAAGCATTTTTTCAATTCGCTTAAGCTCTTTTTCAATTCCGTCCTTAGCGCCTTGCTTAAGCTCAAAGCCTCTTGCAGTAATGTTAATCATAAATATTACCTCCTATGGAAAATTGGGATAATTTCCCTACCTTTATTATAACCCGAATTCAATTCTAATAAAAGTATTGTTTTATTAACAAATATATGATATAATGTTAAAGATGTCGGCCAAGGCCGATTTATTATTATAGAATCAAATAAGGTGATAACAATAAAAAAGGTGATAGTTTTGATTTTCAGATTTTTACTTGTAGCCGCGGCGCTTGTGCTGATAAGGCTTTACATCCCCCCGCTCGTTACGCTTGGAGTTATAAACGCCGGTAACCTTTTCGGCTTCGGCGTTGCGGGGATACTTGCTTTAATTGCCGTATTTTGGAACAGGTTTACCGAAGTTTTAAAACACCTTTGGGGCGGAACGGGCGGAAAAGCTTTAATATCAATAATCTGCGTATTGATTATTACTTTTTGCACGGTTTTTCTTGCAACGCTTTCGCAGGTTGTTAAGCATTCGTATTACACCGCCGAAAACCAGAAAGTAATAATAGTTCTCGGTTGTCAGATAAGAGGAAGCGTTCCGAGCAGTACGCTTAAAGCAAGGTGTACTGTTGCTTCGCGATACCTTGAAGCTCACCCGGAAGCATTAGCAATTGCAACGGGCGGACAAGGAGCTGACGAGGATTTAAGTGAGGGGCAATGCATATTTAACCTTATGACGGAAAACGGCATTTCGCCCGACAGAATAATAATTGAAGATAAATCAACAAACACGGATGAAAACATAGCAAACGCGAAGAAAATCATTGAAGAAAACGGTTTTTCAAACGAGGTTGCGATAGCAACAAGCGAATATCATCAGTACCGCGCTTCTATGATATGCCAAAAAAACGGACTTACGGCAAGCGCAGTTCCCTCGGGTTCATCAAGGGCCGCAAAGCCGACGTTTTTTACGCGCGAGGTATTCGGCGTTTGGGCTCAATGGATTAAAAGGTAAGTAAAAACGGAAGGCGCAGTAAAGCACAAAATCCGGATTTGTAAAAGAAGGTTGACCGAATAACAGTCAACCTTCTTTTTTATAATTCATTTATTTGTTTTACAATGTCGTCCATATTCTCTTCAAGAACGCGGGCGACTTCGTTTCAATCGTTACCCTCGGCAGGAGCTTCGATTTCATCGGCCGTTTTGCCTGCACGCTTAGCAACAAGCGCGTCAAGCATCATCTTATGGTCAGCGTCTGTCATATCATAGCTCTTCATCGGAAGGGCTGAAAGAAGCATACCTACAGCAATCGGGATTGAAATAAGAAGGAACATTGCAAGGGCGTATTTGCCGCCGTCCATATTATAGAAATGCTCGCCCTGCTTTAATCTGTAGTTAATATTATCAAGGTTTGCGTCTGAAAATTTAACCACAGCGTAAACAACAGCCTGAATAACAGCGGCGATACCGCCCGAAAGTTTTGTTAAGAAGGACTGGCCCGAGAAGAATACGCCGTCGGGACGGTAGCCCTTATGGTATTCCTCATAGTCAACGCAGTCGGCAATCATAATTGACTGCATAACGTTAATACCGCCCATTGAAGCAGCGGCAAGGCCGATACATACAGCAGTAACTACTACAGCCGCCCAGCCTAAAAGGTTACCCTTGAAAACAATGTAAGCAACAAAGATGAGCGCATAAGGAATTGCACCGACGATTGAGAAGAAATTATAAATCTTTTTGTTTTCATATTTCTTAACAAGATTCGGTGTAATTGCCATCGCAGCGAACTGCGGAACGAATACCGCAATACCGATGAGGGCAATTTTGAATATTCTTTTACCGCCGTCAAGGTTACCGATATTTTCAAATGCGTTATCAGTATAGTAATAAAGCATAAGCGGCATAGCCATAAGCATGAGAAGCTGTAAGGGGCTTCTTAAAACGCCGGAAATAAGAATCTGACGGAACGGCTTACAGTTCCACATAATCTTGAAGTTATCAATAATACCGCGCTTATCCTCAGCGTCGCCGGGAACGCGTTCACGGGTTACAAGGCCTGCAATCTCAAAACAAATTGTTGCAAATACGGTTACGATAACAACAGTTGCAATCCACGCCATTTTACTTGTATCGTTATTAGCCATCTGCTGGGTATAGCCGTCAACGCCTACCATAGCGTTATACTTGCCTTCAAACATTTTTTTAAGAAAACCGGGAACAAAAGCAATAACTGTTCCGATACCGCCGATACCTGCCGCCATACGCGCAAGACCGATAATCTTTGCTCTGTCGTCCTGGTCCTCAGTCATAAGAGAGGTAATGCCCCAAAGCGGAATATCGCATACGGTGAAAAGCATACCCCAGATAATATATGAAGCAGCTGCCCAGGCAACTATAAGCACTTTGCTTGCGCCCTCGTTTGTATAGATACCATTTACAAAACAGAGGATTGTAAAGATACCGATAATTACGGGGAAGAAGATAAGATAAGGCCTGCACTTACCCCATTTGGTATGTGTTCTGTCAACAATCGTTCCCATCATAGGGTCGTTAATAGCGTCCCAGATTCTTGCGGCGAATATAATAACGCCGACTGCACCTGCAGGGATATAAAGAACTGTTCCGAGATAAACGGAAACAAGGCCTGCGGCAATAACCTGGTAAATAATGTTTTGCCCGAACATACCTACAAGGTAGCCGAAAAGCTCACCCTTTGTGTAAGTATTTCGGGAAATTTTAGTAGCGGTTTTACCCATACTGATTTCTCCTTTTCGTTTCTGAATTAATTAATTACGTTAATTAATTCGCATATTAAATACATTTTAACAGAAATGCTCAACCATATCAAGTAATTTTGTACAATTAATATAAATTTAATATTAAAGGGAGGGTTAACCCCTCCCCTTATTATTAATTGCCGAAGCCGTTTGAGAACTCGCCGAAGCCGTCGGTTTCTCCGCCGTTACCGTAATTATTGAAAAAGTCCTCATAATCGTCGAAATCGCCGAAATCGCCGTAACCGCCGTTATTTCCATAGCCGTCAAAATAATCGCTGTATGAGCCGGAATCCCTTTGGTGCTCCTGAGCAAATCGAACCAATCTGTTTATAATGCTTATTCCCATAGTCTGGGAAAAGATAAACAAAACTATGTAAAAGCTTATTCCGAGGATAAGGAATATTTTTCTGTTTTTAATATGCGGTTCGGAATCGGACAGCTTATAATCCTCAAGTAATGCGCTTGAGCAGTTATAGCAATACTTCGTGCCCGGAGGCATAGTCTGACCGCAAACCATACACATACGCGGCGTAATTTTAGCCGCCGATTTGCGCGTGCAAAGGTAGACTATGCCGACAATCAGCGGAAAGAAGAACGCAAGCACCATATAAAGCGTTCTGTTTTTAATTCCGATTGCCTTTGCGTCCTCGCCGATTGCAAGCATAATAAACACCCTTACGACAATGCTGAGAACGAAGCTTACAAGGCTGTAAATTATAATTTGATTAAAACCAATCTGTTGTAAAACATCTGAATACGGGTATTGCATATTATTCTCCGTTTAATACTTATTATGAACCTCTTCGGCAAAGCAAAGGAAGTCCTTAATTTCTATTTTTGTTCCGTCGTCAAGAACGGCGGTTCCGCTCATTTTGCCGAAAACCTGATGTTGGTCGGTAACAATAACCTTAAGGTCAATTTTGGCTGCGCGGTCAATAATCGGAACGAATTCCATCTCAAAGCGTCCGTCGCTTGAGGTAAAGGTCCACGGGTCGGTATAATTTGCGCTGATATTAAACCTTACGTCGTCAAACTTATGCGCCTTTCCGTTATAGAAAATTACGTTTTCGCTTGCAGCTGAGGTATTGCCGAAGCCGTAGCCGATATTAAAACCGAATGGTACGCCGTCAACCTGGCCCG
>ONCR01000069.1 GCA_900316345.1 uncultured Eubacteriales bacterium | reverse complement strand
CTATTTACCAAATGAAAACTATCATTTATTTTGTAAAAATAAAGGTGAAATAATAGACAGAAACTCTTTAACAAAAGATGCTTTTATTATATTAGTGGACGAAGCGAATTTTACAAGAGGCACCATTATATACGGTAAAAAGAATATCATACGGACAGACTTTAGTATTAATTCAGATTCAAATAATTGTGTATATAGTTTTTACGGAAGGTGATTTTATAAAAAAGATAGTATCGATAGTTATAGCTGTATTAATAGTTTTTAATATATTTTTTATTGACACAACAACTGAACAACTCCATTATTGAAAATGTTTTTAATCATACACATTCTTTATCAGTTTTTAAAGGCGGCCGTTGGATTAAGAAAGTATGGTAACATAATATTAGAAAATTATGAATAATGACGTGGTAATAACGAAAAACTATTCAATGATATTCTCATTAGGGCAGTAAGTAGTCATACAAAAGCTATATAAAGGAGAGTAAATGATGAAAAAAGTAATTTCAATACTTGTTTCAATTATTATGGTTATATGCGGATGTAGTAGTTATACGGTATCTACATACGCAAGTGCATACAACGCAGAATAGCAATATCAAGAAGCGTTGAGTTTTCGCATAATATTGACACTATTGTTGACGACGATGAATAACATTAAAAAAACAATCGGCTCATCTTGAAAGATGAGCCGATGTTTTATTATTTTTGCGGATTAAGCTGTTTCCAGTGGATTTTACAGTAGTATTCTTTTTGGCCGTCGCCGTCGGTATCAAGCGGATAATACTTATCGTCATCCACCCTTGCTTCGTTTTGGCAATCATAATCTGTGCCTGCATATTCACACCTTTTTGCGTCGCCGCCTTCTGAAAGAGCCGGGATAAAGGAATTGCAGAACATTGCAACAAGGGCGATACAGATTACCGCAGTAACCGCTTTAGGGTTAAAGCCCTTTTTGCTAATCTTTTCAAGGTCAATTTTATCAAGCTTTGTTTTTTCAAACAGCTTGCATACGGCCTTTGAAAGGAAGTAGCCGATAACGCCTGCGCAGGTTCCTACAAAGAAGCCGCCGATAACGTCCGTCGGGTAGTGAACCATAAGGTAAATTCTTGAACACATTGTAAGCACGGCGATAATCGGGAATATCCACGAAATGCCCTTTTTACCGTCGCTTCTGAAGCACAGCGCCATTGCTATTGCAGCCTCAAACGCCGCGGTTGTATGGCCCGACGGGAAGGAATAATCGCTTTCCGAAAGGGCGCCGGCAGCCTGATACCACTTGCTGTATTCGTCCCAGATAGGCGCGTTTTGAAGGGTATTATAAGGCCTTATACGAAGCACCATAGGCTTAACAACAACATTGGTTACAAGCGTTCCGATTGCAATTGCAAAAACAAGCGCAAAGCCGTATTTCCTCGTCTTTTTAAAAAGGCAAAGAATAACGCCGAGAACGGCAAGCGGAATAACAAAATTTTCATCGCCAAAAGAGGTGAAAACCTTTGATATTGCAGTAAAAAATCCGTTTTGCATTGCGCCGAAAATCTTATAAATAGCAACATCGAAGCCATAAAAGGCCGAATCGATTTTATCGCCGAGCGTTGCCGCTAAAGCAATAAGAACAGGATACATAAAATCCCTCCCATCTAAAATTTACATTACAATCATAACAAATATTACTCATTTTTGCAAGATGCAATTAAAAATCGCAAATTTAACCAAAGTTAATTATTTATTCATTGACAAAATTGTTTTAATAAAGTAATATATATTTTGATTTATTTTTGTATATTAAATAAGGAAGATATTAATATGAACATTGATGTAAACGTTCAAAAAATAATATTCTCACTTCTGAGAAGATGGAAGCTGTTGATTGTCTTTGCGTTAATCGGAGCGCTTGTAGGCTATTTTTATACAAACCAGTATACAACCCTTACCTACAGCTCGGACGTTAAATTCCTCGCATATGCTACAGACAGTAACGACGACCTTGAGGAAAACAACAGCATTGAGGTTATACGTTCAAGCAATACAAGCAAGATGAATTACGTTAGAAGCATGCTTCCCACCTACATTACAATTATGCAGACTAACGAATTTAATTCAAGGCTTGTTAACGATATTAACGAAACCTATAATTCCAACAACCCCATAAGCATTGTTAGCGGCGCGCTTGAAATTGAAATCCTTAACGATACTTCAATTTTCCAGATTACCGTAACGACAACGGATTCGGAGCTTTCATATAAAATTGCTAAGCAGCTTGAAACAACCGTTCCTAAAATTATGAAGGAAAAGAACCAGGGCCTTGTTCGTGCCTCGGTTGAGGACAGGGCGGTTAAAGCAACCTCCGCGGGTAACAAGGGCTATGCAAAGAAAATGCTTCTTTGCGCAGTAGTCGGCTTCGGCCTTGCGGCGGCATATGTAATTTTAAGAACGCTTCTTGACGTTAGAATTAAATCAAGCGAAGAGCTTACTGAAAAATACAACATTCCCGTTCTCGGCTCAATTCCCAACTTTGAGGGCAAGGGCGTAGCAACGGTATCAACAAAGGGGGCTGAAGGCTATGTCAAGGAAAAATAAAAAGACAAATATTATTAACTCCTCCAGAACTCTTATTAAAGACCTCAACTTAAGCCCCTCGCTTAAGTTTAAGGTTGAGGAGTCATACAAAAGCATACGCGCTAACATCACCTTTTCGCTTATGAAAAAGGGCTGTAAGCGAATTGTTTTCACCTCCTCCGTTGCCGGCGAGGGCAAAACAACAACAACCATTAACCTTGCCATTTCCTTTGCACAGGCGGGCCAGAGAGTTCTTCTTATTGACGGCGACTTAAGAAAGCCTAAAATTCACCAGTATTTTTCAATTTCAAACAACCCGGGCTTAACCGATTACCTCGGTTCAACCGTTTCCGCCTCAAGGACGGACAGAATTGACCTTTTCAGCATTGTTCACGCAACGGAATATGATAATCTTTCAATTATCTGTTCAGGCTCAATCCCCCCCAACCCCGCGGAAATTTTAGGAAGCGAGCCGATGGCAGAATTTCTTAACGACGTAAGCAACGATTTTGACTATATCATTATTGACACTCCGCCTATCAACATTGTTTCAGACGCGCTCCCGATTATCAGGGAAAGCGATGGTGTTGTTCTTGTTGTGCGCTATAACCAGAGCACTCATCCCGAGGTTGAAAAGGCAATCGCCGCACTTGAATTTATTGATGCAAAAATTCTTGGCTTCATAGTTAACTTTGTTGAAACAAGGTCAGGCGGAAAATACAACTATGGAAAATACAACAGATACCGTTACGGTTACGGCTACGGCGGCTACGGCTACGGCGGTTACGGCTACGGCGGTTACGGTTACGGCTACGGAGGTTACGGTTACGGCGGCTACAGCGGATATTCCGCTCACCCGAGAAAGAACGAAATTGAGCCTCCCAGGCAGTAAGCATTATAAAACCAGGCTGTGATATTATGTACATTAACAATTTAATAGAAACTCACTGCCACATAATCCCCGGCATAGACGACGGCTCAAGGGATGTTGAAACAAGCCTAAAAATGATTGAAAGGCTTAAGGAACAAGGGGCAAAAACGATTGTTTTAACGCCTCACTATTATTCCGATACAATTTCGCTTGACGATTTTTTAAGACGACGCGACAGAGCTTTTAACGACCTTATGAGGGCGCTGCCGCCCGGAAGCCCGAGGCTTATACCTGCCGCTGAGGTATATATAAGCGATTACGTTTTTAATAACCCCAGCATAAAGGAGCTTTGCATAGGCGATTCGGGATACGCGCTTATTGAGCATAACTTTTCATCGGATTTCGGGCAGGAGGTTTACAACAGATTAATTAACCTTTACTGTGATTACGGGGTAAAGCCCGTGCTTGCCCACATTGAGCGCTACAGAGCGCTTATGGAGGATAAGTATAAGCTTGATGAATACATTGAAATAGGCTGTATTCCGCAGGTTAACATAAGCTCATTCTCAGATTCAACGCGCCATATCCGCAAAAAGCTTTTCAAGTTTCTTGAAGAGGGTAAAATTCAGCTTATCGGCTCTGACTGCCATAACCTTGATTCACGCCCTCCCGAATACGAAGACGGCATTAACGCAATAATCAAAAAATGCGGCAATGAAGCTGTTGACAGGCTTATTCAAAACGCAAATAATCTTATAAAATAAACAGACTGTAAAGTCTGTTTATTTTTTTGCATATTAATAAACGGTGATTGTTTTGAAAAAGCTCGCTTCATACTTATCAGGCGCTTTTCTTTTTTCGGCTGTTGCGCTTTTCATTGTTTTTTCAAGGGAGGCAAGAAGCGGCGCGCTTAACGGGATAAAGCTTTGCGAAAGCGTTATCCTTCCCTCCCTTCTTCCGCTGCTGATTATTTCAAACCTAATAATGAAATCGCGGGCGCACAGCGTTATTGAGGCTGTTTTCGGAAGGGCTTTTGAAAAGCTTTTCAGGCTTCCGCGCTGTGCTTCGGGAGCGGTTTTGCTCGGGCTTACAGGCGGTTATCCCGCAGGGGCGGTATTAACATCTGACCTTTTCGAAAAAGGGCTTATTGACCGTGGCACGGCAAAAAGGATAATGAGCTTTAATTTCAGCGGCGGCTTTGCATTTATCATAACGGCTGTGGGCTCCGTTATTTATAAAAGCTCAAAAACGGGGCTGCTTCTGTTTTTAAGCAGCATTGCTTCGTCGCTTATTATTCTTGCCTTAACCGCCTTTAAAAGCCCGAAAATAAAAAAGAATAACAGAATAATCAATTATCTGCCGTTTTCGGAAGCGTTGCCCGAAGCCGTTGAAAGCTCGGTTTTGGCGCTTGCGTTTATGAGCGCATATATTATCATCTTTTCTTCCGTATTAAAAATAATTAATCCTCCGCAAATAATAATGCCGTTTATTGAAATAACCACGGGCATTTGTGTTTCGGATAATCCGCTTCCCCTTGAATACTGCGCGTTTTTTCTATCTTTTGGAGGAATTTGCATTCATTTTCAGCTTTTGGGAATGCTGAAAAAAATGAAAATTCCCTACTCTTATTTTCTTATAACAAGAACGGCGGGAGCAGGACTTTCGTTTTTAATAATGAAGCTGTTAACTTTCCTTTTTCCGCAGGCGGCGGCAGTTTCAAAAAGCATAACGGGCGGCGTTGAATTTACAAGCGGAAACCTCACCTTCAGCCTTCTTATGATAATCGGGTGTGCAGTAATAGTTTTTGACATAGAAAACCGAAAGATAAAATTGATATAATTATTAAAATATGCTATTATATAACTATAAATAATAAGAGGTTTAAATATGAAAACAAAAGTATTAAAAATCATCTGTCTTATACTTACCGCCGTTATGCTTTTAACGGCTTGCAGCAAGGCAAAGCCCGTAACAAATCCGCAAACCGAAAACAGCGAAAGCGCCTCCGCTCAGGCGGAAACGGTTATCAGCGGCGACGAATTTTCGCTTGACAGCGTTCCCGATTATTCGGGAGCTGCTTACGTTGAAATAAACGGCTCAACCCCGTTTTTCACCGAGAGCGATTTAACCGAAAAGGCTTATGAAAGCTATTCAAAGCAGGATAAGCTCGGAAGGTGCAGGGCGGCAACGGCGTGCATAGGCAAGGAGCTTATGCCCGAAGAAAAGCGCGGCGACATTTCCTCGGTTAAGCCTACGGGGTGGCAGAGCATCAGATTCGGCTTTGTAGACGGCGGAAGCCTTTATAACCGCTGTCATCTTATCGCGTATATGCTGACGGGTGAAAACGCCAACAGCAAGAATCTTATAACGGGAACGCGCTATATGAACGTTTCCGGAATGCTTCCGTTTGAGGAGCTCACAAGCTCATATATTAAAAGCACGGGCAACCACGTTTTATACCGCGTTACGCCGATTTTTAAAGATAACGAGCTTGTTGCAAGGGGCGTTTTAATGGAGGGCTATTCCGTTGAGGACAGGGGCAAAGGTATTTGCTTCAATGTTTTTTGCTACAATGTTCAGCCCGGCGTTGAAATTGATTATGCAACCGGAGGTGCAAAGGAAACCGAAATTCAGGAAACGACCTCAACAAACGCAAAATACATAATCAATAAAAGCTCCAAAAAATTCCATAAGCCCGATTGCAGCGGCGCTTCTACCATCAGCGAAAAAAACAGAATTGAAAGCAACGAAAGCAGAGAAGAGCTGATAAAAGAGGGGTACACGCCCTGCGGCTCCTGCAATCCGTAACAAAAAACGGAAGGATATAATACCTTCCGTTTTACTTCATTAATTTAGCTATTATTTCCCTTACGGAGTCGGCAGGGGCTTTGCCCTTAAGCTCGCGCATACATTGACCTACAAGGTAATTGAGCGCCTTATCCTTACCGCTTTTGTATTCGTTTACCGCCTTTTCGTTTAAGGCGATAATTTTTTTTGCCGTATTTTCTATAAGCCGTTCATCGTTAAGCGCTTCAAGCGAATTATTTTTTATATACTCTTCGGGAGGGAGCGAGGACGAAGCGCACGCCGAAAGCGTTTCCTTTGCCGCTTCCCGTGTTATTTTTCCGCTTTTGTTTAGAAGAATTACCTTCGCAAGAAGCTCGGGCGTAACGGTTTTATTACCCTCTTTCAAGATAGCGGCAACCTCGCCCAGAATCCAGTTTGCGGTTTCCTTAGGAAGAGCAGTTATTTCCGATGTTTTTTCAAACAGCGAAACCGAGTTCAAATCCGAACAGATAACGTCTGCGTCATATTCGGTAAGCCCGATTTTGACGTATCTTTTTTTCTTTTCATCAGGCATCTCGGGAAGAGAGCTTTTAACGTTTTCAATATATTCCCCGCTGATTGAAAGCGGAGGAATATCGGGTTCGGGAAAATATTTGTAATCCTTGGCTTCCTCCTTGTTTCGCATAGGAAAGGATTTTTCAGCCTTTTCATCAAAACGCCTTGTTTGCTGAATTACTTCGCCGCCGTTTTTTATCAGCTCAATCTGCCTTTTCGCCTCTCCGTCTACGGCGGCTTTTATTGCGCGGAACGAGCTTAAATTCTTCATTTCCGTTCTTGTTTCTAAAATGCTGCTCCCCTTTTTTCTTACCGAAACGTTAACGTCCGCGCGAAGAGAGCCCTCCTGCATTTTACAATCCGATATACCGCAAAACATAAGTATTTCGCGGAGCTTTTCGGTATACTCGGCGGCTTCGGCTCCGTTTGAAAGGTCAGGTTCGCTTACAATTTCAAGAAGCGGAACGCCTGCGCGGTTATAATTCACAAGGCTTTTGCCGTTAACGTGAATAAGCTTACCTGCGTCCTCCTCCATATGTATTTCGTGAATTCTGATTTTCTTTTTTCCGCCGTTAATACTGTCGTTTATTTCAACGCAACCGTTTTTGCAAATCGGAAGATAGAGCTGTGAAATCTGGTAAGCCTTCGGCAAGTCGGGGTAAAAATAGTTTTTACGGTCAAAGCGGTTAAAACGCGTTATTTCACAGCCCAGCGCAACGCCGCACCTTACGGCGAATTCAAGCACCTTTTCATTTAAAACGGGGAGCGTTCCCGGCATACCGGTACAGACCTCGCAGCAATGAGTATTAGGCTCGCCGCCGAAGTCGGTTGTGCAGGAACAGAATATTTTAGTTTCAGTCAGCAGCTCGGTATGTACCTCAAGGCCGCATACGGTTTCAAATTCCATAGATTTCCTTTTCAAGCTTTAATGCAAGGTTAATCAGGCTTTCCTCGCTGTTTGGTTTTCCGATAAGCTGAACGCCGCCGGGAAGCGAAAGCGCGGGCAGACCTGCGAGATTTGCAAGAACGTTAAAAACATCGCCGCTGTACATATCAAGCGGCTTTTCAAGGCTTTGGCCGAGAAGCGGCGCGCCGTTTTCACTTACGGGAGCAAGAATATAATCGGATTTTTCAAGAAGGGATAAAAGCTCGCTCTTTATCATTCCTCTTACCTTTAGGGCTTTTAAATAGTATTCGTCAAAATAGCCGGAAGAAAGAACAAAATTGCCGAGCATAATCCGCTTCTTAACCTCAAATCCGAAGCCCTCCGTACGTGAAAGAGTATACACCTCGTCAAGGGTTTTCGCCTTATCGCTTCTGTGGCCGTAGCGTATTCCGTCATAACGCGCAAGGTTAGAGGAAGCCTCGGCGCAGGCAATAATATAGTAAGCGGGAACGGCGTATTTAAGAAGCGAAAGCTCTGCGTTTTCAACGTTTATATTAAGCGCTTTAAACGCTTCGGATTTTGCATTGCCGAGGATGCTGATTTTTATATTGCTTGTTTTTATATTTTTGTTAATAACTATTTTTTCGCTGTTAATTGATGTGGAATCCTTTTTATCAACTCCGCTGATTGCGTTAAACAGCACAGCCGCGTCCTCCGCGGTTTTACAAATAGCGCCAACGGTATCAAGCGAGGAGGCGTAGGCTATAAGCCCAAAGCGCGAAACGGCGCCGTAGGTAGGCTTAAGCCCGTAAAGGCCGCAATAAGCAGCAGGCAGACGAACCGAGCCGCCCGTATCGCTTCCGAGCGAAAGCGGAGCAAGCCCTCCGGCAACGGCGGCTGCGGAGCCGCTTGACGAGCCTCCGGCGGCCCTTGAAACGTCAAGAGGGTTTTTAACAGCGCCGAAATGCGAGGTTTCGCCCGTACTTCCCATAGCGAATTCATCCATATTTGTTTTGCCGATAACAACCATACCGGCATTTTTTATACGCGAAACAACCGTTGCGTCATAGGGCGGCACGAAGCTTTCAAGCATTTTTGAGCCACAGCTTGCAGGCATTCCCTTTACGCAGATATTATCCTTTATAGCTATGGGTACTCCTGCAAGAAATGAATTGAGCCTACCGCTTTCTATCGCCTTTTGTACGGTTTGTGCCTGCTTCATAACAGCGTCTTTATCCCTGTATATAAAGGAATTAAAACCATCGGCTTTATTTAAAAAGTATTCGCAGAGCTCGGGAGAGGTCAGCTCCCTGTTTTTAATCATTTCGCCGAGCTGAAGAGCGGTAAACGAGCTGTAATCCGTCATCTTAACCCTCCCCTTCAATAGAAACGGGAACGGCGAACATTCCGTTTTCGGTTTCGGCGTTTGAAATAATATCTGAGCGAGAAAGCGAGGGCTTTACCTCGTCGCTTCTTAAAACGTTCTTAAGTCCCGAGGTATCGGAAAAAGGCTCGATACCGTTTGTATCAAGCTCCTTAAGAACGTTAAAGTATTCAATTACCTCTTCAATTTCGGCGACAAGCTTTTTTCGCCCGTCGTCGTCAAGCTGAAGCCTTGCAAGCTTTTCAAGGCTTAAAATCTTATCCTTTTCCATAGCTTGATTATAACAAAAACCGCTGCGCTTGGCAACGGTTTAGTTACCGTTATTTCATTTGGTCAAATCCGACGGCTTCACCGCTTACGGCGTTAACATAAACAATGTTTCCGTCGTCAAACTCAACCCTGTAGGCAAGGTAAATATCGCCCTTCGGATATTTCGGCATATAGTATTCCAAAATGCAATCCTCGATATTAAGGGAAATATTCTTATCTGCCTTAGGATGATTCTCCTTTGCCGCCGCCTTTGCCTCGGTCTTATCAAGCTTTGCCTCTTTAAACGCAGGCTTATCAAAGCGTTTTTCGGCTATGATTTCGCCCGTAGTGTTATCAATACAAACGCTGAGCGCGTCATACGGATTTTCAACCCCGTTTTTGTCAAGCTTAACGAACCGATAAGAGGTACAGCCGTTATAGTCGCTTTCCGTTTTTTCCCTGTAGCTTTCATCTATATTGTACTTTGCCTTAAGCTTTTCGATTACAGACTCCTGCGATTCGGCGTCTTTAACAAGATTTTCCTCTGCTTGGCTAATCTCCGAAGCAAGGTCATCGTTTTGAGTTGCTTCGCTTTCAGACTCTGTTTCGGGATTTTTCTTTGCAGAACGGTTTTCCTTTTCACCCCCGACTTTATAGGCTTTAACTTTTGACGCTGCTTCGCTTTGCGTTTCGACCTCGACGGCAGGGCAGTAAATCTCCGTAACGGGCTTTTGAGCGCTCTTTGCCCGGGCGGTAACGCCTATTGCGGCAACAAGAGCAACTACGGTTATCATTAACAAAACTTTTTTCATTTTAAAAACCTCCAATCATTGTAAAAGCGCTTTCACTTATACAGTAGAAGGTTTTCACTAAAGTGTTGCAAAAAAATAACACCCCAAGGGGCGCCCGCCTACACCTTGCCGCGGCACGATGTGGGCATCGTGCCCTACAATTGATACGGATAACCGACCGCCCTACAAATCCCGATTTGTCGGGTTCATTATACCTATGAAATAATTTGCTAAAGCAAATTGTGAAATATCTCGCTCTGCTCGATACGAAATAAAATTAATCCATAACACGCCACAGGCGTATTTCATTGCGGAGCAATTTCATATTCCGAAGGAATATTTCTTTAATCCGCAAGGATTAATTTAATTGGGAGAACCTTCTTTACGAAGGCTCTCCCAACGGGCGTTATTTTACTATTGTTAAAACGGAATAGCGGTACGGCTCAAGGTAGAGCGTTCCGTTAACGGGAATATTGCCGAGAAGGGTATAGCAGTTGTTCCACGTATCGTCAAGGGGGATGCTTACCGTTTCATCGTCAAGGTTAAGGGCAACAAGAACCTCGCTGTTCTTGTCTGCTCTTATATATGCAATCGTACTGTGAGATGAATAAACGGGAATAAACTCTCCCTTTTCAAATACCTTACAGCCGCGGCGGATTTCGCCGAGGCGCCTATACCACTTAAGGAGCTCTTCGTTCGGGCTATCCCACGCCATACATTCGCGGTTAAACGGGTCCTTCATCCCCTGCATACCGATTTCATCGCCGTAATAAACGGAGGGAACGCCGGGGAGCGTAAACTGCAAAAGCGACGCGCGCTTGAGCATTGAAACGCCCATAAGATACGCTTCACTGCCGAGCCTGTTATGCTCATACTGCCACTGCCTTCCGTAGCCCTCGGCATCCTCGCCGGCAAGGCGGGTTATTGCCCTTGCGGTATCGTGGGTTCCGATATGGTTCATAAGAACGTCGGTAACCTCTTTAGGGTATTTTTCAATTATATTCATAACCGAATCGAAGAAGGCTTCGGCATTTTTGAATTTTATAAAACTAATAACCGCTTCGGCAAAGGGGTAATTCATAACGGAATCAAGCTCCTCGCCGAGGAAATACTTTCTTCTTTCGCCGTAGGCAACCTTTGTTGTTGCCTCCTCCCATACCTCGCCTATAATTACGGCGTCCTTTTTTTCAGCCTTAACGGCTTTTCTTAAATCTTCAAGGAAGATATCGGGAAGTTCGTCGGCAACGTCAAGCCTCCAGCCGCTTGCACCCGCCTTAAGCCAGCGGCGAAGAATCCCCTTTTCGCCGCACATATATTCGCGGTAGCTTTCGTTTTCCTCAATAAGCTCGGGAAGAAGCTTAATCCCCCACCAGGATTTATATTCATTGGGAAAATCGGTAAACTTGTACCAGCTGTAATAAGGGCTTTCCTTGCTGTTATAAGCGCCTACTGTTTTATAATTAGAATAAAGATTAAAATACTTACTGTCGCAACCCGTATGGGAAAATACGCCGTCAAGAATTATTCTTATTCCGTATTCCTCCCCGGCTTTTTTACAAAGGGATTTAAAATCGTCAAGCGTTCCGAGCAGGGGGTCAATTCTTTCATAATCCGCGGTATCATAGCGGTGGTTTGAATTGGCTTCAAATATGGGGTTAAGATAAATACAGCTTACGCTTAAATCCGCAAGGTAAGGAAGCTTTTGTTCAATTCCCTTAAGGTCGCCGCAAAAATAATCGTTGTTCCAGATTCCGTTCATCTGGTCCTCGCGCCAGAAGGGCTCGTCGCCCCAGTCACGAATTACGCGCGTTTTTCTGACGTTCTTTTTTGGCTCGCCGCTAAAACAAAACCTGTCGGGAAAAATCTGATAGATTATTCCGCCTTTAAGCCATTCGGGAGTTGTAAAATTCTTATCATAAACGGTTTGCTGAAAATCGCTTCCGTCAGGCGCAAAATCGCCTATACCGTGGCCTACGTTGCGGATAAAACTTTTACCCCAAGGGGTTTCAAGCTCAAAACGGTACCAATAAAGCCCGGGCGTTGTCGCCGAAAAGTGAAGCTCCCAATACTCGTTATCGTCGCCGCACATTCCTGCCCAGAACATTGAATAATTCCAATAGTCGTCGCCCTCTTTTTTTATACTGAGAGAAGCGCCCGTGCAAGACATTGAGCGCGGAACGATAATACGAAAATGAACCTTTTCATCGGTTTTAATCGCTCGGATTTTATCCTTATATTCAGTTTTTCGTGAATCGAAAACTGTCATAACACCTATAAACGGGAGGGCACGGAGACCCTCCCCTACATAATTCGGTTTACGGGAGGGCACGGAGACCCTCCCCTACATAATTCGGTTTACGGAAGGGCACGGAGACCCTCCCCAATTAATTATTTTTTAAACTGAACAGGCTTTGTGTGCCAGATATTATTCGCATAATCCATAATTGAACGGTCCGCGCTGAAAACGCCTGCGCCGCTTATATTCATTAGCGACATTCTTGTAAATGCTTCGGTATCTCTGTAAGCATTTGAAATTTCATTTTGCGTTTTGTGATAGTCGGCAAAATCTGCAAGAGCCATATACTGGTCAACATTCATAAGCGAGGAAACGACCTCGTCAAAACGCTTGCCGTTAACGCCCATACGAATAAATTCAATGGCGTTTCTAAGCGTTTCGTTATTGTTGTAATAATTCATAGCATGGTAGCCCATACTCTGAAGATGATTTACCTCAGGCGTTGACATACCGAAGATATAAATATTATCCTCGCCTACAGCGTCATATATTTCAACGTTTGCGCCGTCCATCGTTCCTATAGTTACAGCGCCGTTGAGCATAAGCTTCATATTGCCGGTGCCGGAAGCCTCTGTTCCCGCAAGGGAAATCTGTTCCGAAATATCAGCGGCAGGCATAAGCACTTCTGCAACGGAAACGTTGTAATCTTCAACAAAAACAACCTTAAGCTTATCGTTAGTATCCTTATCGTTGTTAATTACCTTTGAAAGGGCGTCAATAAGCTCAATAAGCTTCTTCGCCATAAAGTAGCCCGGGGCAGCCTTAGAAGCAAAGATGTAGGTTTTCGGATAGTAATCGGCGTTCGGATTTGCCTTAAGCATCTGGTATTCGGATATAATATTAAGAATATTCAGCTGTTGGCGTTTATATTCGTGAAGACGCTTAACCTGAACGTCGAAAATAGAATCGGGGTTTATTACAACTCCCTGCTTCTTTTTAAGGTATTCGGCAAAGCGAACCTTGTTATTATGCTTTATTTCGGCAAGCTTCTTAAGAACCTTCTTATCGTTCACATAATCGCGAAGCTTAATAAGCTCATCAGATTTGGTAATAAAATCCTTGCCGATAAGCTCTGTAATATAATCGGTAAGCTCCGGATTAGCCTGACAGAGCCAGCGCCTGAAAGCAATTCCGTTAGTTACATTGGTGAACTTTTCGGGAGTGAGCGAATAGAAATCGCTGAAAACGGTGTTCTTAAGAATTTCGCTGTGAAGAGCTGAAACGCCGTTAACGCTGTGTGAGCCGGCAACGCAAAGGTTAGCCATACGAACCGCGCCGCCGCTGATGATTGCCATTCTTTCAACCTTATCCGCATCTCCGGTTACGGACCAAACATAAGCTCTGAAGCGATTATCGATTTCCTTAGTAATCTGGTAAATACGCGGAAGAAGCCTTGAATAAAGCTCCTCGCTCCAGCACTCGAGCGCTTCCTTCATAACAGTGTGGTTAGTATAAGCAACCGTTCTTGTTACAATTGACCACGCCTCGTCCCAGCCGTAGCCGCATTCATCAAGCATAATACGCATAAGCTCGGGAATAGCCATAGTTGGATGAGTATCGTTAATATGAATTGCAATCTTTTCGGGAAGGTTATCAAGAGTACCGTATTTTGTAAGATGACGCTGAATAATATCCTGAACGGAAGCGGAAACAAGGAAATACTGCTGGCGAAGGCGAAGTGATTTGCCCTCGGGCGAATTATCCGCAGGGTAAAGGACTTTTGAAATAGCCTCAGCCATAGCCGATTGTTCAAGAGCCTTGATATATGAACCCTGATTAAACAGCGTCATATCAAATTCAGGCTTCTTGGACGCCCACAAACGAAGGCGGGAAACGCCTTTGCCCATACCCGAAACATACATATCGTAAGGAATAGCGGTAACAACGTTAGCGTCCTTATGAATAACGTGGTGGTATGCGCCGTCCCACGCGTCTTCAATATAGCCCTCAAATTTTATTTCGCAGGCACGTTCCTCACGCGGAACAAGCCAAACATCTCCGCCCGGAAGCCAAAAGTCGGGAAGCTCCGTCTGCCAACCGTCAACAAGCTTCTGCTTAAAAATTCCGGCCTCATATCTTATTGAATAGCCCATTGAACTAAAGCCGTTTGTTGCAAGACCGTCAAGGTAGCAGGCGGCAAGCCTTCCGAGGCCGCCGTTGCCGAGGCCTGCGTCGGGCTCCATCTCATAAAGCTTATCAAGCTTTACGTCCATTGAGCTGAGCGCGTCCTCAAAAACCTTTGTTAAACCGAGGTTATAAAGGTTATTTTTAAGCGAACGGCCCATAAGAAATTCCATACAAAGATAATAAATCTGTTTTGTATTCTGATTTCTTGCGGTTTCGCGGAATTCGCTGTTCTGCTGGGACAATCTATCCCTTACTATCATTGCAACTGCCTTATAAAACTGTTCGTCAGTTGCGTCGCTTGGCGATACACCAAAGAAATGCGACAGCTTATCTGTAATAAGTTTTTTTGTTTGCGTAACAGAAAGTGTTGATTTCATACAAATCCTCCAAAAATATGTTTGAAAAACAAAAATTTTAAAATCAATTTTGTTTATTATATACTAAAGAAATGCGTTTTGCAACAACTAATATATATTATGCGGATTTCTTTTTCCTTTTTAAGAATTTTTCAAGAAGAAGATCAACAAGCTCCTTAAGCGGTTTGTTGTTAAGAACAAGCATAACAACGACGAGCGCCGCCTCTATAATATACATTTTTACGCCCGATTTCATAACGAGCATAACAACGCACTGGGCCGCAAGAACTGCGAATTCAGCAGCGATAAGCGGCGTTTTAAATTTAATTTTGATATACCTTCTTGTATTCATTCCCCTTGTAACAAACACAACGATGAAGGAAATAACCGTTGCTACCGCCGCGCCGATTGCGCCCATTCTCGGAATAAGAATAAGGTTTAAAACAACGTTTGCAACTGCGCCCGTAAGCGCGGTTACCATTGCCATAATGCTCTTCTTTTCCGCCATATAAACCGAGGCCAGGAAGTTAACCAGGCAAGACATTGAGGTTGCCATAACGAGCACGGGAACAAATTCCCAGGAATCGTAATAGTTTTTTGCAACAAGTATTTTTGTTAAAAGCTGACAGAAAATTATCAGCGCTGAGGCTATGGCAAAAATTCCGCCGGAATATATTCTGAATATCTTTGTAAAGAAGTTTGCCGTATCTTCATTATTATATTCGTCAACTGCCGAAAGCTGCCAAGCGTCAATAAAGATTGACGAAAACATAATAACGAAGTTCGGAATTTTTGAAGCGGCAGTATAAAGCCCGTTTGCCGAGGAATCAATAAAATAGGTTACCATATACCTGTCGGAAACATTGATTATCCACCAAAGTATAATAGTCGGCATAAGCGGTACGGAATACTTAAGCATACTACGCGAAAGCGTTCTGTCCATTCCCTTGATTTTAACAAAGCGCCATAGCTTTTGAGAAACAAAGAAGAAAACAATTGAGCAGGCGTCGCTTGCGATAATAGCAACAACGTAGCCCGTAACGCCCCAATGGAGAGGACCGAGAAAAACAACGTTGAAAAGAAGCGTCGTTGCGGTTGCGATTATACCGTCAATCGCAAAGGTTTTAACGTGCCCGCAGCCCCTTACAAATTGCTGGCAGAGCTGCCTTGTTCCCGAAACGAGAACAAAAACGTAGATAAGAATAATATAATCGCCTAAATGGAAATCGTTTATTTTAATTAAACTTATGGGATAAGCGAAAAGAAGAAAAACGAAGAAGCCCTTGATTGTTGTTCTTATACCGACGGTGAAAACGTCCGCCTTATTAGCTTCCTTATCAAGCGCAAATCGAAGCGCGGCAGAGTTAATTTGTAAAAACACTATCGGAATTAAAACGTTTGCAGTTTGCTGAATAAGGTCCGCCGAGCCGTAATCCCCCGTTTTAAGCATACGGGTTACAAACGGCATAAGCAGGAAGGAAAGCACCTTTGACGAGAAGGTGCCTATTGCGAATATAAGGGTATTTGTTGCCAGCTTTTTATACTTATCCAAAATACATTCTCCGTTTAGATTTCATTTATTAGTATGACCATGAACCGTCCTTAAAGCTCATAACATTTGTTGAGGAGGTATAAATTCCCGAAGCGGAATAAGCGTTTTTTCCGCCCTCGCTCTTTTTGCCGATAATAAAATCGTAGCTGTAGCCGTGCTGAATTGAAAGAGCTTTATCCTCCTTTACGCCGCCTACGCTTAACATTACCTTTGTTTTATTGCTGTTCATATTAAGCTCAACAAGGCTGAATTTTCCGCCGTCAAGCTCAGAATAGAAAACGCGGTTTGTATCCGTAATCGGATAATTTGAAACGTCGCTTACTTTTTCCGCAAGAACAACGGAGCTTTCGCTTCCGTATTTCTTTCTGCAAAGGTTATAGCTTCCGTCGCTCTGACGGTTATAGGAATAAAGATAGCCGTTTTCCATAACCGGAAATTTAACGTCAACCGCAGAGGTTTCGCTTGTAAATTCCTGCGCCTTTTCCTTGCCCTTGATGTCAACGGAAAGGTATTTAACCGAGCTTAAGCCCTCAACGGTAAAGAAAACGCGCTTAAGCGAAACGCCTACAAGCTCCATTTCCTCGTCAACCGAATCGTAAAGCAGCTTTTCCTTAAGCTTTTCAAGGTCAATCGTGCAAAGCCTGTTATCGGTTGTAACGTAGTAAGCTCTGTTATCGTAGATATAGGCGGTTTTAACCTCCTCTGCAATCGCCTTAGGGCTTTGAGAGGATTTTTGAAGGCG
>ONCR01000042.1:9253-23459 GCA_900316345.1 uncultured Eubacteriales bacterium | reverse complement strand
CGCCGATAACTGCGAGGATATTCTTAAAAAAGAAATCGGCATTATCTTCACTTCAATTCTTGAGCAGTGCGGAGTTTTTGAAAGAAGCGAAAAGGGCAAGGCTCAGTTTATAAAATTTACGGAAAGCGTTAAATAAATGTTCAATTTACATATGCACACCTGGCGTTGCCACCACGCAAAGGGCGACGACGAGGAATTTGTTTTAAAGGCAATTGAAAACGGCTATAAAACAATCGGCTTTTCAGACCACGCGCCCTATGTTTTTCCGAAGGAGCATATCAGCTCCTTCCGTATGGAATGCGAGCTTGCGGAGGATTATGCAAGCAGCGTTAAATATCTTAGGGAAAAATATAAGGATAAAATTGATATAAAGCTCGGCTTTGAGGTTGAATGGTACCCGTTATTTATAAAAAAGGAGCTTGAATTTTTAAAGAGCTTCGGATATGATTACCTTATTTTAGGCCAGCATTATACCGACAGCGAGGTTGAGCCCTACGCTAAATATGCAGGGGCAAAAACTGACGACGTTAAAACGCTTGATAAATACGTTAATCAGGTTATTGACGGAGCAAAAAGCGGAGAGATTTTATATATCGCCCACCCGGATTTAATTAATTTTACGGGAAGCAAAGCCGTTTACCGCGAAAGGATGAGGTATTTCACCTCTGAAATTAAAAAGCTTGATATTCCGCTTGAATTCAACTTCCTCGGCTTTTCAGAAACGAGAAATTACCCGAACGATGATTTTTGGAAAATTGTTAAGGAAACGGGCAACCGCGTTGTAATCGGCCTTGACGCCCACTCCCCCGACGTTTATTCAAACAAAAACGGGCTTGAAAAAATGAAGGCAAAAATCGCCTCATTCGGCTTAACGCCGATTGAAAACGTTGAAGAATTGCTGAATAAATAAAAAGAGCATAATAAAATGCATACAAAAACCGAATTAAAACGGGAGGGCACAGAGGCCCTCCCCTACATTTTTAAGCCTTGCCTAACGGTGGGCGCGTTAACGGCGGAGGAATTCAAAAAACGGACGAGCAATGCTCGTCCCTACGGCGGGAGGGCACAGAGGCCCTCCCCTACATTTTTAAACCTTGCCGTACTCGGTTTTTCATATTATTTTGTTTTTACCTTTTTCTTGGCGCTCCAGGAGGAATAAAGCTTTTTGCCGTTTACGGTTTTATACGCTCGGATTTGAACGTAATAAATCTTTTTGGCTTTAAGCTTTTTCACCTTTTTGCTTGTTGCGGTATTTGCAAGGCTGATTGTTTTTGACGCCTTCATATTGCTTTTAAGCGAATATCTGATTTGATACCCGTCAATGCCGCTGACCGCCGCCCATTTTGCCGTAAAGGCTTTTTTAGCCGCCGTAACCTTACTGAGCTTCGGCGAGCCGAGCTTGGCAACCGTTTTTTGCGCAACAATTATCTTGCCGCAAACGGAGCACTTACTGCCTGCGGTTTTACCGCTTGCCGTAAAGGTTGCGGGCACAGCCTTGAGCGCCTCCGCCTTATGTCCCGTTTCAAAGGTGTAATTTGTTTTCGTTTCCTCGCCGCATATTGAACACATCATTAAGGTATAGCCCTTTTCGGTGCAGGTTGGAGCAACAACCTTTGAAACGTAGGTATGAACGTGCTGTCCCTCTGAGGGAGCGGTTTGTTCCTTTGTTCCCCAAACGGCGTAAAGCGTTGTGTTGCTTTCAATAAAAATGCTGTCGCCGCCCTCGTAATCCGCAAAGGAGGAATCCTTTTCCTCGCTCCAGCCGAGGAAAAGATAATCGCCGTTCGTTAACGAGTATGAGGGAATCTGAGTTTCTGTTGCGTAGCTGATATTTGAAATGCTGTTAACCGTTCCGCTACCGCCGTTGGCGTTAAACGAAAGGGTGTATTTGTTAAGCGTCCAATGAGCGTAAAGCGTTATATCGCTTTGATTTGTTACAATACTTGACGAAGTAATTTTACTTCCGCCGTTTGCAGCAGTGTACCAGCCGTCAAAGGTATAGCCTGCGCGTTCGGGAGTTGCAAGCGTTCCGTAGGCTTTGTTTAACTGAATGGTTTTGTTTTCCTCGTAAACATAGCCGCCGTTCGCATCATAAGTTAGCTGATAATCGGGCGCGTTAACCGTAACGTTTAGATATAAAACACAATTATAATAATGTATTTCAACATTTTGTTCTCCGATTATAAACGGATTGTAATTAGTAATTACAAAATCATTAGTGAGATAATTATGTATATTAGCACTATTACTATAGTTTGCCTGTAATACCAGACCGCTATAATCAAAGCTCTCACCATACTCATATGTTGTTTTTGGATATGTTTTTATAGAAACACCTGAATAATATTTAACTGCCGGAAGTTCATTGTATGTAGTTGTACCCATTATGATTTTTCTGATTAAATCAGTATCATCCGTACTCACTTTACCATCAGCACTAACATCAGCGAAAAATTGTTCGGATTCTGTAAGAGCGAGGTCGTTTTCGTCAACAAATTTTTTTATACGTGTATAATCAAGCGACGTAATCTTACCGTCAATATACACATCACCAAACATAAAATCTTTTGAATCGCTCCACATAGCATAGAGCGTAACATTAGAATTAATTGCTGAATGATTGTCATAAAGATTTCCTAAAGGTTCTGTTGCACTTGAGGTTTTTGAATCATACCAGCCAATGAAGTAAGCGTTATCTTTTGTCGGGTTTTTAGCAGAGAGCTTTTCAAAGGAATAATGCGCATACAGCGTAGTATTTGCTTTGAAGAAATAGGTTGAGCCGTTAGCATAATACTTGTTGCCTGCGTTGTCGTACCAATAATCAAACACCTTGTTATATTCCGTCTTTGAACCGCTTGTGAGCGTGCCTCCGTTGGCGTCAAAGGTTACGGTGTGTTTATCGTTATAGGTCGGCTTTGTGTTCGGCATTGAAGCAATGCCGTTTACCCCTGCTTTGATAGAGGAAGGCGCGCCGCTGCCGCCGTTGGCGTTAAAGCTTACGGTATATCCGCCCGTTGTAAAGGTTTTAGTCGCTGATTTCTGGCGGCTGTTTTTATCGTTATACGGCACGGCGTAAACCGTAACGGAATATGCGCCGTAGCTGTTGATTTTAAAGGAATAGGTATTGGCGTTAACGTTGCCTGCTGAGCCGCTTGCGCCTGCGTAAATCTGCTTGCCGGTTGTAGTATTTGTAACAACCAGCCAATACTGGTAAAAATCTGTATTGCTTGCAGTTTTTGCCCAGCTGATATTAACCGTATCGCCAAAGTTAAAGTTAGATTTATTCAGCGTAATGGTCGGCGTTGTCATTGAGCCTTGGGCTCCGCTTGTGCCCGAATTCGGGAAATTAGGCTTAATAAAGCCCCATAAATGATAACCGTTGCCGCGGTTATAGGGATAAGTTACCTTATGCGTTGTATGGTCGGTAGAGCCGTATTGCTCAACGGTTGTCATATTTGAGGAATCAGCGCCTACAACAATAGCAATGTGGCCGTATTTTCCGCCCTTCCAGCCGACGTCATAAACCGCAATATCGCCCGGCTCGGGAACAACGCCTGCGGCGTTTTGAACTCTTTTCCAACCGCTCGGCAAAGCGTTGCTTACATATTTACACGCATTGCCGCCCGGGGTAGAGGTTCCGAGATAGTTATAATACGCGGCGATAAGGTCAACGCACTGCGCGCCGTAAACGCCGTCCCAGTCGATTGACTTACCGACCTTGCTGTTTGCCCAGCTTACGGCGCTGCTTCGGCTTATGCTTGTTGCGCTTGCCGTAATAATACCGATTGGCAAAACGCTTAAAAGCATAATGAATGATAAAATGATTGATGTTGCTTTTTTCATAGTGTTCCTCCTTTGATATTACAAATAAAAAATGCGTACAGCCAAGCTGTACGCCAAAAACGCAAGCTCAACTGTCGCCAAACAATTCACAATCAATCCCATTATTGAGCATAATGATAGAAAGATAGCAAGAGCATGCATTTTTATAAAAATAAAAATGTCTTCCTATCATAATAATGCCCAAAATAAAATGAGATTATATAATGAGATATTTAATTGTGAATTATTTGGCATTTTCATTTTATCATTATTGCAAAAATAAGTCAAGAAATATGTAACGGGTAAATGAAAGGCGGGATTTGTATCGGAAATACAAATCCCGCTTTTTTCAGCTTACTTCGAAGAACCAGTGGGTATCCTCCAGAAAAAGATAGGTTTTAACGCCGCGGATATAGCAGGTATAGCGAATACCTGCGCCGCCGGATTTAAGCGAGGCGGCGGGGCGGATATCAACTATTCTGTCAATTTCAAGCTCGGTGTTTTCATACATCATTGAAACGGGGGTTATATTCCCCTCCTCGTCAAAGGTTGCCTTAACGCTTGTAAAATGTTTATTCGGATTATTATATTCCGGTTCTTTAAATGAAATCATAACTGCCTCCTATGAAACCCGATAACCTACGGGGTGAATAATATGCTCGTCGTGGGGATTAACGCCCGAAAGGTCGCGCCGCTTAAGCTGGCTTGCGCGCTGAATGCAATAGTTGCCGAAACGCCTTTTAAGCGCGTCAACGGTAGTTTCAATTTTTTCCTGTTTTTCGCGGTTTTCAACGGTTTTTGAAAAATCGAACTGCTCGCACATTTCGCTGTCAAAATCCGAAACGGAAACGCCGAGCGAGCGCACCGGATTTTTCCAGCCGTAGTTGGCGTTAAAAAGCTCCATTGCCGTTTTAAGAATTTCGGAGCTTATATCGGTACACGCGGGAAGCGCCTTTTGACGGGTAAAGCTTACAAGCTCGGTATCGCGCACGCTTATGCTTATACATCTTCCCTTAAGCCCCTGTTCGCGAAGGCGGGTTGAAACGCTTTCGCTTAAAACGCGAAAAACGGTTTTTATATCCCCTTCGTCAACTAAATCGCGCGGGGTTGTTGTTGAATTGCCAACGCTTTTAACGTCCTCAATTTCGTCCTTATGGCGAACCCTTGAACGGTCAAGCCCATTGGCGAAGGTATAAAGCGTTTCGCCGTTTTTGCCGAAAATACGGTTTAAAAAATTTATGTCTGCATTTGCAAGCTCGCCTATGGTATTAATGCCGTAATAGGCAAGCTTTTTTGTTGTTGACCTTCCGACAAAAAGCAAATCGCTTGCCGGAAGCGGCCAGACGATATTTTTAAAATTTTCTTTACTTATAACGGTTACGGCGTCGGGCTTTTTATAATCCGAGCCGAGCTTTGCAAAAATTTTGTTAAAGCTTACGCCTATGCTTACGGTTATTCCGAGCTCCGTTTTAATTCGGTTTCTTATCTCCTCGGCGATTTCCTTTCCGCTTCTCCCCGTGCCGGTAACGTCAAGCCAGCTTTCGTCAAGGCCGAAGGGTTCGATTAAATCGGTATAATCCTCATAAACGCTTCGGCAAAGCCTTGAAAAGCGAAGATAAAGCGGATAGTTAGGCGGAACGATAATTAAATCGGGGCATTTTTGCCTTGCCTTCCAAAGCGGCTCCCCTACGGTTAAGCCGTACTTTGAAGCTATTTCGTTTTTGGTTAAAATTATTCCGTGCCTGCTTTCGGTGCTTCCGCCTACGGCAACGGGCTTGTTGCGGATTTCGGGGCGGTAAAGGCATTCAACCGAGGCGTAAAACTTGTTACAGTCAACATGAAGAATCGTTCTTTCCATCGTTTTCACCTTTTAGAACATTTGTTTGATTATATTATAAAACAAACGTTTTACGCTGTCAACAGGAATATATTGTGGGTACAAGAAGCAACACACACAAAATATAAAAAAGAGAGCGCACGGATAACCGTCGCTCTCGTTAATATTAAATTATTCGTGAAGCTTTGCAAGCTCGTCGCGGAAGGATTCAGCGCTGTCAAACTCCTTATAAACCGAAGCGAAGCGAACGTAGGCTACCTCGTCGATATCCTTAAGCTTATCCATAATAAGCTCGCCGATTTTTGCGGAGGTTACCTCTCTGTCAACCGAGGCCTGAAGCGAGGCTTCGATTTCGCTTATTTTAGCTTCAAGCTCGGCAACCGTAACGTGGCGCTTTTCGCACGCACGAAGCATACCCTTTAAAATCTTGTTGCGGTCAAATACCTCACGGGATTTATCCTTTTTAATAACAATAATCGGAACATCCTCAATGATTTCGTAGGTTGTAAATCTTTTTCCGCACTGAAGGCATTCCCTTCTTCTGCGGATACGCTCGTTCTCGTCTGTAGGACGGGAGTCAATAACCTTACTGTCTGTAAATCCACAAAACGGACATTTCATAAGTTTTCCTCCTCTGTTATCAAATAACAAAGCAAGTATAACACAATATATAGTAAAAGTCAAGTGTTTTAACTTTACAACAAGATATTGACGAAATTATCGCTTTTGAAGTTTATGTTCCCTGTTGTTGTATAAAAACATCCAAAGAGCCATTAAAATTATCAAAAAGTAGCCCACAATTGAAAGCTTATCGGGCACCTGATGCCCCAAAAACAGATAGCCCTCTATCGCGGTAAAAACGATGTTGGAATAATCGTAAATTGAAATTTCCCTGCTCGGGGCGTAGGAATAGGCAGCGGTTATTCCGAACTGGCCGCCGGCGGCGCAAAGGCCTACAAGAAGAAGATAAACAAGCTGGCGCAAGGCCATCGGGTGATAGGTAAAAATAAGATAAGGCGCTGTTACTGCAACGGAAAACGCCGAAAAGAAGAACACGGTAAACCTTCCGTTTTCGCCTTTATTCGCCATATGGCGTACGCAGGTATACGCCGCCCCTGCGCAAAGCCCGCCGACAAAGCCTGCAAGCGAGGGAAGCAGCTCAACATTACCGAAGGTTGGCTTAATAACAAGCATAGCCCCTGCAAACGCACCCGAAATAGCAAGCGCCTGCTTCGGCTTAACCTTCTCTTTAAGAAAGATTGCCGAAAAAACAAGCGTAAAAAACGGCGAAAGCTTATTCAGCATTGCCGCGTCGGCAGTATGCGCCATATGTGTTGTTGCATAAAAGTTGCCGAAAACGCCGAGAAGCCCGAGGCTTGAGCGAAGAAGGTGAAAAGGCATTGCTCCTTTTACGGGCTTAAACCTTTCGCGCTTTTTAATAAGCATAGCCGTTGCAAAAACAGCGGCTACAAGATTACGGAAAAAAACCTTCTGCGGTGTAGGAAGGTCGCCCGAAAGATTAATAAACGAGCTCATCCCCGAAAAGCAGAGGGCCGAAAAAAGTATACAGATTATTCCCTTTTTCTTATTTGAAAGATTTTTCATAACAAATTATCAAAAAAGCGCTTGCTCTGTTCAAGCTCCGTTCTGACGTCAAGGCCTTTTGAATAAATTTCAATAACATAATCGCCTTTATAGCCTGCGTTTTCAAGGGTATTAAAAAGGCGTTTAAAATCAAAATTTCCCTTTCCCGGCGGAAGGCAATCCGCTTCGGGAAGCAGATTATCGGAAATATGAACGTGAACGATTTCGTTTTTCATTTCCTCAAGAAAATCAAACGGGTTATAGCCTGCGCGCACGGACTGCTTAATATCAAAAACCATATGGAAGTCGCTTTTAAGGGCAGCTCTCATTCTTTTCATAAAATCAATATGCTGGCTTTTAAAGATATGAACGTTTTCCTGGCAGACGGTTACGCCCTCGGCTTTGCCGAGCTCAACAAGCTGCATGAAGCGTTCAAAATAAAAATCGTCATCAAGCGGAATTTTACGCTTATCGCGCGCTCCGTGGATAACAACGTATTTTGCTCCGAGAAGCGCGGCGGCTTGGAAATGCTTTTGATAAAGCGGAACAAAATCGTCAAACCGCCTTTGATATTCGCCGAAGATGCACATATTTTCAATCGCCGAGGAGAAAGGATGGATTGAAACAACCTCAACCCCGTTTTCATCGGCGTTTTTCTTCATAGCATTAACAAAGCCCGGCTCAAGCTCCGAGCTTGTATTAAAAAATATTTCGGTTTTCTTAAAGCCTAAATCAATAACCTCCTGCAGCGCCTTTTCCGTTTCAAGCGGATAAAAGCACGCAGTAGAAGCGCCTATATTCATAGATTACTGCTCTTTCTCTTCAAGAAATTTTTCAACGCACGCAATACGAACGCTTACGCAAAGAATCTGCGCCGCGAGGTCAAGCTCCTCAACGGGAGGAAGCGAGGGAGCGATACGTATATTACTGTCGTTAGGGTCATTAAAATACGGATAAGTAGCCCCTACGGTAGTAAGCGTAACGCCTGCCTCCTTGCAAAGCTCGCCTGTTCTTTTTGCACAGCCGTTCATAACGTCAAGGCTGATAAAGTAACCGCCTTTGGGCTTAACCCATGAGGCAATTCCTTTTCCGCCGAGCTCGTTTTCAAGATGCCCGAGCACCATTTCAAACTTCGGGCGCATAATAGCGGCGTGCTTTTTCATATGATTTTTAATTCCGTCTGCATTTTTGAAGAACCTTACATGGCGGTACTGATTCATTTTATCAAAGCTGATAGTCTGGCAGTTGAGCCTTCTTTTAATATCCTCAATATTATTTTTGCTTGCGGCAAGGGCGGATATACCCGCGCCGGCGAAGGTCATTTTTGAGGTTGAACAAACCTCGATTACCATATCGTCGTTGCCGTATTCGGGAAGGACGTCAAAAATGTTAAGTAGAGTATCGCCCTCATCATAAAGCTCATGAACGCAGTAAGCGTTATCCCAGATAATTCTGAAATCCTCTGCGGCAGGCTTAAGGGAAGCAATGCGCCTTACAACCTCGTCGCTGTAAGTAATACCCTGGGGATTTGAATACTTGGGAACACAGAACATTCCCTTAACGCTTTCGTCTTTAATAAGCTCCTCTATAAGGTCAACGTCCGGGCCGTCGGAATTCATCGGAACATTAATCATTTCAATATTAAAATACTCAAGAATTGTAAAATGCCTGTCGTACCCGGGAACGGGACAAAGGAATTTAATATTTTTAACCTGATTCCAAGGCTTTGAGCCGCAAACGCCATGGGAATACGCCTGGGCAATATAATCAAACATAATAGAAAGGCTTGCGTTAGGGCCTAAAAGAATATTTTCGGGTTCCACCTCAAGAAGCTCCGCAAAAAGCCTTTTACAGCTTGGGATACCGTCAAGAATTCCGTAGTTTCTGAGGTCAATTCCGTCCTCAATATAATTTGAATACTTAAGCAGCTCCATTGATAAATCAAGCTGGTCCTTGCTCGGCTTACCCCTTGACATATCAAGGCTTAAGCCCATAGCTTTGTATTCTTCAAAACGCTTTGTAAGAGCCTCTTTTTCCGCAATAAGCTCTTCCCTGTTCATCTCACAGTACTGTTTCATAGTGCCGCCTCCTAAAAAAACTAAACTATATAATATCACAACGGATAGCGATTGTCAAAGCTCCTCAATAAAAAAACCTTGATTTTAAATATATTTACCATATATAATATTATCATAGGCAACGGGAGGTGCGATATGGATTACAGAATTGAACACGATTCCATGGGCGAGGTTAAGGTCCCTGCGGAGAAATACTGGGGAGCGCAAACCCAGCGCTCGCACGAAAACTTTTTAATAGGCGTAGGGCTTGAAACAATGCCTGCGGAAGTTATAAAAGCTTTCGGCATTTTAAAAAAGGCCGCCGCTATAGCTAACAGCAAATTAAAGGGCGAAAAAATGACCGGGGAAAAGCTCGGCGTTATAACGCAGGCGTGCGACGAGGTAATCGGCGGAAAGCTCAGCGAGCATTTTCCCCTCGTAGTTTGGCAGACGGGCTCGGGCACGCAGTCAAATATGAACGCCAACGAGGTTATAGCAAACCGCGGCAATGAGCTTGCGGGCAAAAAGCTGCTTCATCCTAACGACGATATTAATATGAGCCAAAGTTCAAACGACACCTTTCCGACGGCGATGAGCATTTCAGCCGTTATTGCAGTTGAAGACAGCGTTATCCCTTCAATCGACGCGCTTGTTGAAACCTTTAAAAGGCTTGAAAAGGAAAACGAGGGCGTTATTAAAAGCGGAAGAACTCATCTTCAGGACGCAACGCCGATTGCCTTTTCACAGGAAATAAGCGGCTGGCGGTCAAGCCTTGAAAAGGATAAGAGGCTTCTTACCTCGGCGGTAAAGGAGCTTAAGGAGCTTGCTCTCGGCGGAACGGCCGTAGGAACAGGGCTTAACGCACCCGAGGGCTTTGACAAGGAGGTTGCAAAAGCCGTTTGTGAAATTACGGGCAAGGACTTCGTTTCGGCGCCGAACAAATTTCACGCGCTCACCTCCAAGGATGAAATTGTTTTTGCCCACGGGGCACTAAAGGCGCTTGCGGCTGATATGATGAAAATTGCAAACGACGTAAGGTGGCTTGCAAGCGGACCGAGGCTCGGGCTCGGAGAAATCAAAATTCCCGAAAACGAACCCGGCTCGTCAATTATGCCGGGCAAGGTTAACCCGACACAGTGCGAGGCTGTGACGATGGTTGCCGTTCAGGTTATGGGCAACGACGCGGCGATAGGCTTTGCCGCAAGCCAGGGAAATTTTGAGCTAAACGTTTTTATGCCCGTAATTATTTACAACTTTCTTCAATCGGCGAGGCTCATTTCCGAGGCGATGACTTCGTTTAACAAAAACTGCGCCTCGGGCATTACGGCTGACAGAGAAAAGATGACTTCCAACCTTAACCGCTCGCTTATGCTTGTTACGGCGCTCAACCCGTATATCGGATATGAAAACGCCGCGAAAACCGCCAAGAAGGCCTACGCCGAAAACATTTCGCTAAAAGAAGCGTGCGTAAGCCTCGGCTTTTTAAGCGAGGAAAGGTTTGACGAGGTATTTCGACCGGAGGATATGATTTAACGATGGCAAAACAACACGCTTCACGAAAAACGAGGCCCGATATAAACGCTATTAAGGATATGAACGAGCAAGAGCTGATTGAAGCAATCATATGTTGTGATAAGCCGCCCGAAGAAGCTAAGGAGCTTTCGCAAATGCTTATGCACGAATATATGAGCTGTGAAAGAATATTCGGGCTTGGCGCAAGAAACCTTGCAAGAACAAAGGGCGTTGATAAAAGCACGGCGGTTTTGCTTTCCCTTGTAAAATCGACAGTCGAAGCCATGGCGCGCCGCAAAAACAAGGGCGTATGGTATTTATCTAAAACAGAACAGATGAAAAGCTACTGTGAAAACATACTTAAATACAAGCCTGTTGAATGCTTTTTGTTGGTGACGCTTAACAGCAGAAGCAAAATTATGTCAACCGAGATTGTATCCGAGGGAACATATAACGAGGCATACGTTAACCAAAGAAAAATAATGGAAATCATTGTTATTGAACAGGCGAAGAAAGCAATTATTGCTCATAACCATCCCCATGCTTCTTCAAGGCCTTCGCAAAACGACATTCAGGTTACGTACCGCCTTAAAAACGTTATGGAGCATTTAGGCGTTACCCTTGTTGACCACATTATAGTCGGAAGGGATAAAACGCTTTCAATGAAAGCGGACACGGATTACGTTAATTTTGAAAGCTCAAAAAGTAATTGAGTATTGAAATCAAAGCACAGCGGTGGTATAATATTTTCTAAATTAAATGTATATAAGAGGTAAGCATTATGTTTATAAAAAACGCAGCTAAGGCTGCCGCTTCGGCAGCGCTTATAGGAACAGCAGTTTACGGCGGAATTAAAGCCGGCGAAAAGCTTGAATGGTTTCGCAACTACTGCAAGCTGATACCCTATGAGGTTAAATCGGTTAAGGATTCAACCCTTACCGACGAGGACGATTTTGTTTTAACCGCACACCGCGGCTTCAGAGCTGTTGCTCCCGAAAACACTCTTCCCGCTTATGAGGAGGCAGGCAAGGCAGGCTATTGGGGCGCAGAGTGCGATACATACAGAACGCGCGACGGTGTTTGGGTTGTTCATCACGACCCGATAACAACAAGAATGATGGATAAAACAAGGGTTATTGAGCTTTCAAGCTATGACGAGCTTCTTAAGCTTAACTATACTAACGGCCACAACGTTGACAAGTATAACGAGCTTAAAATCTGCACGCTTGAGGATTTCTTCAAAACCTGCGCAAAATACGGTATGACCTGCACGGTTGAGCTAAAATACAACCGTAACCGTCAGTATTATCAGGAGATTATTGACCTTCAGAATAAATACGGCGTTGAGGCAACCTACATTGCATTTTCGTTTGAGGATATAGTTGATTTCCGTAAGATTACGGACGCTCCGCTTTTCCTTCTTGTTGACGAAATAACGGACGACGCAATCGCAAAGGCTAAGACAGTTGAAAACTGCGGAATAAGCTACAACTGCAACCTTGAACACAATACCGGCAACGATTGCGCTTGGATCAGAAAGGTTCACGAAGCCGGCCTTCCGACAGCAACCTGGACCTGCGATTCGCTTGAGCTTATGGAAAAGCTTGTTCGCTGCGGAACTAAATACATAACAACAAACTGCATTACCTATTAACTTAACGAAAAAGAGACCTAAGGGGCGTCCGTCATAAAGAAGGCGGCTGAGTTTTTTATACTCAGCCGCCTTCTTTTACCATTCTATATCATTGTAAGGTGTATTCTCAACACCTTCTTTATTTAATCTGTTTACCATTCTGTCGAGTTTACCTTTCCACATATACTTAAACCACTGCGTATTGCCAAACCATTTAACGATTGTAGGACTGATTGCATAATAGGTATGAATAAACGCTTTGCCATACCAAGTGCTTGCAAGTTGAGTATCTCTGTATCGGCGCAGTGTCCAAACCTGCGGACAATCATATGAGCCGTAGACAGCAGTTGCTACAAAGCAACCCTTTTTCGTTTGCGATAATATTCTCTTTTTTATCTTGTCAGAAGTCTGAATATTCGTAAGAGAACGGCAATATTGAAACGCATTTGATCCAATGTAAAACTCGTTTTCACATATAGCAGCATCATTGGGAATTTTAATACTATTTAAACTTCTGCAACCAATAAAAGCTTCTTTTCCTATTCTTTCAATACCTTTTCCAAAAACGACTTTTTCAAGTTCACGGCATAGATAAAATGCTTGCTCGCCGACTTCTTTCAAACTGTCAGGAAAATAAACGCTTTTAAGCCTTTCACACGACTTAAATGCTTCTTTTCCTACCTTTTTTAAGTGCTTTCCAAAAACAACTTCTTCGAGTCCTTTACATTCAAAAAAGGCTTTATACCGAATAGTTTTAACACTATTAGGAATATTAACGCTCTTTAGTTTTACGCATTGAAAAAATGCTCCTTCTCCTATTTTATTTACGTTCTTTCCGAAGACTACATCTTTAAGTTTTTCGCAGTTTTGAAATGCATAGTTTCCAATTTCTTCTACACTATCCGGAATAACTACTTTTGTAATTTCTTTTCCAAAAAAAGCACATCCTATTTTTTTTACTGAATCCGGAATAATCACTTCTGTTTCAACTCCGGTGTAGTTTTTTAGAACACCTGCTTCAATAACAAAATCCTTATTTTCAGTGCCGAAAACATTTACCGTTGCGCCTGCACCGACATTTACATTGTTTGTAATATTATAATTGTTTATTGCTTTCTCAACGATATACGGCGTATTACAAAACGGGCATATTGCTGCTTCGAGATTATCATCAACTGATAAAACGCCTCCACAATTTGTGCATTTTCCTTGGACGAATGGCATAATTCTTATCTCCTTTCAATTATTATAGTTTTCTATATCTGTTAGCGCCTTTATTAACATTTTCTACTCTTTCAATGTTGTTTAGTTTTCCATCGTTATAAGCACTTGAGAAAAATCTACCAAAGCTTTGCTTTTCTTTAGCATTAAGTTCATTCCACTCAATTCCGTTAAACAGTTCCTTAACCTCAAATACTTTTCCCTGTGGCAGTTTTTCAATTCTGTTCTTTGCCTCTTCTAACCAAGTGTGTTTATTCATTTTCTCACTCTCCCCTTCATTCCTGAAATAAAAAATGCGTACAGCCGAGACTGTACGCCAAAAACGCAAGCTCAACTGTCGCCAAACAATCACATCAATTCTAATAACCAGAACGATATAACAGAGCATGCATTTTTATCAAAGAATATAAAAATGCCGTTCTGGTCAAAATTAGAAATATTAAAATGTGATTATTTGGCTCTTACATTTTAGCATTTTATAGTCTAATAGTCAAGGGATATGTCACAGACTTTAGCGAGCATAGGATTTGTACTGCCAAA
>ONCR01000042.1:0-9235 GCA_900316345.1 uncultured Eubacteriales bacterium | reverse complement strand
AAGGGAGGTGCTGAGCGAAAGCGAAGCGGAGGGATTGTAACAACCCCTCAGTCGCATAAATGCGACAGCTCCCCTTACACAGGGGAGCCTTATTGTTGAAAACTTCTTTATAACGAGTGTCTCAACGGTCTCTTTTTTTATTTCTGAAAACTATGAATTTGCTGAAGAAGTAATTAACAACAACCACTATTACGCTTACAATAACTTTTGCGGGGAAGCCCTCAATTCCGAGCAGGCTTTGGTTCATACCCGCAAGCACGAGCGCGGGAATACCGAACCATTCAAGAAGCCCCGTTGCAATTCTGCCCGAAACGAAGCTGCCGAGCTCTTTTATCACCGTCAGCGGCTTCCACGATTTTGAATTAAAAACCCAAAGCTTGTTTGTAACAAACGCAACGGCAACCGCAGCAAGCCATGCAATGATATTGGCAATAAACAAAAGCGTAATATTTTTTCCGCTTGAGCCGTGAAAAACGGTATAAATAATATTACCTTCAACCTTTACGGAGCTTAAATCAACGCCCATTATTTTTACCGTTACGGCGTATACAATCCAGTTGGTAACGGTTGTTACAACGCCGAAAACGATATATAAAATTATTTCCTTATATTTATTAAAAAGAAGCTTAATTTTTTCAAGCATAATAATTACCTCGGTTTATTATTATAACACAATAACAAAAATCGTACAACCTGTATTGAAATAGTTCTTATTTTTTATTATAATGTTATTTATCAAAAACTGGAGGTGAGAAGGTGAAAAAGCTTGCGGTAGGAATTCTTGCACACGTAGATTCGGGGAAAACTACGCTGTCGGAGGCTATGCTTTACACCTCCGGCAACATTTCAAAGCTCGGGAGGGTTGACCACAAAAACTCTTTTCTTGACACCTTTTCACTCGAACGCGAGCGCGGAATAACAATTTTTTCAAAACAGGCGGTTTTGAATTACAACAGCTGCGAATTCACCCTTATTGACACTCCCGGCCACGCGGATTTTTCGGCCGAAACCGAAAGAACGCTTCAGGTTCTTGATTACGCCATTCTTGTTATAAGCGTTACGGACGGCGTTCAGGCGCACACCAAAACGCTTTGGGAGCTTTTAAAAAAATACAGAGTTCCCTGCTTCATCTTCGTTAACAAAACCGATTTGGCAGGCGCGGACAAAAGCCTTTGTTTTGAACAGCTGAAAGCAAAGCTGTCGGACGGCTGCGTTGATTTTACCGACGAAACGGGAGAGGCGTTTTTTGAAAGCATAGCGCTTTGCGACGACGCTCTGCTCAGTGAATACTACGAAAACGAAAAAATAGAAAAGGCCCATATTATAAGCGCGATAAAAAACAGGAAGGTCTTCCCGTGTCTTTTCGGCTCTGCGCTTAAGCTTGAAGGCGTTGAAAAGCTTTTAGCCTGCCTTGATTCTTATACAAAAATGCCGGATTACCCCGATGAGTTCAGCGGAAGAGTTTATAAAATCGCGCAGGACAGCCGCGGCGGAAGGCTCACCTATTTAAAGGTTACCGGCGGCGTTCTTAAGGTTAAGGATATTTTAAAAAGTGATAAAAACGCCGAAAACGAAAAGATTAACCAGATAAGAATTTATTCGGGCGAGAGGTTCACAGCCTGCGAGGAAGCCGCCGCAGGTACGGTTTGCGCCGTTACGGGAATAAGCTTTGCGCTTCCGGGCGACGAGCTCGGAACCGAAAGGAACAAAACGGCGGCGTTATTAGAGCCTGTTTTAAGCTACACCGTTAAAAGCAACGACACGACCGACAGTCACACGCTTTTGCAAAAGCTTAAACTTCTTGAAGAGGAGGACCCCCAGCTTCGGGTTTTTACAAGCGAAAGAACGGGCGAAATTCAGGTTCAGCTTATGGGCGAAATTCAGCTTGAAATACTTAAAGCAATCGTTCTTGAACGCTTCGGTATTGACGTTTCCTTCGGAAGCGGCAACATTATTTATAAAGAAACAATTAAAAACACCGTTGAGGGCATAGGCCATTTTGAGCCGCTTCGCCACTATGCGGAGGTTCACCTTATTCTTAAACCGGCAGAACGAGGAAGCGGCCTCAGCTTCAAATCGGAATGCAAAGAGGATTTACTTGATAAAAACTGGCAAAGGCTCATCCTCACTCATCTTCACGAAAAAACGCATATAGGCGTGCTCACCGGCTCGCCGATAACTGATATGGAAATAATACTTGCCTCGGGCAGGGCGCACCCGAAACACACCGAGGGCGGCGATTTTCGCCAGGCGACCTACAGAGCCGTGCGCCAGGGCTTACGCTCGGCGGAATCGGTTTTGCTTGAACCGATATTTGATTTTACGCTTGAAATACCGAGCGAAAACACGGGAAGGGCCCTTTCGGATATTCAAAAAATGAGCGGCAGCTTTGAGCCGCCGGAAAACTTCGGCGAAGCTACGGTTATAAAGGGCACCGCGCCTGCAAGCGAAATGAGCTCATATTCAAAAGAGGTTATTGCCTATTCTCACGGAAAGGGCAAGCTTACCTGCACGCTTAAAGGATATGACGAATGTCACAACGCAAGCGAGGTTATAAGTAAAATCGGCTATAACTGCGATGCCGATGTTGAAAACACGGCAGATTCAGTTTTCTGTTCCCACGGGGCGGGCTATACCGTTAAATGGGACGAGGTTAAAAGCCGAATGCACCTTCAAAGCGCGCTTTCCAAGCCAAAAGCAGAAGCGGCGGCAAGCTATTATTCACGCCTCAGCCCGATGAAGGATAAAAAGGATTTGTTTGCGCTTGACAAGGAGCTTATGCAGATTTTTGAAAAGACCTACGGTCCCGTTAAAAGCAGAGGCCCCGAAGTATCTTCGCATTTCACATTTACCGAAAGCACGGAAAAAAAGCACAACCCAAAGCCAAGCGCGCCGAAATACGAAGGGCCGGAGTATCTTCTTGTTGACGGCTACAACGTTATTTTTGCGTGGGACAGGCTTAAAGCGCTTGCAGAAAGCAGTATTGACGGCGCAAGGGTTGCGCTTCAGAACATCCTTTGCAACTATCAGGGCTATAAAAAATGCGAGGTAATTCTTGTTTTTGACGCATATAAGGTTAAGGGAAACGTACGCGAGGTAGAGAAGGTTGACAATATAAATATTGTTTATACCAAGGAAGCCGAAACCGCGGATATGTATATTGAAAAGGTTTCGCACAGGCTTTCAAAAAAGCATAAGGTCCGCGTTGTAACCTCTGACGCGCTTGAGCAGCTTATTATTTTAGGCGGCGGCGCGCTTCGCGTTTCTTCAAGAGAATTTCAAAGCGAGGTTGAAGCCCTTGAAGCTGAAATAAGGGAAATCATTGCAAACAGCCACTAATAATGGTATAATAAGAAAAAACATAAGGAGCACCGCTATGGACGGAAAATCAATAATAGCACTCGGCATACTTCTTGCAATGTTTATTCTTTGCATTGTAGTATTGATTCTGTTTAAAAACTATATGAACAAAACTGTTCTTGCCGATAACAATTCGCCCGAAAAGAAAAAGAAAAACGCCTATAAAGCAGGCGACCTTCTTAAAACGGCTGAATGGCTCGGTAAAAGCGCGGAGGAGGCAGGGCTTGACAGCCGCTACGTCATCAGCGACGGCGGCAGCTTCAAGATAGATTTGAGCGGCGAGCTTTTCAAAAAAAGCGCTGAGGGAACGGCCCTCTTTTACCAGCCCGAGGGCGAAATAGTTAACCGTATTTCATCAATAAGCATAAGCGGCGCTCTTGATTTTGACGAATGCAAAGCCGCGCTTGAAGCGCTTTACGGAAAGGCACAAAGCGAAGCTGAAGGCTCCTGCAGCTTCGGCGGCGACGGCTTTACCGCAGAGCTTTCAAAATCGGGCGAAGCTTCAGAATTGAAACTATATTAAAAAGGTTGAGCTTAAAGCTCAACCTTTTTTGTTATTCAAATAACTCCGTGCTGAAATAGCGCTCGCCCGTATCGGGAAGGACGGTTACAACCGTTTTGCCCTTGCCGAGCCTTTTTGCAAGCTTAATTGCCGCGGCAACGTTTGAGCCGCTTGAAATTCCGCACATTATACCCTCCTCGCTTGCAAGGCGGCGCGCGGTTTCAATAGCCTCTTTATCAGAGATAACGCAGATATTATCATATATTTTAGTATTAAGATTTTCGGGAATAAGGCCGTCGCCGATACCCATTTGAAGATGAGTTCCTACTGCGCCGCCGCTTAAAATAGCCGCGTTCGCAGGCTCAACTGCCCAGATTTTAATAGCGGGATTCTGCCTTTTCAGCACTTCGCCGATACCGCTTATGGTTCCTCCCGTGCCTACTCCGCTGCAGAAGCCGTCAATATCGCAGTTAACCTGTTCAAGGATTTCACAGGCGGTAAAGTAAATATGAGCCTTCGGGTTATCGGGATTATCAAACTGCGACGGAACAAAAACGTTATTATCCTCTTTTTTCATTTTATCCGCAAGGGCGATACATTCAGCAATGCATTTGCCTATATCGCCGTCATCGTGAATAAGAATAACCTCCGCGCCGTAATTTTTAATAAGCTTACGCCTTTCCTCGGAAACCGAATCCGGCATAATTATTTTTACCTTATAACCCATAACTGCGCCTACAAGGGCAATGCCTATGCCCTGATTTCCGCTTGTGGGCTCAACGATAATTGAGTTTTTATCTATCTTTCCCTTTTCCCTTGCGCTTTTAAGCATATTATAAGCCGTTCGCGTTTTAATTGAACCGCCGATATTAACGCCCTCGTATTTAACAAAAATTTGCGCCCCGTCCTCGGGAGCAAGCCTGTTCAGTTTAATCATAGGGGTATGGCCGATAGCGTCAAGAATAGTGTTATAAACCATAGGAAATCCTCTTTCCGTTTTTTCAAAGTAATAATACAATATCTTTTTAAGCCGCTTTTGTCAAGAAAATATTGAAAAATCAGCTTTATTAGTATATTATACTAAATATAATCAATGGTAAAACTTACGGGAGGGAAGGCTATGTTTAATGCCGAAAAAGTTAAAAACGAATGTGTTCAATGGATACGCGATTTTTTTGAAAAAAACGGAAAGGGCTGTAACGCAGTAGTAGGGATTTCCGGCGGTAAGGACAGCTCAATTGTAGCCGCGCTTTGCGTTGAAGCGCTCGGCAGGGACAGGGTTATAGGCGTTTTAATGCCCTGCGGCGAACAGGCTGATATAGATATGGCTCAGCTTCTTGTCAGCCATCTTGGTATCAAAAACTATACCGTAAACATTAAGGACGCGGTTGACGGAGTAACAAACAGCATTCCCTTTGAGCTTTCGCTTCAAAGCAAAACGAACCTGCCCGCAAGAATAAGAATGTCTGTTCTCTATGCTGTTTCGCAAAGCCATAACGGAAGGGTTGCGAACACCTGTAACCTATCCGAGGATTGGGTAGGCTATTCAACAAGATACGGCGACGCGGCAGGCGATTTCAGCCCATGCTCTCACATTACTGTAACCGAAATGAAGCAGATAGGCACGCTTCTCGGCCTTCCCGACATTCTTGTTAACAAGGTTCCGATTGACGGTCTCAGCGGTAAAACCGACGAGGATAACCTCGGCTTCACCTACGCCGAGCTTGACAGATATATTAAAACGGGCGAAATTGAGGACTTAAAGAAAAAGGAAAGAATCGATTACCTTCACAGAATTAATCAGTTCAAGCTTGAGCTTATGCCCTCTTTCACCCCGAGCGAGGAATAAACAACGCGGTTGGGAAAACTCAACCGCAATAATTTTATAATTCGGTTATTCCGCCGTAGCTTTTCAAACAACACTATCCGTGTTATAATAGAATAACAAGCTATTAAGGAGAATAAAGAATGATTATCAGAGCGGCAGAAAATAAGGAAAAAAAGGTTGAATACATAGAACTGATTTACGACCTTATTTTTGTTTACATAATAGGGCGCAACAACACCCTTCTTCATCACACCGAAAACGGATTTGTTGAGCCTTCAATGTTTATGGCATACATAATGTGTACGCTTGCGATTATACAGATATGGACCTTTACAACCTATTACATTAACCTATACGGAAGAAACAGCGCCAGGGACTATATATTTATGTTTATAAATATGTTCCTTTTGTATTTCATAGGCGAAAGCACGCGCGAGGACTGGCAGGGATACCACACGCAATACCACATTGCGTGGATTTTGATTTTAGTTAACGTGGGAATTCAGTATATTATTGAGCTTAAAAACCACAGGGGCGAGGAAGTACACTTAAGGCGGATAAAACGAATGGCGTTAATTCTTCTTTGTGAAGCGGCGTTAGTTGCGCTTTCTATTATTGAATACGATAAGCTTGGCACAACCTATTTTTCGCTTGCGGGAATACTGTTCGGAATTATCTCCGTTTCAATTTCAAGCCGAAGCACCTGCTCCGGGCTGATTGATTTTGCCCACCTTTCCGAAAGAATAATGCTTTACGTGGTTTTCACCTTCGGTGAAATGATTATTGCGATTGCTTCGTATTTTACGGGTAAGGTAAGCTTTAACAACATTTATTTTTGCCTTATGGCGTTTCTTATTGTAGTTGGGCTTTTTCTTAGCTATGGCGTTGTTTATGACCACCTTATCGACCGTGAAATGAACACTCACGGAATAGGCTATATACTAATACACATTTTTATTATTTTCTTTTTAAACAACATAACCGCCGCGCTTGAATTTATGCGCGAGGAGGAAATCGAGCTTTTGCCGAAAATGCTGTTTTTAATTATTTCGGTTATAATGTATTACGTCTGCCTGTTCTTAACGGTAAAATATTCAAAAATGAGTTGCAGGGCAAACGGTAGCTTTTACCTTATTATGGCGGCGGCAGGGCTTGGATTTGCCGGAATAATGCTGTTGATAAGAGAACAAATGCAGCTTAACATCGCTTTTACGGTAATATTTGTTTTTGCCGTTTTCGGCGTGCTTTACGGCTTTTCAAAAAAGCTTGATAAAAAGGCGCAAGAATAATCCGGGGACGTACGGCATACCAATAATAAATAACTATGAGCACGGCAAAAAGTCGTGCTCATACTTCATTACAGCGTCACAATGCGCTTTTTTATTTATTTTTCATTTCACACATAAGCTTATATGCCTCGCGGTGGGTTTCGGATTCCTCATAAAAGGCCTTCATATCCTCGCAGGGGAACTCGTCGCACTTTGCACAAAACGGGATATTCCTTTTTCTGCAGCAATCAACGGGCATACAGGTATTCCCCTCTTCCCATTCGGTTGCCTTACATCCCTCGCACATATGGCATTTATAATCCGTACATTCAGCGCAGTTAACGCCGCAATAAGCTATTAATCCCGAATCCATAACACTGTTCCCCTCATATTAGTATATTTGAATTATACAATTTATACCGCTGTATTGCAACAGTTTAATTCATTATTGCCGCCATTAAAGCCATATGTTATAATACATTTGAAAGGATGGTATTTAAAATGAGCATTACCGTTAATATTTATTACACCGGCAAAAACGGAAGTGCGCGCGCATTTGCTGAAGAAATGGAAAAAAGCGGCGTTGCTGAAAAAATCAGAGCCGAAGAGGGCAATTTGAGATACGATTATTTTATTCCCGTAAACGATTGTGAAACCGTGCTTTTAATTGACAGCTGGAAAAATAAGGAGGCTATTTACCTTCACCACGCGTCGCCGATGATGGGCGAAATTACGCGCCTTCGCGAAAAATACGACCTTCATATGAAGGTAGAGCAATACACGGGCATTGAAAGCTCGGGCGACGAAAGATATATAAGGAAGTAATTATGAACCGTCAGGAAGTTATTGATTTTATTGAAAACGAATTTGACGTACGACCGGAATACCTTTGGGAAAGCTTTCCCGATTACGCGGTTTTTCGCAACCGGAAAAACAAAAAGTGGTTTGCGCTTGTTGCGGGGATTGAAAAAAGAAAGCTCGGCCTTGACGGCAACGAAAGAATAAGCGTTTTAAACGTTAAATGCGACCCGATTTTAATCGGCTCTCTTTTGCACAATGAGGGCTTTCTTCCGGCTTATCATATGAGCAAAAAAAGCTGGATAACAATTCGCCTTGACGGCAGTGCGCCCGATGAACAGATTAAGGATTTAATCCGCTTAAGCTATGAGCTTATAAGCAAGAAGGGACGGTAAATTTATGTCAGAAATCAAAGCAAAAAAAGAAGCGCTTCTTTCGTTTGATTCATTTGACGGCGGCGGCCCTTCCTACAGCGTAAGCATAGTTGATTCGTCCGTTGCTAAGTATAATATTACAAGGCGTTACCGTAATCCCAATCATGAAAAAATGTGCGGCTCGGGCTATGACGTTATTATTGCTTTTTCGGGCATAGAGCCCGGCAAAACCGAAGTAAAAATAGAATGCCGCTCGCCTATTGCAGATAACTATGACGCCGTTTATGAACTTGAGGTTGACGAAAATTTAAGCGTTACGGTAACCGAGCGAGAGCATACGAATATAATCTTATAATAAAAATCGGGCAATTGATTTGAAATGATATAATGATGGTAGACACAAAAAAGTGTCTACCATCATTTTTTGTGGTAAGATAGAGAAAAAGGAGATGAAAAGAATGGGACGACCAAAAGGCGGAACAAATAAAAGCCATAGCAAGGAAGAAAAATTAGTGCTTGTATTACGCAATCTAGAAGGTGAAACTGCATTGTCATTAGCAAGAGAAACCGGGATAAGTGACTCACAAATACATAAATGGACAAGGCAATATTTGGAAGGCGGAGAAGAAGCGCTCGTAAATAAACGCAAGCCAGGGAATCCATTGGCAAAATACGCGAACAAAAAGAACTTAACGCCAATGGAACAGTTGAAATACAAAGTTGCGAAATTAGAACGAGAATTGTTAAAGAAAGACGCGGAGATAGTACGGTTAAAAAAATTGAACGAACAAGAAAGGGGCGATGCCAGAAGAAAGTAACTCAACAGATATATGCATGTATAGAAAGAGAAAGTTGCAATCACTCGATTAAAGAATTATGCGAAGTATATGAAGTTTCCCGTTCAGGCTACTACAAATGGCTAAAGAGAAAAGGAAAACTCAACCGATATGAAAAAGTACATAAAGAGCTTGATAGATATGTACTTGATGTACATATGCATTATCCCTCCCAGGGATACAGAACAATAGCAGATACGCTGTTAAATGAATATGGCTGGGTTGTAACGGATAACGCAGTAATGAAATCAATGCAACGATTAAACATA
>ONCR01000068.1 GCA_900316345.1 uncultured Eubacteriales bacterium | reverse complement strand
GGCGTTGGCGGAAGCTTTTCTAAAATTGTTGTTTTTTTCTTACCGCAACAAGTGCATTTATAAACCTTTTTACCCTTTTTCTTTGTTGTTGCCTTGACGTGCTTAATCAGCTTATAATTATGCTCAACGCTGATTGAAAACGATACTTCCTCTTCAAAATGCTCCGAAGCAGAAAGAGCCTTAAAAGTAATATCTCCCGCTTTTTTTCCGTAAATCTTTCCGTTTTTGATTTCGGCATTCTGATTATCGCTTGTATAGCTAACCTCGATTTCAGCTTTGCCTTTGAACAGACTGCCGTAATAAACACTTCTTATTAACTTCGGAGCAGCGATTGACGAATCCTCCTTAACCGAGTAATCGGAAAATTCAAATTCATACTTATAATGAATAAGCGCTCTGTCAACTTCGCAGCTTACCTTTGTTTTTGCGTCGATTGCAGGGGTAGCAGCCGCCTCTTCCTCAGTCGGAAGCTTTTCGGAAAAAGCAATTACCCAAAAGTATTTTTTGCCGATATTAGCGCAGGCAAATGCAACCGAGCGATAGGTTGGATAAGCAAGAACGTAACGCTGGCTGTTTTCAGGCTTCAGCGCAATGGGAAACGGGGCGCCGTCCCTGTAAATTTTAAACATATCCTTAGCTGAGGAGGCGTTATAATCCCTGCTGTTCGTTTCAAGAAAAAGCTCATTGTCATATATTTCGCTTATATCCGTACCCTGAGAACCGTCGGGCCTTCCGAAGCCTTCGCTTACAAACTGTTCGGCAACGCGTTGCATAGCCTCTTTTTCAAGGGCGTAGTTATAAACAAGCGGGCGGGCAATATCCTCCTGCGTGCAAGTTTCAAGATCCGGGTCGGCATGGTAAAGCTTAAGAAGGTCAACGTTACCGTCTGCTCTTGTTATATACGTTAAATCGCTCTTCTTAAAATCGTTAAGCATTTTTAACATTTTTCGCGCCTCGGTCTGATGATAAGTTACGCTATAGCTTATCTTCTCAACGTCGTCGCTTTTTTCCCATGCAAAACACATGGCCGTGCTTTCAAAAGCCGAAAGCAGCATAATTAATGATAAAAACGCACATAAAAATCTTTTCATATTATTACCTCCGAGGTTTATATAGTTTTCGCGGTCTTTACCTTGGACCACTTGGAATAGTGCTTTTTGCCGTCTTCGTCTACATAATATGTGCGCACACGCACATAATACTTTTTACCTGACTTAAGATTATCAATAAACACATTGGTTTCAATAGATTTTACGCTTTTTTTATTCTTAGTAAATTTCTTGTTGGTAGAGAGCTGGTATTGATACCCGTTATTGCCGGAAATTTCCTTACGTCGGGCAACCCTTATGCTTAGTGAGCCCTTTACATTCGCCCAGATATACAGCTTCTTTATCTTTGTTTTTCGCGGTTTAATATAAGCTGTCAACATTTTACTACCGGTATAATCTCCGCAAAATTCAACATAAATAGAACAGGTTCCCACTTTCTTCCTTGAGGCGGAATACCTTACTTTATAGTCCTGCCCGTATTTCAGAGCTTTCCCGTTTCTGTCCTTTATGATAAAGGTAGGCTTTATTTTTTTATTATTGAATGTATATTCCTTTTTGCTGATTTTAATAGTTTTAATTTTCGGAATAACTCTGTCAATATGTCTGTAACCGCAGCTTGTACACACAGAAACATCTTTACCGTCCGATTTTTGAGAAGCCGAATCCGTAAATTTGTAATTGTAGGTGTGGGCTTTTTTCGCTATTACTTCAGAGGAGAGCTCCTTAAAGCAATCAGTGCATATAAGCGTATCCTCGCCCTCCTCAGTACAGGTGGAATCGATATAATAACGATAAGTATTAGTGTGTTTACAAGAGTTCTGATAGGTTTTATTCACATTTGTATATATGATTTTTCGCTGAAGGCAGTGTTCACACTCCTCAAGGCTAATACCTTTTTCGGTTGCAGTCGGCTTTTTAATCACCCTTACTGTTTTGTATTTACAGGATGCATTATCGCTCGGGGCGAAACCGTTAAGAATTAACGCATTACTTTTTGGCGTTATTTCCTGCAGGTTTCCATACGTGTATCCGCAAATATCGTCTGTTACATCCATCAGGGTATTCCCTCTGTCAAAAAAGCAATTTATATAGGACGTTTTGTCAATGTAGTTGGCTTCCGGTTCCTGATACGCATAACGCGAACTGCTGAACGTGTTGTTGGTTAACAAATCTGACGGGAAGGAGCTGTTTCCGTTTGCGTCAAAGGCTACCACGTAATACAGTGAATCTGTATCTGACGGTTTTACATAATAACGATAATGCTCGCTTTCGCCTAAGTTTTTATCGCCTATGTTTACCGCATTAAAATATGAATTAAAAACAGTGAAATTGTTTGGACTGTCTTGGTATGTATAATAAACCTTCTCATTTGTGATATGCGTTTTATTATTGTCCTTGCGGATATAATAATCACTGGTTGAAGACAGTTCCGCAGAATAAACCGTATAGAATGTTGCGCCTTCCACAGGAGCCCAATCAAGAATGTATCCTTCGTCAGTTTTCGTCGCTGTTACCTTCGGCGCAGCCATAGCTTCCGCTTTTATTATAGGGAGCGCATTAAAGCTTGTTGTCGAGATTTTATATCCCTTTGCCGTTACATCTTTTTTCCAGTCATTAAAATTGCTATAATATTTACCGTTCCAGCTTATCATGTCAACATTTTTTGGTTTATGAGTTTCGTCTGGGTAATCGTTGGTTATCCCTGTTAGGAAGTGTTCCCATCCCCATGTTGCGTCTATAAGATAAAATGTGTTTCCGATAGAGACATAATTATATCCGTGCCCGTGTTTGGTCGTGCCAACAGATGCAACTTTAAATCCTATTCTATTCAAAAAAGCACCGAAATAATGTTCATAATCAGCACAAATTCCTCTTTGTGCTAACAAATCCGTTGATTCCGGGTCAAGATTGTCTGATTCATTGTAATCATATGTCCAATTTTGCTGAAAGTAAGCAAATACTTTTGTTATGCTTTCAAGCTCGGAATCGTTCTTTGATAAACCCATTCTTCCGGACAGATATGCCAGAACATTATCTAATGACACACCGGTTTCTTGATAAGCGTAGGTTTCTAAAGCCACATATGTGCTTCTGTCATTTAACCAATCTTCATACGTATAATATTGATATTCTCCCTTGTTACGATCTTTTATAATTAATCTCTCATTATTGGCTATACCGGACTGATATCTATCCCATAATGTTTCAGTATAATAACCGTATTTTTCCACATTTGAAAATTCATCTGCCCTGGCTGTAAAAGCGCCGCCGGCGCATATTACAAGCGCAAGCAGGAAAGAAAGAATTCTTGTTATTTTTTTCATATATTTCACCTCAATCGAAATTTTGCGTACAGCTCACAAAGTCTTAAAGAAAATTAATAAGTATATCTGTCTATTCTCAGTTATATACCCAATATGCAACAGTTTAAACGCACATAAGCCGCTAAACGTATAGCGGCTTGTGTTTAATTATTTTGTTTTAACTGTTTTTGCCTTTGACCAGCTTGAATAATACTTCTTGCCGTCAACAGTTTTGAAGGTTCTTATTCTTACGTAATACCTCTTGCCTTTTTTAAGCTTTTTAACGGTTGCGGAGGCTTTGTTAGCGCCCTTTACGTTTACCTTCTTTGCGTTACTGAAGCTCTCATCGGTGCTGTAATGAATCTGATAGCCGGTAACGCCTGCCTTCTTATTCCACTTAACGCCGATAGCCTTTTTCTTTGAAGTGAGCTTTTTTACGCTCGGCTTCGGAGTTCTGTTGTAAAGCTTAAATTCGTAGCTTCCGATTCGGTCTCCTGCAGAGGCGCCGCGGGAGATTTTGATATTAAATGTTCCGTTGCAATAAAGAAAGCTGTGGGTATGTTTGGTTACGTCAGGAAACGACCACTGACCGAACGGGTCAGCATAAAGGTCGGACTCAATAAGAACATCCATGGGAATATCGCTTGTAACAACAAGCTCAACGCAAGTAAACTTGTTTCCGCCAAAAGTTACGCTGAATTTATCGCCGTTCAAATGGCTTACAAGCTGACCGCTTCCGGAATCAAGCAAGACATCGGATTCTTTCCAAACCTTTTCCTTTGCAAATGCAGTGCTGCCGAATCCGCCGAAGGCGCTGAGCAGCATTACGAACGCCAGCAGAAGGCTTGTGATTTTGATTGTTCTTTTCTTTGTGTTTGTTTGCATTGTTTTCTCTCCTTATTATATTGGTTTTATTTATGCGGCTACAACGTAGCTAATGAATAACATATTAACTCTTCTTCTTGTGACGCGTCTTTCTTCGCATCTGTTTCGGTAAAAGCGTGTAATCATTTTTATTTCCTCCGTTTGATGATTTGTTAGGGTTTCTTTCCCCTTTCACCTATTAGTGGCGGTAATTGCGGAATATGCCAAAACTTTTTTCAAAAAAAAGAAATTTTCATTACCCCGTTTACATAAAATACAGGCAATAGTATAAATATGTTTTTCATATATATAGTTCGGCGCATCGGTGTGCTCGTCGTAGGTTCGAGTTCGTAAATAAAAAAATAATGACACCGCAAGGGTGTCATTATTTTTATGGTTGCGGGAGTAGGACTTTAAAAATTTGCGCGACGCACAACGAAAAGCTCCACCGGGGCTTTTCTCCCGATTCCGCCAAAAGTCTGAATTATTTTTGATTTGTTTTTTGGCGCAATCGGTGTGCTCGTCGTAGGTTCGAGTCCGTAAATAAAAAAATAATGGCACCGCAAGGGTGTCATTATTTTTATGGTTGCGGGAGTAGGACTCGAACCTACGACCTCCGGGTTATGAGCCCGACGAGCTACCAACTGCTCTACCCCGCGATATATTTGCAACTCTTAAGTGCTTTACTATTATAACAGAAAAAAAGCATTTGTCAAGGTTAAATTTTAAAAACTTATAAAAACAAAAAATGAAACAAAGAAACCGAGATTTCTTCGTTTCAAATTTCGTCCTTGCCAAAAGACATTTCTCTTATCCTCAACAACGGCCTAACACTTAAAAACCGAAGCTGCTTCAATTTGAAGCGCCTTTCGACGTCTACGCGGTCAACCAAGCAAGCTTGAAAGACCTTGTACTTTGATCAAAGCGTGCCGCAACCGTTCGCGATCCGATTGCAACGGTGTTGATTAATCGATGCACATTAACCAACACATAAATAATAACTCTAATTTTTGAATATGTCAATAATTTTTTTAATTTTTTTTACATTTTCAGAAAGCTGTTTACATTAAAATAATTCTGTGATAAAATATAAAAACACAATATAACGGCGGTGATTAAAATTAAAATACTAATTGTACCTGACAGCTTTAAAGGTTCCCTCACTTCAAAAGAGGTTTGCGCCTGCATAGCAGAAGGTTTAAACGATAAGCATGAAATAACAGCCGTTCCCTTCTCTGACGGAGGCGAAGGCTTTACCGAATGCATAAACGATATTTGTAATGGTAAACTACTTTACACAAAGGTTCATAACATATATAATCAGATAGTTGAAGCAAGCATTTCAACCTTTTCTGATACGGCGGTTATTGAATGCGCTGCAGCAAGCGGTCTTCTTAAGAAAAAGAACGTAACCGCCGCTTCCTCATACGGCACGGGCGAACTTATAAAATTCGCAGTAACAAAGGGTTTCCATAATATTTTACTCGGCCTCGGCGGAACAGGCTGTTGCGACGGCGGAGCCGGTGCATTAACAGCATTAGGAGCGGCGTTTTATGATGAGAATTATAAAAAAATGTCTTTTCCGAGAGGCTCTGATTTGAACTATATTTTTGGCGCGGGCTTTTCTAATGTTGTAAAGGATATTAGCTTTACATATGCAAGCGACGTTGAAAACGAATACTTCGGCAAAAACGGAGCCGCATATATATTTGCGCCGCAAAAGGGAGCGAACAAAACTCAGGTTGAGGAGCTTGACGAGGGATTGAAACGCCTTAACGCTTTTTTACCAAATGACGTTTCAAAGGTAAAGGGCGCAGGCGCGGCAGGCGGAATTTGCGGCGGACTGTATTCCGTTTACGGCGGAGCTATACGTTCAGGCTTTGAAATACTAAGCGAATACGCAGGGCTTGAAGAGAAAATAAAAGAATGCGACCTTGTTGTTACGGGCGAAGGTAAAACAGACGCCCAAACTCTTATGGGCAAGCTTCCCTATAAAATCTCTCTTCTTGCAAAAAAGCACGGTAAAAATTGCGTCGTTATAAGCGGAATTAACGAAGGAATAGCTATAGGCGATAAATGCATAAGCCTTGTTGACGAAAGTATTACGCCCGAATATGCAATTGAAAACGCAGCGCAAATACTTACCGAAAAGGCGAAATACATCTTGAAATAATCTATCTTTAAATATATAATATATAAAAAAATGAAAGGACATAGCATAATGAAAGTTATAATTCCTAAACACAGAGAATTCTTAATTAAGTTTGCAGACGATTATCCGCTTCAAAACGAAGCATGGGAGGAGCTAAACAAAATTGTTGAGGACTATTCCGTTGACGGCAAAAGCGTACGCTCCCCTTCGTTTATTGAGGATAACGAGGATAAGGTTAAAGCTTTACAGGAAAAGTACGAATTCACATATGAAATTATTGAAAAGAAATAATTATGGAAAACAGGATTTTTACGGTTGCTACCTCTCACCTTGACACGGTATGGAGATGGGAGCTTCCTAAGACTATTGAGGTATTCATTCCGGATACAATTGAAAAAAACCTTGAGCTGCTTGAAAAGTACCCTCATTACCGCTTCAATTTTGAGGGCGCTTTTCGTTATGAGCTGATTGAGGAATACTATCCCCAAGCCTTTGAGGAAATAAAAAAGTACGCAAAGGAAGGCCGCTGGTGTCCCTCCGGCTCGGCTTATGAAAACGGCGACGTTAACATTCCTTCGCCCGAAGCTATTCTTCGTAACTTCCTTTACGGCAACAGATATTTTAAAGAAAAGCTCGGCGTTCAGTCAAAGGATATTTTTCTACCCGATTGCTTCGGTTTCGGCTGGGCGCTTCCTTCAATAGCAAGGCAGGCTCACCTTAAGGGTTTTACAACGCAAAAGCTGAGCTGGGGCGGAGCGTACGAAAGGCCGTTTAATCTCGGCTTATGGAAGGGCGTTGACGGCGCAACAATTTTTGCAAGCCTTAATCCCCTCTCATACCGAAACAAGTTTGACGGCACGGTAAGAAGCGACCTAAAGGTTATAGACAAACTTGCAGAAAACGGGCTGAAATATGACCTCCCGTGGACAAACTGCTTCTACGGCACAGGCGACTGGGGCGGCGCGCCGACAGAGGAAAGCGTAAGGGCCGTTGAAGAAAGCATTTCTCACAATGAAAGCGACTCTAACACGAAGGTTATCGCTGCAACGTCGTATCAGATTTTTGACGAAATAGACGCCCTTGCAAAGAAGCAGAAGGTTACCCTTCCGCTTTGGAATAATGAGCTTGTTATGCGCTCACACGGTGCAGGGGCATATACTTCAAGGGCAATGAGCAAGCGCCTTAACGCTCAAAATGAGGTTATGGCGGATTACTGTGAAAAAGCTTGCGTGCTTGCAAACGCGCTTACTTCATATAAATACCCTAAAGCAATAATCGACCGGGCGTGGAAAAGGGTTATTCAGCACCAGTTCCACGATGATATTACAGGCACCTCAACTATGCTTGTTTATAACGACAGCTGGAACGATTACTACGTTTCGCTTTCACAATTCATTAACGAATATGAGGGCGCAGTTGGCGCAATAGCAAATGAGCTTGACACCTCATGGTGCGAGGAATGCGCTGTTATTGTTAACAATCCGGTTGCAATAAGGCGTAAGGAAGCCGTTGAAGCGCACATTAAGCTTAATCACAACGCAAAGCACATCAAGGTTCTTGACAGCAACGGAAAAGAGGTTCCGAGCCAGATTCAGAAAAAGCAGGGCAAGGAATTTGACATAATTTTTCTTGCCGATGTTCCGAGCGTAGGCTACAGAGTTTACGACGTTCAGACAAGCGAAAAGGCATATTCCAAAAGCGCGCTTAAGGTTAGCGAGCATACTCTTGAAAACGAAAGATACAGAGTTATATTCAATAAAAACGGCGACATTGGCTCTATTATTGATAAAAAGCTTAGGGTACAGCTTCTTTCTGCGCCGATAAAGCTTGCGCTTCTCCACGATACCGGAGAGCTTAATTACCCGAGCTGGGAAATGCGCAAGGAGGACATTGACTCCGAGCCTGCTGCATATGCGGGAGACCCCGAATTTGAAATTGTTGAAAACGGGCCGGCACGAATAGCCATAAGAATTACTCGCCGCGCCGGAAGCTCCGTATTTAAGCAGACAGCTTCCCTTTCGGCAAACGGCGAATTTTTAAGAGTTGAAAACCTTGTTGACTGGCAGGACAGAAGAACGCTTCTTAAGGCGCAGTTCCCTTTCACCGCCGAAAATACAAGGGCTGAATACGATTTAGGGCTCGGAACAATCTTCCGCGAAACCAACAGGGATAACCTTTACGAGGTTCCTGCGCAGAAGTGGGCTGATATTACGGACGAGGAAAAGGGCTACGGAATCAGCGTATTTTCGGATTGCAAATACGGCTGGGATAAGCCTGACAGAAGAACCTTAAGGCTAACCTGTATTCATACTCCTGCAGGAGCGTTTACAAAGGACGCAAGGCAGGATTTGCAGGACATAGGAAGAAACCTGTTCGCCTTCGGTGTTTTTGCCCACAAGGGTAAAAGGAATTCTGAAACTCAGCTTCAGGCAGAGATGTTTTGTAAAAAACTTACCGCTTTTCAGACGACGTCAAGGCGTGAAGGAAGGCTTGGCAGCAGCTTTTCTACGCTTAAGGTAAGCAGTAAAAACGCAATAATCCGCGCTGTTAAAAGAGCTGAGGACGACGAGGACATAATCGTAAGAATCAACGAAGCGGCAGGCAAGGAGCATAAGGAAATATTCCTTACCATGTTCGGAAAAATAACAGCCGCAAGCGAGGTTTATTCAAGCGAGGAGTTCAGAAAAGAAGCAGAGATAAGCGACGGAAGGCTTATTTTCAGCCTGAAGCCAAATGAAATAAAGACCTTCAAGCTCACCGTTGACGCTGAAAAAAATAAGGCAAAGGAAAGCTTTAAAAAGCTTGAGCTTAAATATAATTCCCAGGGCATAACCAAGGATGAATACAAGGTTAACGTTATTCTTCAGGGAAGCGGATGTTCCCTTCCCGACGAGCTTCTTGATGAAAGCTACAGCGTTCACGGAATAACCTTCCGCCTTCCGAATGCGGATATGGATAAAAATATTCTTATTCCGCGCGGACAGGAAATAGAGCTTCCGAAGGGCATTACAAAGCTTTATATGCTTGCCGCCAGCGTCAGCGAGGACAGAGAATTTACGGTTTTAGCAGATAATAAGCAGAGAAGCCTTAACATTCTTGCTATGCGCGAGCCTGTAGGGCAATGGGATATGGCAGGCCTCGGCCAGACGGCGAAGGTTAAATGCGCCTCGGTTGGGCTTGAGCTTACGCACACTCACCACCCCGAGGGCAATATTGCGAACGGAAAGGCGTATTTCTTCCTTTACGAAATTGACGTACGAAACTGCAAAACACTTACGCTTCCCGAGGACAGCAGGGTTGTTATTCTTGCAATGACGGGCGTTAAACGCTTTTCTTCAACAAAGCTTGCCACCGCGTTTATTGACCTTCCCGAAAACGATTACGCCTTCGGCGAAATACCGCCGCTTGACAAGTTGATAGACAAAGCGGATTTTGTAACAATCCGCGCAGGAAAAATTCAGGACCAGATTAAGGGCGGAAAAGGAAAAGGCCTTAAACGCGATAACATTTTTACAAACATTATCCGCTCATATACAAAAAGCGAGTGGTAATATACAAATAGAATAATTTTAACAAAATCCCCGACACAAAATATCGTGTCGGGGATAATTTTTTGATGTTAAGGAATAATACTTTACAGTAAAAATTCGCCGGTGCCCACGTGGAAAACGAGGTGGAAAACGTGGAATTTTCGCAATCTAAAGGTGGAAAACTGCGTGGAAAGTGTTAAAAATGTAAAGGATAATTACTTGCAGTCCAAAAAATGAGCCTTTACATGGCGTTTTTTCTTGTGTTTTCGGGATAACAAACAGTATAAAAATAACGGGGAGCATTGAAATGATATAATGATGGTAGACACAAAAAAGTGTCTGCCATCATTTTTTTGTGGTAAGATAGAAAAAAGGAGATGAAAAGAATGGGACGACCGAAAGGTGGAACGAATAAAAGCCACAGCAAAGAAGAAAAGTTAACATTAGTGTTGAGGAATTTAGAGGGCGAAACCGCAATGTCGATAGGACGAGAAACCGGGATAAGTGACTCACAAATACATAAATGGACAAGGCAATATTTGGAAGGCGGAGAAGAAGCGCTCGTAAATAAACGCAAGCCAGGTAATCCATTGGCAAAATACGTGAACAAAAAGAACTTAACGCCAATGGAACAGCTGGAATACAAAGTTGCGAAATTAGAACGAGAATTGTTAAAGAAGGAAGCGGAGATAGTACGGTTAAAAAAATTGAACGAACAAGAAAGGGGCGATGCCAAAAGAAAGTAATTCAACAGATATATGCATGTATAGAAAGAGAAAGTTGCAATCACTCGATTAAAGAATTATGCGAAGTGTATGAGGTATCCCGTTCGGGCTACTACAAATGGCTCAAGAGAAAAGGACAGCTCAACCGTTATGAAAAAGCACATAAAGAGCTTGATAAATATGTGCTTGATGTACATATGCATTATCCGTCCCAGGGATACAGAACAATAGCAGATACGCTGTTAAATGAATATGGCTGGGTTGTAACGGATAACGCAGTAATGAAATCAATGCAACGATTAAACATA
>ONCR01000065.1 GCA_900316345.1 uncultured Eubacteriales bacterium | reverse complement strand
TCGTCCTGAGCCAGGATCAAACTCTTAAAACTTTGTATCTTAAATCACCCTCTCAGGTGATTTAACATCTAATCCTTCGACTCGCTTTTCGCTGTCGTTATTACTGTTGTGCTTATTAAGCACTTGGAGTATTTTCTCATACTCAATTAATCGGGTTCCTTTTTCATCGTTATTTTCTCTTTTCAAGGTGCGTGTCGCTCAGTTGCGACTTATAAATAATATCAAAATCTATACCGTTTGTCAACAACTTTTTTTCAATTAATTTACTTTTTTGCAAATTAACTATAATTTTCAATGATTGAAAGATAATTTTATTAATCATTTATACATTTTGACGAAGGCTGTACGTATTTGCTCACTAATATGATGTTATAATTATTATAATACTTGAATTTTAAGATTTGTTTTGTTATAATACGTATAAATTATTGTGAGGAGTTGATAAAATGCCTATCAGAATTGATGACGAGCTTCCTGCTAAGCAAAAGCTTGAAAGCGAAAACATATTTGTTATGAGCTATCAACGCGCTGATACGCAGGATATCAGACCGCTCAAAATAATAATTCTTAACCTTATGCCCACAAAACTTGAAACCGAAACGCAGCTTTTAAGACTTCTGAGTAACTCACCGTTGCAGGTAGATGTTGATTTTCTTCAGGTTGCTTCTCACGAGGCTAAAAACGTTTCAAAAAGTCATATGGATAAATTCTATTATACATTTGACGATATAAAAAACGAAAAATACGACGGTATGATTATTACCGGCGCGCCTGTTGAACAAATGGAGTTTGAAGAAGTTGACTATTGGGATGAGCTTTGCAAGATAATGGAATGGTCAAAAACAAACGTATATTCAACCTGGCACATATGCTGGGGCGCTCAGGCAGGGCTTTATTATCATTACGGAGTTAAGAAGTACAAAACCGATAAAAAGATTTTCGGCGTATTCCCCCATTTTTCTCTTGATAACACCCACCCGTTAATGAGAGGTATTGATGACGTTTATTACGTTCCCCACTCAAGGCATACAGAAGTAAGAATGAAAGACATTGCGCTGGTTAAGGATCTTCAGATTCTTTCATACAGCGAAATCGCAGGCGTTCATATTATAGCTGATATGGAATGCAGAAAGTTTTTTGTGACCGGTCACAGCGAATATGACAGAGACACATTGTTAAAGGAATATAAAAGAGATAAGGAAAAAGGGCTTGACATTGAGCTTCCTTATAATTATTTTCCCGATAACGATGAAAGCGAAACGCCTAAAATGAACTGGAAGGGCACGGCTAACCTTCTAATTAACAATTGGCTGAATTACTTTGTATATCAGCAGACGCCGTATGATTTAAATACTTTATAATCAAAAGGAGAATGAAAATGAAAAAAGTATTTGCGTTGCTTATTGCAACAATTATGACAATCACAACATTAACAACATCATCATTTAGTACTTTTGCAGCAACTAAGGCTGACGTTCCCGAAGCAAAGCTTGACGAAGCGCTTGATATTACCGTTAAGCCTTTAGACAACAGTGAATTTCAGGAAATTACGGACCTCTCCGAATTAGATAATAAGGATTTATGGTCGGTAAAGTATACTCCTGAAACCACAGGCTGGTACGAATTTGATTTTGACACTGAATACAAGTGCAGCCCCATTGAAGATAAAGACTCAGGTTTTTCGTTTGCAATGTGCTTTACCGTTTTAGTAGACGACAAGAATAACGACTGTGCAATGGGTTATTCATACTACGGCCAGAATTCCGAAGAAGGCTCAGAAGATATATTCGGAATGGCGGCTACTCCCGCTCCGTCAGTTACGGCTGAGCTTACCGCAGGCAAAACCTACTATCTTCTTGCAATGAACGTAAGCGCCTCGGATTACACTTCTAAATTAACAGTAAAGAACCATACTCACGAAATGATAGCTGCAAGCGAGAAGGCTTCCGTTTCATATTATTTCGGCGTCGGCGATATAGATTCAACCGAAGGTTACGTAGGCAGAGCTTGCTCATGCGAATACTGCGAATATAAAGAAGCGGACATCACTTACCCTGCAGTTAAATCAATTAAAATTAAGGACGTCGTTTACAACGGCAAGAAGCAGACTCCGAAAGTAACAATTAAGCTTACAAACGGAAAAGCCCTTAATAGCGACAACTACAAAGTTAAGTATTATACAAATAAAAAAATCGGTTACGCTACGGCTGACGTAACCTTTAAAGGAAATTATACAGGCTCGGCTCTTCTTCAATTCAAGATTTTACCGAAGAAAACAGCTTTAGTTTCTGCAAAGGGCGCCAAGAAATCAGCTAACCTCAAGTGGAAAAAGAAGGCGGGCGTTACCGGCTACCAGATTCAGTACAGCACAAATAAGAATTTCAAGAACGCTAAAAAAGTAAACGTTAAGGGCGCAAAGAAAGTTACAAAAACAATTAAAAAGCTCAAGGCGGGCAAGAAATACTATTTCAGAATCAGAACTTGTAAGAAAGCTTACGGCGAAAAGTTTTATTCAAAATGGAGCAAGGTTAAAACCGCAAAAATTAAGAAATAATATAAATTAAGGACACGGGAAACCCCGTGTCCTTTTTAATTAATAAATGCTTCTTATTTCTTCTGCCCTTTCTTTAACAGCTAATGCAAGAGATTCAGGCTCAAGAACTTTAATCCTTTTACCGTAATTCATAATCCACGAAATAAGCCCATCGGAAACAGCAGCTTCAATTGTAGTTTTAAAATGCTCGGTATCTACGGCAACAAGAGGTATTTTAGCGCCGAAGCGATCCATTATCTGTTCCCTTAAATCAAGCTCACAAAGAAGGGTCACTTCATCCGTCTCACCTGAGAACATATTAAACATTTTTGAAACATAATCCCCTACGTCAAACGTTTCCGCATATTCGCTGACCTCTTCAAAAGGTCTGCAGGCTTCGTCAATAACCTCAATAGCCCGTATGCGGTCAAGCCTTAAATTCATAAGATTATCATATTTCGCATTATTGCAGATTAAATAATAGTGGTCGTCCTTCCAGACAAGAGCATAAGGCGAAACGGTAAAGGTTTTTTCGGTATAAGACCTTTTATTTTCTTTATCAATATTTCTTCTTTTGTACTTGAACTTAACTTTTTGCTTATTGATAATTGCTTCGTGAAGAAAATCAATAACATAATAGATTTCTTCATTATCGCATTTTGCCTCGGGGTCAACGTAAACCTGAGAAGTAAGCTCCTTTGCCTGATTTTTTGAAACAAGGCTTTCAAGTTTAAGGACTAAATCCTCGGATTTCTTCGGTGTTATAAAACCGGCAGAAGAAACGGCATCAATAAGCAGGCGAACTTCGGGAAGCTCAAACTTACGCGTTCCCATAAAGAAGCCGCGCTTAGGCGAAAGCGTGCTTACAATGTCAAAGCCGATATCATTAAGCGTTTTAACATCGGCATAAATTGATTTTCTTTCGCAATTAATTCCCCTGTCCCTTAGCATATCAATAAGCTCGGTAGTTGAAAGCGGATTATTTTCATCCGAATAATCGTTTAAAAGCTTATAGATTAAAAGTGTTTTTGTTTTTGAGCTTGCCATAGTTAAACCTCCCTTGACAAGCTTATTATATCACATTGCGCCGAGCTTTTCAACAATAGTACGAAAAACGGGACAACAGCTTTCTGCACCGCTTATGCCGTCCTCAACCATAACAACAATCGCATATTTCGGGCCGGTATAAGGATATACTCCCGCAAACCAGGTGTTTAGTAATTCCCTTCCGTTTTTTATCTGACCTGTTTGAGCAGTTGCGGTTTTTCCTGCAGATTCATTTTTATAATCAGCATTTTTTCCGCTTCCGTTTTTCACAACAGAACGCATATATTTTAACAACAGCTCTGAACTGTTTTTGCTAATAACCCTGTTCTTATTTGTATATTTAATCAAAGACTGTTCGCCGTATTTATTAATTTCGGCAAGAACAAGCTTTATTCTGTTATAATACCCGCCGTTAGCTATAGTGCAAAGCGCGTTGCAAAATTGAACGGGAGTTGACATTAATTTGCCCTGACCGAAGCCGATGAGAGGCAGCTCGCCGTCGTTATTCATATCATCAGCTGACGGAAGAGATGAACCTTTAAATATCCAATCTTTATATATTTTTATATCATTTCCGAAGCCGAATTTTTGAGCTGTTTCAATTATTCTTTTTGCTCCGAGTATTTCAGCAAGATTAATAAAATAACAGTTGCACGAATTAACAAGAGCCTGTTCAAGGTTTTGACTTTTATGCTCTTTATTGTTCTGGCAGGTGTATTCGGTGTCTCTTATTTTTATTTTGCCGTTACACGTATAATTAATGCTAATATTATTTTCAATTGCGCAGGCAGCGATAATAAGCTTAAAAACTGAGCCAACTGAATATTGCAAAAACGGTTTATTAAGATAACTTTCATCAGGTTTTGTTACACACGCAACTATTGACGACGAGTTTACGTCCATAATAATAACACAGCCGCTTTTAACACTTTTACAGGCGTTATAGGCAATGTTTTGTATTTCCGAATCAAGAGTAAGCAAAAGTCCTTCGCTTGAAACGTAATTATCATCAATCACTGTTCCCTCATCGCCTGTAAGCATTCTGCCAAGAGCGTCAACGTGAAAGCGCATTCGTTTTTCACCGATACTTACGGGAAGATATTTGAGCAGACCGGAGCATTCACGGGAAATCAGCTGCTTACAGTTATAATCAGAAGATGAAACATTGATAATCGGTATATATTCACTTGATTCTATGTCGGTTTTTTCAAGTAATGGCTTGCCCTTTTTGAGTTCGTTAATAATTTCTTCAGTATTATTAAAAAGCTTCGGCAGCTCGGCAAGAGTTTTTGCATTTGGCTTTAAAAGAGCATATTTTTCATAAGTATTATTAGTTAATCTTTTATAATTATGATAGTAGAGATTAGGAGATTTTGAATCAATTAACAGAGTATAAGAATTATACGTTTCACCTACGGCAAAACTTCCGCTTAATGCGATATATCCGAGCCTTGTTATTATTGACGCAAAAAACACAGTGACGAACACAGCGCTTATAATTATTCTTTTTTTCATAAAAACAACCCCTTTGTAGTTTTTACAAAGAGGCTGTTTATTATTAATCTTTTCTATGAACCCTGAATATGGCGTCCGGCGAAATATCCGCGTCGCATGCGAAGGAATAAATATCGCACGCTTTATTGGCGGAATCAACGTATTCTTCGGATTTAACGTTATACAAATCCTTAACAATAATTTGATACGGCTTCTTATCAGGCTCAACAACTTCAAGAACGTCGCCCTGATAGAATCTGTTACGCTGGGATACGGTAACGCGGCCGTTTTCGCTTGAAATAAAGAGAGCGCAAACATCCCAATTTCTAATATATCCGCCTGAATTAACCTCCTGGCCGTCAACAATAGGTCCGAAATTAAAGCCTTCGGTATACTCCCTGTGGCTCATTTTTTCCATTTCGTCAAGAATCCACTGTGACGGTACAAAATCCGGTTTTCTTCCTGATTTAAGGTATTCGTCAATTGCATGCCTGTAAGCATATGTAACTATAGCGGTATAGTATTCGCTTTTAGCTCTGCCTTCAATCTTAAAGCTGTCGATTCCTGCACGGTCAAGCTCGGGAATATGGTTAATCATACATAAATCTTTAGAGTTAAATATGTATGTTCCGTCCTTTTCTTCATTAATCGGGAAATATTGACCGGGCCTTTTTTCCTCAACAAGGTGATACTTCCATCTGCATGGCTGTGCGCAATCGCCGCGGTTTGCGTCCCTTCCTATCATATAATCGGAAAGAATACATCTTCCGCTGAAGGACATACACATAGCTCCGTGAACAAAAACCTCTATTTCAAGCTTTGGATTCGTCTTTTCACGGATAGTTTTAATTTCATCAAGAGAAAGCTCACGCGCCGTTACGATACGCGAAACACCGAGGTCATAAAGCGCGTTAGCTGCCTGATAGTTAACTACGCCGGCCTGGGTTGACATATGAATATCTGTATCGGGAGCATATTTTTTTGCAAGCGCAAGCACGCCCATATCCGCAATTATAAGAGCATCAACGCCGATTTCAGAAGCATATTTAAGATAATCGGGAAGCAGCTCAAGCTCGTTATTGCGCGGAAGCGTGTTGCAGGTAAGGTAAAGCTTTTTGTTATTTTCGTGAACAAGTTTTACCGCTGTCTTAAGTTCATCAGCATTAAAATTTGAAGGGTTTGAGCGCATACCGAACATCTCGCCGCCAAGGTATACAGCGTCTGCGCCGAATTTAACGGCAAGCTTAAGGCGCTCCATATCACCGGCAGGAGATAAAAGCTCAATGTTATGATTTAATAATTCCATAGTTTAATAGTTCAAATAGGGTGCGTATTTCTGAATTTTATCCTTAAATTCCTGAAGAGTTTTAGCTGTATACATCTCTCCCTCGGTATCGTGGAAGAAGAACTTCGCGTCGGAATCCGCGGGATACAATGCAGCTTCAATTGCGGCTTTACCGGGATTACAAATAGGTCCCGCAGGTAAGCCTACAACTGTAGATGAATTGTTTGTATTATAATAAGTCAAATAATAATCTGAGGTGTGAGCCGAGGTTGATGAAAGCGCGGGCTTAACCTTATTATTGATATAATCGGTTGTAGACTGGCAACCGATAGTCGGGAAGTTAACAGAATCCTTAAGTCTGTTATGGATAACAGCCGAAATTACGGGCATCTGTTTTGAATTTGCGGCTTCCTTTTGAATTATCGAAGCAATAGTTATTACCTCATAATTGGAAAGGCCGAGCTCTTTTGCGCGTTCGCCGTACTTTTCGCTATACATTTTATCGCCCTGCTGTAAGAATTTTCTTATAGTAGAAGCGGCGCTTTCGTCAATAAAAAACTCATAGGTATCCGGGAAGAGGAAGCCTTCAAGCCTGTACGGCACGCTTTCCTGAGCCTGCAAATCGGCGGTTAATTCAAAATCAAAATTGGTTGATTGAATAACCGAAAGAAGCGCTGACCTCGTGCAAACGTCGTTCTCTTCAAGCTTTTTAATTACATCGGGAACGGTGTAGCCTTCGGGGAAGGTAAGCTTAACGGTTTCGTTTGAAGCATTGTTACCTTTCATATTCATAAGCATTCCTTCAAGCCCCATTTTACCGTTCAGGTAATATACTCCAGCCTCATAAGGCGCGCCGAGCTTTGAGCTTGAAAAGAATTTATCACGAAGCGTTACAAAAAGCTTGCAAAAGTTCTTACATTTAATCAAGCCGTTATCACTTAAAAGCTCAATTGCGTCGTCGGTATTATCAATCTGTTGGGTTAATGATATTGTTACTATTGAAGTATTCTTAGTTATAGCGAGAATATCGTTAATACAGAAAATTGCATATATAGATATTACCATTGAAACTGCAATTACAAAGAAAAAGAATAGATAGGTTGAACCGACTCCCCTGTTCTTTCTTTTTTTCTTTTTACTTTTAACAGCAACAGCAGCCGAAGAAGAACCTTGCTTACTTTCATTGCTTCTGTCGTCGCCGTTTGAAAAATAGATGTCTTTATTATTTTTGCCGTTGCCTGATTTAAACTCTAAATTATCCATTTTTCCCTCCGTTTTGGATATGTATTACTCTGCTGTCGGTAACTATTATATCAACAGCGATATCAAATTTACCTCGAATTACTTCATCGGTTATAAGCGAATCGTAACAAAGGCAAATTGAAGTTCCCGTATAATCGGCTAAAAACCTGTCATAATATCCGCCGCCGTAACCGAGGCGATAACCGTCAGGGCTGCAGCATAATGCAGGAACGATTACAACCGAATTACCGAAATCGGTAAAATCTGTTTTGGAATTTACGGGCTCTCTTATCCCGAAAGAACCGATTTTAAGCTCATTTAGAGAAGTAATGCTGTGAAAGCTCATAATTCCCTTATTATTTAAGCATTTCGGCAGTGCTGTAATTTTGCCGTAGGATAAAGCGAAATTGATTATAGAATCGGTATTTATTTCATCTTCAAGCGAGGCGTAGCATAAAACAGCCTTTGCATTTACAAATTCCTTCACCTTAAGAAGATTTTCAAATATCAGATTATCCCTTTGTATTTTATTATCAATTTCACGCCGTTTATTTTGCATTACCCGCCGAAGCGCGTTCTTTTCTAATTTGCACATTGAACTGATTTTCTTATTTTTTCGGCGATTTCACGGCCTTTTAGCTTTTCAACAATTTCAAGACCGAATTCAATACATACACCTGCGCCCTTAGCAGTTATAAAATTACCGTCGGTTACAACGGATTTATCCGAAAGAACAGCGCCCTCAAGCTTATCCTCAAAACCCGGAAAACAAATGGCTTCTTTGCCGTTTAAAAGTCCCTTCGCGCCGAGAATTGACGGCGCCGCGCAGATAGCGCAAACGGGCACGTCGCTATTAACAGCGTTATCAATTGCTTTTTGAACAACCGTATTACCTGCAAGATTAAGCGTTCCGGGCATTCCGCCTGGAAGGATGACAGCCTCTACATCGTAAAAGCTGAACTCATCGGCTGTTAAATCAGCCTTAACGCAAACTCCGCATGAGGAATTAACGTAAGGGCCCGTTACGCCAACCGTTTTTACGGATACGCCCGCTCTTGTAAGCATATCAACAGGAGCGAGGGCTTCAATTATTTCAAAGCCGTCAGCTAAAAATACATAAACCATAATCTACCTCAGTTAAAATTTTATTACGTCGTTTATAATAGCTTTAATCTTATTGTGAATTTCCCCTATTGAAAGCGGATTTTCACCGTCGGAGCATTCAACAACCCTCCAGCCCTGAACAGAAGCGGCAAAAAGCGCCGATTCCCTGCAGTTTTCGAGAAAACGGATATTCTTTTCATGAACGTCCTTCCTGTTTTCATCTCCGTTATATCTCGAAGTCATAAGCCTTTGCGAAATTTCAATAGGCATATCAAGATAGATTACAAGGTCTGGCTTCGGGATTCCGATTTTGTTATATTCAAAATCAAAGCTCCAGTCAAGATAGCTTTTCCATTCGCTTTTATCAAGCTTTTCCATCTGATAAATGGAATTTGAGGTTGCATATCTGTCAGCAAGAATAAGCGTTCCGCTTTCATAGTCTTTTTCCCATTTAAGCTTATAGGAAGCATATCTGTCAACAGCGTAAAAAGCTCCAGCGGCATAAGGGTTAACATCATCTGCGTTCTTGCCGAATTCGCCGTTAAGATACATATTAACAAGCGTGCTTGATTTGCTTTCATAATCAGGGAGCTTTATTTTTTTGTATATTACTCCGTTTTTTTGAAAATACTCCTCAAGCAGGGCTGTTTGAGTTGATTTTCCCGAGCCGTCGAGGCCTTCAATAATTATCAGTTTAGACATCTTTATTCTTTCGTCCTAATTTCCTTTTATTTCCCTTTTCGTCAACAACATATGTATTCTCAAGCTGAGAAATTAAACTCGCCCTAAACGAATTGATATATTCCTGCCTGAGGATTTTTTGCTCGTCGCGTTCCTGCGGAGTTAAGCCCTCCTCGGTTTTTGCTTTTCTTGCGAGCTCGTTAATTCTGTCAATCTTGCTTTGTTCCATTAATCCAAAAAGTCCTTTAATTTTTTACTTCTGCTCGGATGACGAAGCTTGCGAAGCGCTTTTGCTTCAATCTGTCTTATTCTCTCACGGGTTACGTTAAATTCCTTGCCAACCTCTTCAAGCGTTTTCGGGTTACCATCCTCAAGCCCGAAGCGAAGCGAAAGAACCTTTTCCTCTCTTGGAGTTAATGTTTTAAGAACGTCCGCAAGCTGCTCCTTAAGAAGACTCATTGAAGCGGCGTCAGCAGGCGCAAGCGCGTCGTCATCGGGAATGAAGTCGCCGAGGTGGCTATCCTCCTCCTCACCGATTGGCGTTTCAAGAGATACAGGGTCTTGCGCAACGCGAAGAATTTCGCGTACCTTATCAACAGGCATATTAAGATAATCCGAAATTTCTTCGGGAGTAGGTTCATGGCCGCTGATATGAAGCAGCTGTGACTTTGCTTTTTTAACCTTATTAATGGTTTCAACCATATGAACGGGAATTCTTATTGTTCTTGCCTGGTCGGCGATAGCCCTTGTAATAGCCTGCCTAATCCACCAGGTTGCGTAGGTTGAAAACTTAAAGCCTTTGTTATAATCGAACTTATCAACCGCTTTAATTAATCCGAGATTGCCCTCCTGAATTAAATCAAGGAACTGCATTCCTCTTCCTACATATCTTTTTGCGATGCTTACAACAAGGCGAAGGTTAGCTTCGGCAAGCTTCTTTTTAGCTTTTTCATCGCCGTCGGCGATACTCATTGCAAGAACCTGCTCCTCTTCGCCGGAAAGAAGCGGAATTGTTCCGATTTCCTTAAGATAAACCTTAACGGGGTCGTCCATTGCGGCATTATCGTTAACGGCAATGGTATCAGCAGCATCGGTTTCTTTGGGAAGGTCAACCTCAAGCGGGATACCGCTCAGCGCCTCAGCTGAAAAGTCGTCAATAATAGTAACATTAGCGGCGTCAAGCATATCGTTAAGCTTTTCGAGCTCGTCAACGTCAAGGTCCATTTCAACAATAACGGTATCAATTTCCTGAGCGGAGAGATTACCCTGGGATTTACCTCTTTCAACAAGCTT